>DATHNL010000068.1:0-15874 GCA_035486035.1 Gemmatimonadaceae bacterium
ACGAAGATGAGCCGTCGATCGGTGACCGCGAGCATGCCCGGTGTGGCCTTTGGCGACCACCAGACGTGCCGAGACACAGGCACGGCGTACAGCGCCCTTTCCCCAGAGCGCCGTAGCTCGTCTCTCAGATGCTGGGCGACCGCGGGTGGCGGTGCGTCGGGCGGCCGCTCGAGGACATAGAGCGCGTACCCAATCACTTCTCGCGCCCCAACGATGGCGAGAATGACAAACGCCACCTTCGCCAACCGGCGCGCCGTCAGGCGTTGGATGATGTGCCCGGACGAAACCAGGGCATGACGAACACTGAGTTGCACCATGAAATTTACCCCAATGACCGCGGAACGCGCCGCAATGCGCGTGGTGCAGGCCGGCGCGATCGCCGTCGTCCTCGCCGCGCTGCCCTACAAGACATTTGACCTCGATCGCTACTTCGTGCCGAAGGAGCTCGTCCTCGGCCTGACCGCGACCGCCGCCGCGCTCCTCTTGCTCGCGCACCGGGATGCACACAAGCCCGCCGTCAGCCGGGCCGACGTGCTGCTCTTCGTATTCCTAGGTCTAAGCGCCGCATCGTCTTGGTTCGCGCTCAACGGCTGGCTCGCCTGGCGGGCGCTGGCCATCAGCCTGGCCGGAATCCTGATTTTCTGGACCACCCGCGGCCTCTCCCGCGCAGGCTTGGGCCACCAGGTCCTCGGCGCCATCGCCCTCGCCGTCGTGGTCGCCGCCGGAACGTCCCTGTTTCAGGCCTATGGCGGCCACGGCGACCTCCTGAGCTTGAACCGCGCTCCCGGCGGCACGCTCGGCAATCGGAACTTCGTGGCCCACCTGGCCGCGATCGGCCTCCCGGTGCTCGTGCTGATCATCCTCGACACCCGCCGGTTCATCGCATTTCTCGCCGGCACCGTCGGCCTAGGCGTCGTCGTGTGGGCCCTCATCCTCTCGCGCTCCCGCGCGGCCTGGCTAGCGGCGGGCCTCTGTTTTGTTCTGGCGCTGATCGCGGCGTGGCGTTCCGGCTACCGTCCACCGATCGGCCGAGCCGTCATCCTCGTCGGCGCCGCCGCGGCCGGCGTGCTCGCGGCGTTGGTGCTGCCGAACACGCTCCACTGGAAGAGCCGAAACCCTTACTTGGAATCGGCCGTCGGCGTCGCCGACTACCGCGACGGCAGCGGCCACGGTCGCATCGTCCAGTACTCGACGACCACCAAGATCGCCCTGGCCCACCCAATCCTGGGCGTCGGCCCGGGCAACTGGCCCGTCGTCTACCCGAAGTACGCCGCGCCGAACGACCCGTCGCTCGACAGCGACGACGGCATGACCGCGAACCCTTGGCCCTCCAGCGACTGGGCCGCGTTCTTGTCTGAGCGCGGGTTAGTGGCCACGCTTTTCCTGGCCTTAGGGCTAATCACGCTCGCCGCCACTGGCGCGCCACTTACGCTCATCGCGACGGTCCTCGCGGTATTCACCGTCGGCGCCTTCGACGCGGTATTGTTGTTACCCGCGCCCACTCTGTTGGTCTGGGCCACCCTCGGCGCCCTCACGCCTCAGGCCAACCCAGGCCTCCGCATCCCCATTCCCCGGATCCTAGCCGCCGTCGTGATCTTCGTCCTCGGCGCCGCCTCAATCCTGCGCAGCACCCAGGAGGCGGTCGCAATGGCGATCGCCAACGACGAGACCTCGGCCGGCCCTCTCGAAATCGCCGCCCGCGTCGACCCGGGCTCCTATCGTATCCAAGTCCGCGTCGCCGAGGCCGAGGAGCGCCGGGGGCACTGCGGTGCGGTGATCACGCACGCAACCGCGGCGCGGAAGCTCTTCCCATCAGCCCCCGCGCCGCGGCACTTGTTGGCTCGCTGTCGCTGAGGCGGCCTATTGGACGCCGCCGAGTAAGTACTGCTGGACGAACGCGACGGTCGCGTACTGCTGGTAGTCCTGGTTCTTCTTCTTCGCGAACCCGTGCCCTTCGTCGAGGCCGACGAGATACCAGACCGGCGTCCCATGTTGCCGAACCGCGCCAACGATCTGGTCGGCCTCGGACTTGGGCACGCGCGGGTCGTTCGCGCCGGAGACGACGAAGAGGGGTTTCGTGATCTTGTCCGCGTGGTTGAGCGGAGCCATCGCCTCCATGAACGCCCGGACGGTCGAGTCGCGCTCGTCGCCGTACTCGACGCGGCGCAGATCGCGACGGTAGCTCTCCGTGTGCTCGAGGAACGTCGCGAGGTTGGACATGCCGACGACGTCCAGGGCGCACGTGATCTTGTCGGCGTACAATGTCGCCGTCACGAGGGTCATGTGCCCGCCGTAGCTGCCGCCGGTGACCATGACGCGACTCGCGTCGAGGTCGGGCTGGGTCGCGATCCAGTCGAAGAGCGTACCGATGTCGTGGTACGCGTCGACGCGCTTGACGCCGTTGTCGGCGGCGACGAACGTCTTGCCGTACCCGGTCGAACCCCGGACGTTCGGGAAGATGATCGCGACGCCCTGCTGATCGATGAAATAATTCAACCGTCCCAGGAATCCCGGCCGTGACTGGCCCTCGGGACCGCCGTGGATGTCGATGATGACCGGACGCTTGCCCGTGAACTTCGTGGCAGGCTGATATAAGAATCCGGAGAGCGTGAGCCCGTCGGTGCCTTTCCAGTGGACCAGCTTTGGCTCGACGAACGTCTTGGGATCGATCCCGCCAGTCTCGCTCTCGGTCCAGCGGTCGACGTTCCCGGTCTCGACGTTGAGCGAGTAGACGTCCTGTGGCGAGCGCGCCGAGCTGACCACGAAGCCCAGGTCCCGGTTGTTGCGGTGCCAACGCAGTCCGCCGATGACGCCGACGGGCAAGTTGGCCGAGTGGCGGATGGCGCCCGTTTTCGGATCCATCAAGTGCACGATGCTGATGCCGTCCTCGTTCGTGACGTAGGCCAGCGTCTTCCCATCGTGGGAGAGCGCGAAGTCCTCGACGTCCCACTTGGGCTCACGGCTCACGACGTGCGCGACGCCGGTCGCGACGTCGATCGCGATGAGACGGGCGAACTCGGCGCCCTCGTCGCTCGTCGCGTAAACGAGCTTCCCGTCGGGGCTGAACTGTCCGCCGCCGTAGGCGACCACACCCGGGGGTGTGAGCCGGCGCTTCGAGCCCGTGGCGAGGTCGATGAGCCAGAGCGCGCTCTCGTTCACCGAGTGGTAGTCGGAGACGAGCAGCGATTTGTCATCGGGCGACCAGTCGAGCGGCGCCCATCCGCCGCCCTGCACCTCGAGCACCTTGCGATCACTTGAGGGATTGGCCGGATCCATGATGTAGATGTCGGTGTCGGTCCCGTTCCGGCGCGTCGAACGGTAGGCGATGCGCGTGCCGCCGGTCGACCACGGCCCGACGTCGTTCTTGCTCTTGCCATCGGTGAGCAACGTCGCTTCGCCCGTCACCGGGTCGAACCGGTACAGCTGATTGAACTCGCTGCCGCCGACGTCGCGCTCGATGACGAGATACGCGCCGGTCGCCGGCTGGTAGCTCGCGGCCAGCACGCGATCGGGGAAGAACGTGAGCTGGCGGCGATCGCCGCCGGGGAACCGCACCACGTGCATCTGCACGACGTCGGCGAAGCGCGTGCCGATCAGGATCTCGCGGCGCGTCGGGTGCCAATCCTGGAGCGCCGCGCTCCGGAACTCCGTGTAGCGTCCGACTGTCTCGGCCACGCGCGCCGAGATCGGGGGGATGCCGTCGACGACGAGGTGTTCGTTCGGCACGACATTCTGCGCGCCGAGCGCCACGGGGAGAGCAAGTACGCACCAGCGAGCAAACACGGGAGAAGCCTCTCGAAGGGAGGCCCCTAATCTACGAAATCTTCAGTTGCCCGTGAGGTGGATCGCTATCTCGCCGACGTACGGCCTGAGCTCACGGGCAAGACGGTTCGACGAGGAGACTTTCTTGTCGCCCATGACCGACCGGTACGGCTTGTTGTCGAACAGGTGGAGCGCGTCGAGCCGGATCGTGAGCGTGGTATCGCGCGCCAAGGCGCCACCGTGCCAGTTGACCACCTGCCCGCCGTAATCCCACCCAAAGCCGTTGAACTCGAACGGCTTGGTGTTGAGCTTCTGCAGATCGTCGACCGTGGTGCCGAGGCTCACGCCCGACATGGTGTGCCACACGGACTGCGATCCGCGGAGCGTGACGCTCTTCGGATAGCGCAGGTTGACCGTGTCGCCAAAGGTGATCTCGATGCGGCGCAATGAGTCATCGGGAAAGATCACGGCCTCGACCACGCCGGCGTCCCGCTTGAGGCGCACGTTGGTTTCGCCGTAGGAGCGGGCGACATCGGCCAATGTGCACTTGGCGGTAATCGCACCGACTCGGGAGCCGGGGATGATCACCCAATCGGGATTCTCGGGAGTCGGAGACGCGAGAGCGGCCAGAACAAGGGCCGCGGCGTACTTGTATGCGGCGCTCATGCTAGAGAGACGATCGACCCGCAAAAGAGTCGCGCGGACTTTTCGTCTCGCGCGACTCTCTGTTTCGTTAAGCGCTACTTACTTAGACGCCACGACCTGCTGCGAGCGATGCGTGTACGCTTCGAGCCACCCGGGAAGGACGGGCGTACCCTCGATGACTGCCCCGGCCAAAAGGCCCGGGTTGAGGCCGATCGCCCAGAGGGCGGTTGTGGCCACGGATCTCGAATCTACCGGTGCGTCGATGTGCGTCTCGGGGACCCCGGGCAGGAACAGAAGGATCGGCAGCTCGACGTCGTAGTCGTGGAACCCGCCGTGGTCCTCGAGCACCGTCGTGCCGATCGGATCGTAGATCACGCCGGGTTGCGGCAGCACGATGATGTCGGGCGTGCGGCTGTCCTGGAGAGGGCTCGGGAATCCAGGGAAGCCGGCGTTCCCCGCGGTCAGGCTGGTGCCCCACAGGATGTGCTGCGCGCCGTTCGTCGCCGCGTTGAGCTGAATCTTGTCGACGGCCGCCGAGGTCAGGTCTTGATTGCTGAGCCAGAGGAGCCCGATGTCGTCCAGGGTCGAGCCCGCGACGAGGTTCGGGGCGACGCTGTCGACCTGCGTCTGCAGCAAGGTGTCAGCAATGATCCTGACCTGCGACGGCAGGATCGGCCCTTGGGCGTGCTTGGCCGTAACGATAATCAGTGTCTCGTCGGCCACCCCCGTTTCGCGCAGCGTCGCTTCCATGCGGCCCAGCGTGCTGTCGACGTAGTCGAGCGCTTTGCCGAGCTGCACCGACGGCGTGTAGTCGGCGTGATAGTAGCTGTTGACCGTTTGGCCGGTCACCACCGACTGGTAGTCCATGCCGAAGATCGCCGGCACGCCAATGTGCTTCTTGCCCGTGTGATCCAGTCCGCGGCACCAGTTCAGCACGTAGGCGACCTTCATGCTGTCGTACGTGATGTTGTCGTTGACGTCGGTGCCCGGCGTCTTCCCATCGGGCAGTGTACCCGCGACCTCGAGGTTGGCGAGATCGGTCACGCCTTTTCCTGATGGGCCTTCGACGATCGTGTACGCGCCGATGTGCTTGTCCGACCACGCGGTCACGTAGCCCGCGTCGTGCGCGACCTCGAAGATGTTGTTCACGCGCACGTACTGCCACGGATAGACCGGCGTGCAGCCGTTATTGGGATCGCGCGGCAGCGCGGCGGGGTTGATGCCACCGCCGCCATCGAGGCGCGTGGAGTTGATGTCGATCGACTCATCGAACGTGACGGTGGTGCCGACCGTGGAGCAGTTCGAGCCCGGTGGCGAGAGTTGCCGATCGTAGCTGACATCGTACCACACGCCAGTCGTCGCGGCTGACGCGCCGCTGATGAGTTGTTGGAGCCCGGGGAACGAGTCCGAGGGTTTCGAGCCGGTCACGTTGCTGTACGTGACGCCACTGTGCTCCCACTTGGCGAGCACGGAGCTCGGATGCGTCGCGACGTAGTGCGTGAGATCGCCGTTGTGCATCCCATCGACCGAGATCAAGAGCACGTGTTTGATCACATGCAGGCCGCCGGTCCCGGATGCGTCCGCGACCGATTCCGATGCGCTTGGCGCGAGCGGCTTGCTCGAATCGCACGCGGCGAGCGCTACAGCGGCCGTGAGCACGAGTCCCGCGTAGATAACGTTTCGTGGCACCTATCCCCCGAGTCAGAGTGGAGCCCAGGGTACTGGGACGGCGTGTCACTCTATTGACGCGGGGTTACCGAGTCCGTCCCACAGCCGTAACACCAAGCGCTGCTGTGGTATAGGGCATGCGAATTGCGGCCCGGTCTGGCATGATGACCGACAAAGAGTCACGGTCCCGGGAGCCGGTGGTTCCGACGGTTGATCCGAAGGAGAAAACGAAAGCTGATCAGAAGAAGGCCAAGCGGCGCGAGCTCGGCGGGGATGCGGATCGGGGGCTCGATACTGGGGAGTTCGAGCCGTTCGACGACAAGCGGGCGCCGGACTCAGGTACGTAGTGCGTGGTGGACCGCGATCCCGCCGTACAGGTGGGAATAGACTCGCTCGACGGCGAACCCGGCCTCGACGAGCGCGGCGTTGAACTCTTGGATCGAGACGAAGTGGTCGACTGATCGGGCGATGTAGCCGTAGACGACTGGCTCTCTATGCCAGAGCCAGCCCACGGTATTGCCCGCGGCGCTCAAATAGGCCAAGAAAACCTGGCGCCACACGACGTTCGTGGGGCGATAAAAATCGAGCGTCAGCAGTCGGCCGCCGCGCCTCACCACTCGCGCTATCTCTCGCAATCCTCGGCGAACATCCGGCACGTTGCGTAGCGCGTATCCGGCGGTGACGATATCGATCGATGCATCGCTCACATCGAGCGCGGTCATGTCGCCGACCACGAACGATGGCGAGAGCGGCCCGCGTGACCGCTGCGTCGCCGCTTCGATCATCCGAGGGGATGCGTCCACTCCCGTGACCTGAGCGCCCTTCGCGGCGAGCGCGAACGTGAGATCGCCCGTCCCACAGGCGAGATCGAGCGCGCGAGTATTGGGGCCCACATGCGACTCGAACTCGCTCAGCAACTGAGATTTCCAGTGCCGATCGAGCCCGAACGAGAACAGTCGCGTGAACTCGTCATATCGCGACGCGATGATATCGAACATCGGCGTCACGAATTGCTGCTTGAGCGCTGGATCGCTCAAGTGCCGCTCCAGGGACATCCCCCGGAGCGAACCTTTCATCTCAACCAATGAGCCGGCGCGGCTCCCTGGTCGTTTGATCTCCAGCCGTTTCCGATCGCGTGGGCGCGGTGGTGTTCGTCGTATCCGCGCGACCCGCGTTCACCTGGTCCTGCTGGGGCGCCTCATTGATCGCCTCTTTGACGCCCGACAAGCTGCCTTTGAACTCCCTGATTCCCTTGCCGAGGGAGCGGCCGAACTCAGGCAGCCGCTTGGCCCCGAAGAGCAAAAGGATGATCAACAGCAGGAGCAGAATTTTTTCGATACCGATCTCACCCATGACCGCCTTCCCGAAGTAAGGAGCGATCTGAAACTTACTTCGGGACGCCGGCCTCGCGGAACTGGGCCAATGCGCTACGGGAGACGGAAATCATCCCGCCGCACTCCGGGCAGACATCAACGGTCACGTTGGGGACGCGAAGCCGAGTCCGGTTTACCGTGACGGTCCGCTGTTGGGTATGCGTACGAACGAGAGAATCGCAGTGGGGGCAGACGGCCGACTCTTGCCGGCGCGCCATTGTCATCGAGGGCATTTAGTTAACTCCTATTAGGTCTCGCACTGGGCACTACGTGCGGTGGTACAAGAAAGTTTTGTGGCTCGCTTTCACTGTATAAGACGCCCGAAAGGCGTCGAAGGTTTTAGTCGGATTTCTCGCCCGGTGTTCCCGCCACCGCGTGCGTTTTCCCAGACAAATCGTCCGCACTCCACGTGTAGTTACCAAACGTCATAGTGGAGTCATTGTCGCCAGCGTCAAAGATGACCGTGACGCTTTTGAGCGACGATTTGTGCTGGTAATGCGCGACCGCATACTCGGCGACGTGCCGAGCCAGCGTCGGCGGATCCGTCGTATCGCGCTGAACCGAATCGGGCTTCGTGGTATCGACCTTAGCCGGCGGAATGACGAGAATCAGGTGGCTCCTCCGGTCGACCGAGACCATGATGGGCCGCCCAAACTCATGCGCGATATCCTTGCCGAGCGCCGAAACCTGCTTGACGGGCCGGCAAGCAGCGAGCGCAAGCGTCACACCAGAAATGGCGTTTACGGCGTTTCGAAAAAAAGATCTCCGCATACATTTGTGAGACGCGCACCCGGTGCAGCGGCAACTGGGGAACATTTGTATTCTTTAGAAAAAAATACGCCGCCGAGGCTGCTCTTTGATTATCTTGTTCGCACTTGATGTCCGGCCATTTCGTAGCCGGCACACCACTTAACCGGGTCCCGAATAGTGAAGCATGCCAAGGCGACGGCCGGACACCTCACGCAACCGGCCGCCGGCGGGGATGTTCCAGGAGCGGACATCCTCGACTTGTACATTGAGGAATTACGTCGTACCCCCGTTATCTCCGCACAAGCCCAGAAGGATCTCGCCCGCCGCATGCGCAATCCGCGCGTGTCGACCGGCGATCGCGCGCGCGCGCGCGAGGAGTTGATCACCGCGAACCTCCGGTTCGCGTTTTCAGTCGCCAAGAAATACCAGAACCGCGGTCTCCCGCTCGATGATCTGATCAGCGAGGCGAACGCGGGCCTGTGCCGCGCCGCGGATAAGTATGATCCCGACGTCGGCGTGAATTTCATCAGCTACGCCGTGTGGTGGATCAAGCAAGCGATCCTGTCGTCCATCACCACCACGGGTCGCTCGGTCCGCCTCCCCTTGGGGCGCGCGGCCGATGTGGCACGTCTCGGCAAGGCGCAAACCGCTCTTCGTCAGGCGCTCAATCGCGAGCCCACGGTCGACGAGGTCGCGCGAGTCTGTGGTCTGTCGGTCGAAATGGTGCAGAGCCTTTCGGCCCTCGCGTATCCCGAGCGGTCGCTCGATGAGCCTGTGTCGCGTAACGGTTCGGAAGATGGTGGCGCGACGCTGGCGAATTTCGTGGCCAGCGAAGATGACGATGGACTGCCGCCCGGGTTCGATGAGCGGGCGCGCCGCGAGGCACTCTGGAGCGCGCTCGAAGAGTTGCCGCCGCGCGATCGCCGCATCTTGGCGCTGTACTATGGCCTCGAGACCGGCGAGCCCCTGACGCTCGAAGAGATTGGTCAGATCTTCGGCGTGAGCCGCGAGCGGGTGCGTCAGCTCCGCGACCGCGCGCTTGCCCGCGTGCGCCGCGGCGTGGCCGCGTCTACGCTCCGGGACTGGGCGGCCTAAGCACCGCGTAGACGGAGATTTCTCCGACGCTATAAGCCACCTGCGTGTGCGCGCTCACTTCCTGGCGCACACGCGGGTCTGGCCCGGCGACAATCACATAATCGTACTGCGCCAAGATCCGCTCCCAGTCGAGCGGCTCTCGGCGTTCCACAGGCCCGCCATCCCACCCCTGTGGATCGTACAGACCGCCCGTCTCCTCGAAGTACGGCATGAAGCTCTCTCTCGGCCACCCGAACAACCCGGGCTCACGGCCGTCGCGTTCGATCTGGTACCAGAATGCGAAATGCCGATACGGGAGCACACGCGGTCCCCAACGCATATGGTCGGCAATCAGCGGCAGCACCTTCTTCGCCGGCGGAATCTGGTTGAGCGCGGCCGCGTAGTCATCGAGCTGGCGGTCGATCGCGTGATCGGATCGCGCGAGAGTCGCCGTGTTGATCAAGCACGCCACGAGGAGTGCCGTGACGGCACCGAGACCCGGCGCCTTCGCCTCTCGTCCAGCCAGAACGAACGGCAACAACATCGCGGGCACGAGCCACCGCATATCGAGATAGGCAACGCCGGGCAGGTTCGCGGGAAAGACGAAGTAGAGTCCCAGGAACGCGAGAACGGACAGCCCCCAGGTGGTCTTGAGCGAGGGCCGCGGGTTCGTACGGAGAAAGAGCCCGAGCGCGAGCAGATAGGTCGCCGTCGCGACAATCGCCTGCCCATAGCCGAACACATAAAAGGGCGTCAGGAGATTCCGGATCTTGGACCACGGCGTACCAAAACGCGAGAACGTATGCGTCCCCGGTGCGACGATCGGCGTCAGCGCGGCCTGTAGGAGGAAAAACGCCACGAGCACGGCGGTGATGCCGACGACACCCTTCCAGCGCCTATCCCGCCAGTTGAGCAGCATGTCGAGCCAGATGACAACGAGGACGATCAGCGGCGCCGAGAGGTGAAAGAGATACGCGACGATGATCCCCATCGAGAGGCCGGCGAAGCGCGCTGGTGACAGCGCGGCCCTATACGGCCACCACGCCGCGAGCCAAGCCAGCGCGATCCCGATGCCGATCGCGTAATTCATGAAACCGACGTGGGCAAAGAATCCGAAGCCCACCAGCACACCCACGAGTGCCCAGCCCGTGTTCTCCCGATTCACGGCGCGCAGGAGCAGATAGAACCCGATCGGGATAGCCGTGACCATGAGTACGGCCGTCACACGCAGCGTCATCTCGGGCGAGAGCACCGTCGCGAGCGCGGCGCCGACGAGGTCGAGGCCGAGGTATGGACTCGGGATCGCGTGCAGCCGCACGTACGGCGCTCCGTGTCCGGTCCACGCGTGGGCCATGAGGACCCATCGCGTGAGGTGATTGACCGAGTCCTCGAATGGGAAATTGTTGCGGAGCGAGAGGGCCACGCCGATGTTCGCGGCGAGGCCGACCAAGAACGCGCCAAAGATCAGATGGCGCTTCGCATCGCTCGCGCCAAGCGCGACAGTAAGATCGGCCAGACGAGGCTGTTCTCTCGACACTTCCGGATAAGTCATACGGCGCTTAAACAGTTGCAAGAGTCGAGCTTGTTCGTCCCAAAACAGATGACCTCCGACAATAGCGGACTCAAGCGCTCGCGATCGATCGCCGAGCGACTGTGGATCGGGTTCGCAGGTCTCCTCGTGCTCTTACTCGCGGCCGGCGCCATCGGTTGGTCCGCGCTCCACTACCTCTCCATCGCCGTCAAAGACTCGGTATCGGGCGCCCAGAGCGATGCCCAGCTCGCTTCGCGCCTCTCGAGCGACGTCGCGCGCGAAGTCGATGCCGCCGGCCGGTTGCTCGACACGCAAGGCGACTCGGTTGCGGCCGAGTATCGGTCGCTGAGCGAGAACGCGCACGCGATACAGCACGAGATGACGACGCGCCACGATCAGACCGCGGTCGAAGTGGCGCTCCTCGCCGATGTCGATGCCAAGCTTTCCCAGCTCGAGGTGCGGTTCTCCCTCGCCCACGTCCTCCACGCGCTCGGACGCGTCGATGCGGCAATCACCGAGCGCTCGGCCGCCCGCCCGCTCGTGCGCGCCGTTCTCGATGACCTGGATCGCCTCGCCCAGCTCAAGGGCGCGCGCGAGCGCGAGCAGTCGGTCCGCTTGGGCGATGACGCCGCTCGCCGCGCTTTTCTTTTCGTGCTCGCCATTCTCGCCGCCATGGCGCTCTCGCTCCTGGTCGTCCGCGGCACGGTTCGCGGCATAGCGGGTCCGCTCCAGCAGCTCCTCGTGCACGCACAGCACCTGAGCGATGGCGACCTGACCTCACGCACAACCGCCGCGCTGCCCGGCGAGTTCGAGACGCTGGCCTCGGCCCTCAACCAATCGGCCGAGTCGCTGGCGAAGGTGGTCGGTGTCGCCAGCGCGACGGCCGAGAGTGTCGCCAAGTCCGCGCATGATCTCACCACCGTGGCCGAGCAGATCTCGAATGCGGCGTCGCAGACGGCCGACTCGATGGGCGAGGTCACCGCGGGGGCCACGAGTCAGGTGGAGGCGCTGCATCGCATCGACGCGCTGCTCAAGGGTGTCACGGAGCGCACCACTGGCGTTCGCTCGGGCGTCGAGGAAGTCACCCAGCTCGCGGCCGACGTCGCGAACTCGGCCAACGCCAAACGCGAAGAAGTCGAGCGCGCGCTCGGCATCCTCAAAGACGTGCGCGACACCGTCCAACAAGCTGCGTCCGAGGTCTCGGCCCTCACGGCGAGCACGGATGACGTCAACCGGTTCGCGGGCCTGGTCCGAGGCATTGCCGATCAAACGAACCTGCTCGCCCTCAACGCCGCGATCGAGGCCGCACGCGCCGGTGATGCGGGCCGAGGGTTCCGAGTCGTCGCCGACGAAGTCCGCGCGCTCGCCACGCAGGCTAGACAGGCAGCCGAAGACATCGCCCGCACAACGGGCGACGTCAGCGCCCGTGTAGTCGGCGTATCCCGCGCGATGGAAGTCGGCGTGTCACGCGTAGCCGAGATCGCGAAAGTCACGCGCGATATCGACGCGGCCCTCGCCACCGTCGGCGAGTTCGCCGGCCGCACCCGCGCCGCCGCGAACGGCGTCACCGAGGCCGCCGGCCAGAGCATGGCTGCCGTCCAGGAAGCCGCACTCGGCTTGGGCTCGATCGCCCGTACGGCCGAGGGTTACGCCGCGGCCGCCCAGGAAGTCAGCGCCTCGACCCAAGAACAGAGCGCCGCCTGCGAGCAAATGACCTCGGCCTCGGCCGAGCTGCTCGATGGCAGCACCCAACTCCGCCAAATCGTTCGCACACTCCGCGTCGCATGATGATCGTACTGCTGCAGGACACTTCGGCGAACGCCGCCGCGCACGTGCATCAGATACTCGGAGCGGCCGTCCCGAACGTGTGGGTGACCGCGGGCATCACCGTCGGGTTGCTCGCACTCGTGAGCTACCTGCTGCGCGTGCCGCACCAGTATCCCCTGCGGGGCGTGGTTATGGCGATCACGACACTCGCATTCCTCGGCTGCGGCATTGTCCTCGGCATGCAGATCTGGGGCATGGTGCAGCAGAAGCTGCCCGACGTAAAGGACGTCAAGGCTGACATTAAAGCGGTCGAGCAGCACCAGATCGACAAGCAGCCGGTGGGCGCGCTCAGCACATACGTGCCGCCAATGCCAGGCACTGACTCCGCGACGAGTCACGTACAGCCATCGATGAACGGCTTGCCCTCGGGTACCGTCTGGGATGAGTACACGAATCAGTCGATCGCCGAGGTCGTGAAGTACTACGCCGACGACGAGAACCACCCCGGCTGGCAGGTCGAGTTCTCGGCCCCGAACGGCATGGTCCTGCGCCGCACCATCACCGCGATGGGACAGCTCGAGGACGAGCGCCTGCGCGTTCTCGCCCGTCCGAATATCGACCGGCACGGCAAGAAGACCGAGATCGAGTTCGAGCTCACGAGGCGATTGAAATGAAAAAGACATGGCCGTTGCTGCTGCTGGCTCTTGGATGCAGCGGGCGTGGTGAGACCGCCCAGCAGGTGGACGACCAGCTCAATCAGGCAGTGCCGCACCTCGCCGATCCCGGGCGTGTCGTCGCCGTGCTCGACTCACTGCACATCCAGCACTCGAGTTTTGATCCGAGCACCCACAGGATCGAAGGCAAAGTGCGCGACTCGTCCTCGACGCTGTTCCACCATCGCTCGATTTATCTCTTGTTCGTGTTCGACGAGCAGGGGAGACTCCGGCAGCGGACGATCAAGCATTCGTAAGATTTTCGCATCTTATCGCGCGAAATTCGCATCGTCGCGTGCGAAAAAATGCGAATGGGTGTGGACGGCTCGCGGCGTAATCGCCGATCGGCCACCGAGTTGACATCGCCGGACCCGTCGGCATAGGCGGTGCCTAGAGCACGAGATTGTGCACGGACGGACATCGCCGACGGTATTGGCCGCCAGCCGCCATCAAGGTTGGCGCGCTCGGGTGCGGGCGCAGCTCCATCCCTGGAGCACCCTCCTGTTCGTGGAGGGTCTCGATCAGTTGCCGCGGACCATGATGTCCACTCCCGACATCGTTCTCTGGCATCTCGACGAGTCGGTCGAGCTGACTGATGGTTGCGCCGCCGCGCTCGCCTACGTCCGGCGCGTTGCGCCACACAGCGCAGTCATTGCCCACGGCGAGCCAGACGCCGCGACTGCGTCCCATCTCTTGCTGGCAGGCCGCGTCGGCGTCGATCGGCTGGTTCTCCGAGGGTTTGACGATCTCGCGCGCAATGTGCGCGAGATATGGCAGTCGGCGCCGGTCGAGACCTATGTCCACAACGTCCTCGCGCGACTCGATCTGTCACCGGGACGAGCCGCATCGGCTGTGGCGCACTGTCTCCGGCGCACCGCCACCGGACCGCTGACGGTCCAACGTCTCGCCGAGGAGCTCGACGTGACGCGCCGCACGCTGAGCGCGTGGTGCCGTGTCGCGGACTTGCCGGCGCCGGAGCGTCTCATTGGCTGGAGCCGCGTGTGTGGCATCGCCCGTCTGCTCGCCGACCCCGAGCTCTCGATCGGTCAGATCGCGCGCGCTCTCGCCTTTTCATCGGAGTCGGACCTCCGTCGCATGGTGTCACGGTATGTCGGCTGCACGCCCACACGGCTGCGCGAGAGCGGTGGCGTGCCGGCCGTCATCGACGCGCTCGCTTCCCATCGGCCCACGGGCGGCATCCCAATACGCGACGGTTGAGCACTGCGCGCGCCACTACCGTCCTGGGTAACTCCCCAACCCGGCGCGGCAATGAATCTGACCGTCGTTCGCTTTGCGTTGCTCACCCTCGTGGCGGCGATTGGGTTCGCCATCACGCCCCGGTCCGTCCACGCACAGTGCAATCCGGAGTCCGTTAACTGCCCGGACTCCACGCCTCCGCGCGTCCAGATCTACGCGAACGGTATGCTCGTGGGGGGGACGGATACCGTTCCACCGCGCACGACCATCCCCGTTGTGGCGGTGGTCTGTGCGGACCGGTCCCTTGCCACGAACGCTTGGACGGTGACGTACGACGGCGTCAACATCATATCGAATTTCACCGTCGGAAACGCGCCGGGCAATTTCACCTATCCGTGCAATCCGCTCGGCGGATCGGTGTACGCCACGGACAACATGGTCATCGCGCCCGGATCGCATCTCCTGACGGTCACCGGGACGACCGTCAATAACATTACCAGCACGGGGAGCGTCACCTTTTACCAGCCGCCGTACGGCGTTACCGTGCGAGCGAAAACGCCGAACGTCACGAACCAGATCAGCACCAGCGAATTCGGCAACTTCACGGTCACGAATGTCGGCGGCGACTCGGGCAACTATTCGCTCACGGTATCGTGTTCTGGCGCCGCGATCGCCACGAGCCCGGCGTGTAGCGTGTCCCCGACCACGTTGCCGCTTGGCAGTGCTGCCACGACAACCGTTCGGGTTTCCTATACCACGTCGACGACCCCGTTGGCGACCGGGAACATCGCGCTCACCGTTACCGAGGCGGGCAACAACGCGAGCGCCGCGTCCAGCATGTCGGTGCGCACGGTGCAACTGCTGACGCCACCCGTCAACGCCGGGACAGCCGCAAGGCGCGATCGATGCTTTCGAGCGTACGCCGCTCGGAACGCTGAGTACGAGTGTGGAGCCTTGCGATACAGTTACGCCTTGCCGACCATCCATCGCGTTGGGAAGTCGGTGACGCCGCGATTGATTTACAGCAGCGCCGCGGCGACCCCACATCCGCTCATCGCCGCGGACGTTGTCCTTCCGGCTCACGGCGATTCTGTCGCCTACGCCGTGCAGGCGCACGTGATCCTCGATGGCGCCGGAAGCGATGTGTGCAACGACGCCTGGCCCAGAGGCGCATTTCCGGTCGGGCAAACGCAACGGATCGTGTGCGCGCTCAATGTCCCCGGCGGCGATTGGGGACTGCACTCCTATGTGCTGCAAGTGCAAGCCACGCTCGTCGCACCAACTCAATTCAAGCCTACCGGCACCCTGGATATCACCACGATCGATAGTGTGTCCGGGTCGCTCCTGATCCAGAACGGATATGCCGGTCCGTTCGGTGCGGGGTGGTACTTCGA
>DATHNL010000069.1:0-16089 GCA_035486035.1 Gemmatimonadaceae bacterium
TGATTGATGTGGCAGTTGATATCGCGATGCAGGAACTCGATCGGGTCTTCGATCGTAATGATGTTCGCGTGCCGCTGTTCGTTGATGTGCTGGATCATCGCGGCCAACGCCGTCGACTTCCCTGAGCCCGTGATCCCGGTCACCAACACCAGGCCGCGGGGGCGCATCGCGATCTGCTCGACGACCGCGGGCAGATTGAGCTCCTCGACGGTGCTCGTCTGATACGGGATCGAGCGCAACGCATAGGCGATCGTGCCGCGTTGCTGGTACACGTTCACGCGGAACCGACCGATCCCCGGGACGCCGATCGCGAAGTCGGCCTCCTTGTTCTCGGCGAACTCTTTGACCTGGCGAGGCGACATCACCTGCTCGGCCAGAGATTTCAGGTCCTCCGGGCGCATGGCCGCGTGCTGCAAGGGCGACAGCTCGCCTTGCACGCGGAGGGTGGGCGGACGGCCGACTTTCAGGTGCAAGTCGGACGCGTTCTGCTTCACCATCTCCTGCAGGATCGCCTTGAAATTGAATGCGGCCGGCGCGGCGTCGGCCGCCGGCGCGGTGGTCGCGGCGGCAGGGCTAGCCATTGGGGTCGATCCGGAAAAGCACTTGTCCGTACTCCACGGGATGCGAGTCCTGGACCAAGACTTCCTTGACCATGCCCGCGAACTCCGACTCGATCTCGTTCATGATCTTCATCGCTTCAATGATGCAGACCATCTGGCCCCGCGCGATGCGCTGGCCTTCGGTGACATACGCTTTCGCACCCGGCTCCGGCGACGCGTAGAACGTTCCGACCATCGGCGACTTGATCTCCAAGAACTTGGGTCTCGGCGGCTCCAGCTTCCCGTCTGACTCGCCGGGCTGCGTGGCCACCCCCTCCACCGGCGTCAGTCGGGCCGGCGCGGGAGCAGCCAGTACAGGCACCGAGACCGGGGCCGCGACTTGGACCGCACCGCGCTGCGAAGGCGACTTCGACAGCCGGATCTTCATCCCCTTATCTGACGATATTTCGATCGAATCGACACTCGATCCGTCGAGCAGCTCGATCAGCTTTTTGACATAGCGGAGATCGATCATTGGACGATCACGCCACCTCGAGCAATTCGCGCGTGAAGTGCGTCAGGACGGCCGGTCCATCCGGGCCGAGGTGCACGTCGTCTTCGATCCGTACACCACCCCAGCCCGGCCGGTAAATCCCCGGCTCGATAGTTACCACCGCGCCGACGGCCAACACCTGGTCCGCCGTCCGCGCCAAACGCGGCGCCTCGTGTACCTCCAGCCCCAACCCGTGTCCCAGGCTGTGGCCGAACGCATCACCGTAGCCGCGCCGCTCAATGTAGTCGCGCGCCAGCGCGTCGGCATCCTTTCCCTTGAGCCCGGCCCGCACCTGCGCGGTCGCCGTTGCGTTGGCGCATCGGA
Organism: Gemmatimonadaceae bacterium; assembly: GCA_035486035.1. Taxonomy (GTDB): domain Bacteria; phylum Gemmatimonadota; class Gemmatimonadetes; order Gemmatimonadales; family Gemmatimonadaceae; genus DASRDS01. Next base: position 1,417 of record DATHNL010000069.1, read on the forward strand.
CTATTTCGTACAGCTCGTGCTGCTCCTCGGTCGCCGAGCCGACGATCATCGTTCTGGTGACGTCGGCGCAATAGCCGCCGGTTTCGGCACCAAAATCTATTAGTAAGAAATCTCCCTTTTCGATCGCCTTGACCGACGAGCGGGCGTGGGGTAGTGCCGATCTCGCGCCTGACGCGACAATGGAGGGGAATGGAAACGATTCTGACCCCTCGTCGCGAAGCGCCTGTTCGAGCACACCGGCGACTTCCAGCTCCGTCATGCCGACATGCACAGCCGGCAGCGTCCGCGCCAGCGCACGGGTGGCGATCGAGGCGGCATCGGCAATGAGCGCGACTTCGTCGGGATCCTTGCGCTCACGCAGCCCCTCGACGAGGTCCAGCACCGGGCGCCATTGCCAGCGGGCGCCGGCGTCGAGCAACCGTTGGAAATCGCGATGGAGGACGTGAGCCGACTCGAAGCCCGCGACTTCGACGTAGCCGTACCCGGGCAACGCTTGCCAGAGGCCCGTCCACAAGCTCTGGGGCTCGATCATCACGCGCGCGAGATCGCCCACCTCGTCCGCTACCTGCGTTTTATAGCGAAAATCGGTGATGAACAGAACCTCTTTGCGCGCCGTGATGAAGACCAAGGCTGACGAGCCTGAGAAGCCCGTCAGGTAACGAATATTGGCTGGACTCGACAGGAGCAGACCATCGAGCTGCGCGTTCGCGATGACGTCCGTCAACGCGGCAATGCGGTCCGGCCGACGATCACGCATGCTGACTATTCAAGAGCGACACCAGGCCACGGAGCGCGAGCTCGTAGCCGTACGCGCCGAAGCCACAGAGCACGCCGCGCGCGGCGGGAGCCAACATCGAGGTGCGGCGCTCCGGTTCGCGAGAAAAGATGTTCGTCAGATGGATCTCGACGAACGGGACCGACACCGCGGAAAACGCGTCGCGGATCGCGAGACTCGTGTGGCTATACGCGCCCGCGTTGACCAACGCACCCGCGGTCGTTCCGCGCATGCGGTGAATCGCATCGATCAGGTCGCCTTCCCCGTTGTGTTGCGCGAAATCGATGTCGACCGCGAGCTCGCGACCGACGCTGGTCAATCGATGCTCGATGTCCGCCAGCGTCGTCGTCCCGTAGATCGCCGGTTCTCGCGTGCCGAGGAGATTCAGGCTGGGGCCGTTGAGAACCGCGATTCTCACTTTTTCTTGAGTCCCGACAGCCAACTGCTGAATTGTTCGGTCTCGGCACCCGCGCTTTCATCATGGTTTTCGACCGCGCCCTCGATCGGCGACACGTTGTCGGTGTTCGTGTCGTTTCCGAAGAACTGGTCGAACGAGAACGCGCTCGATTCGCGGCGGGTCGGGCCGCCGTCGCTCGACGAGCTTTCGCGGAAGACCGTGTCGAGGGAGAGCTCGTTCTTCGCCGGGCGAACCGCGCGCTCCTGGGCGGGCGGTGGGGCCTCGGGCTGGGCGCCGCCGAATGCTCCGGCGAGCGTTGACGCCGCGGCATCGTCCGTTGGGGCTACCGTCGAGCCACTGAACAACCCGTTCACCGACGCATCGGTCTGACCCGAATTGCGCGGCGCGGCGGGCGCGGCGACCGGCGTCGGCTCGGGCTCAGGCTCGGGTGAGGCCTCGGCGCGAGGCGGTTCCGGCTCCGATTGCTCTGTACGCAGGGGAAGGCCGAAGACATCGACCTCCTCGGTCACGCGAGAGACGAGCCCTTCGCTGCCGAAGTCTTCTTTCGCGAGGATCCCGCCGCTGGCGCGGGGCGCGTAGCCGCCCGTGAACGCGTTCGCGCCGAAAGCGTCATCCGAGAATGCTTCGTCGCTGTAGCCCGCGACATCGCCATGGTCGGCCTCGAGCTCAGCGTCATCCTCGGCGCGCGGCGACTCGTGCACAGGCTCGGGGTCGGCCGGTGATTCTTGCGACGGCGGTTCGTGCGACGGCGCCGGGTCGGCGTGCATCATCGCAGCCGGGGGTTCCGCCTCCGGGTGGGATTGCGGCTCGACAGCGGCGTGCTGGACATCGACCGCTGCGGGCGGGACATACGCGGTCGTGTGCTCGACCGTCGTGATCTCGGCCGTCCTGCGCTCGATCGTCTCGTGCTCGGGAGCCATGTGCTCCGGAGCATCGGGGTCGGAGTCCACGTGCTCGGCGACGGCGTGCTCCGCAACAGCGTGTTCGCCAGTCACGTGGCCGGACGCGTGCATGACGACGCGGCGCGCCGCCAGGCCACCAAAGAACGCGCGCACCGAGCGCATCGCCGGCGCACCGTGGCGCTCGCGCGCCGCATCGATGACGGAATCAGAGACCGCGGCAACGCTCATGCTCGAGCGCGATCCGCTCTCGAGCTGCGCGACGCGCTCGCGGAGATTGTCATCGCCGGGGTTCTGGGCCAGCAGCTGGCGATAGACGCCAAGCGCTTCGTCGCGGAACCCTTGCTGGAGATAGAGCTCCGCCATCGTCTCCGTGACGAACGCCTGCGGCGTGTCCGACTCGGGCGCCGAGTCGATCGGCGGAGGTGATGGGCGATCCGGGCGCGTCGGCGCTTGAAACTCCATCGACTCGAAGCCCGAGCCCATCCCGCCCTCTTCAGCACTTGGCGGCGGAGCAGCCTTCATCTCTTCGAGGTCGCTCTCGGCGCTGAAGAACCCATCTATTGGAGCTGATGGCCGTTCTACGCGAGGTGTGAGAACCGGGGTGGGTGTGCTACTGGCTATAGTTTCCGGCGTCGGCGTCGCCAACGTCGGCGGCAGCTCGAGTGTCCGCTCAGGATTAATGTCCTGCCAACCCGAGAGCGCCTCGACCGGACTCGACTGGCGATGCGCCTGCGCGTCCGGCAAGCCATCGATCGAGCTCAAGAGCGAGACGACCTCGGGATTACGCGGATCGGCGTCGAGCACGCGGCGGTACCACGTCCGTGCCGCGGTCAAATCACCGCGCTCACGGGCGATGTCACCTAAGTGACGGAGCGCAATGAGGTTCTCCGGGTCGAGCTGCAAGGCCGACTCGAAAACACCACGCGCTTCCTCGAACTCCCCAGCTTCGAACAACGCCTGCCCAAACACGATATGGCCGCTCATATGAGCCGGCTGCTGAGGCACGTACGTGCGACAGATCGAGATGGCCTGCGTCAGGTCGCCAGCCTTCCGGTACTCATTGGCGAGCGGCGCGAAGTATCGCCGGGGGTTCTCGTTGAACTTCCTTTCCAGTTCCTCTATCCGGGCGGATATGGCCATTCTGGCTCTCGGTAAGGACGGGGAAGATATACCTTGCTGACGAGCGAAGTCAATCAGAAGTGACACGCTCTCTTGATTTTAGCCGATCGCGAGTTCTAGGTTTTGACCCATGCTCTCACAGATGCGGGCGAACGCGAAATACATTTGGTATTTCGCGGCGGCGACCTTTGTCGGCGGATTTCTTCTGTATCAAACCTCCGGCCTCGCGGGCCGGACCAGGAACACAGCCTCGTCAACGGTCTTTTCGGTCAACGGCCAGGATATCACATATATCCAGTGGTCGAACGCGACCCAGCGGCGCTATCAGGAAGCCCAGCAACGCGCCGGGCGCGCCTTGACGCTCGACGAGCAAAAGGAGCTCGAACAGCAGACCTACGACGAGATGGTCTCGGATATCCTGCTCGAGCAGGAATACCAGAAACGCGGCATCGGCGTCTCCGACGAGGAGATTCGGGAAGCGGCCATGACGAACCCGCCCCCGGCATTCCTCCAGGCTCCAGAGCTGCAGACCGACGGCCGGTTCGATCCCGAGAAGTACCAGCGGTACCTCTCGAGCCCGATGGCCAAGCAGCAAGGCCTGCTCCTGCAGCTGGAAGCCATATATCGCGACCAGATCCCCAAAGAAAAGCTGTTCGAGCAGGTCGCCTCCTCGGTCTACGTCACAGACGCCCAGATGTGGAACCTGTGGCGGGACGGGCACGACTCCGCCCAGATCTCCTATGTGTCCTGGCATCCGGACGAGGTAGCCGACTCGACGGTCCATGTGACCGATGAGGCGATACATGAGTACTTCGTCGCCCACAAGAAGCAGTTGGGGAGGAAAGGGCGTGCGTCGGTCTCGGTGCTCATCCTGCCACGCACGATCACATCGGCCGACACCGCCGCGACCCGTGCCCATCTCCTCGCCCTGCGCGACCAAATCGAGAAAGGGGCCAAGTTCGACGATGTCGCCAAGCGGGAGTCGCAGGACTCGGCATCCGCTGCGCAAGGTGGTCTCCTCGGCACCGTCACGCGGGGACGGTTTGTCCCGCAGTTCGACAGCGCGGCATTCGCCCTCAAGCCGGGCGAGCTGTCACAACCCGTCTTGTCGCCGTACGGCTTTCATCTGATTCGGGTGGATTCCAAGAAGGGCGATTCCATCACCGTCCGGCATATCCTGCTGCGCATTCAGCAGAGTGACTCCGCCGCGGCGAGAACCAACCATATCGCCGATTCGCTCGACAAGATCGTCGGCCATTCGGAGCTGAGCGGGCAATTCGACAAAGCGGCGAAGACGTTTGGGCTTCCGGTGGTGAAATTGCACGTGAACGAGGACGAGCCGCTCATCTGGAACGGACGCCAGGTGCCGAGCGTCGGCACGTGGGCGTTCTCGGGCGCGCCGGTTGGCGAGTCGAGCGAGCTGTTCGACGCCGATGATGCGTACTACCTCGCGCGGCTCGACTCGCTCACGCCCGGAGTCGATCCGAACTCGCGGGGCGCCGAGGCAGCGGTCCGGCCGCAGATTCGCGCGATCCTCGCCCGGCGAGGCGTGATCGAGCTCCTGCGAACGAAAGCGCAGATATTCGCGGATGCCGCGGCGAAGACGTCCCTCGATGCAGAGGCCAAGGCGGAAGGGCTCTCGGTGATTCACAGCCCGTCGTTCAATCGCACGGCATTCGTTCCGGATGTCGGGCGCTTCAACGAAGTCATTGGGGCCGCGTTCTCGTTGCCGCTCAACGCCGTCAGCGCGCCGATCGGGACCGATGACGCGATGTACGTGATTCGCGTCGACAAACGGACCGAGTCGAATCGCGCGGCGTGGGAGGCGCAGAAAGTCGCGCAGCGGCAGTCGCTCATGCAGCAGCAGCGCGATCAGGCCATTCAGATCTACCTGACGAACCTGCGCGATGCGGCGCGCATCGTCGACAATCGGAAAGCGATCGAGGCGGCGAACCGGCAGCAGACGTCTACGTAGCGGCCCGGTGGAGCAGCAGCGCGCGCTCACGTTCATTCCGCGTGAGCGACGCGGCTCGCTGAAACTCGACCCGCGCTTCGGCCGCGCGCCCCAGCTTGACGAGCAAATCGCCGCGCACGCTCGGCAAGAGGTGATAGTGCGCGAGCGATGGCTCGCTCAAGAGCGCATCGACGAGCTCGAGGCCCGCGGCCGGGCCAAAGGCCATCCCCACCGCGACCGCGCGATTGAGCTCCACGACCGGCGAAGGGGCGAGCGACGCCAACGCATCATAGAGCGCGGCGATCCGCTGCCAGTCGGTTTCGTCCGCCGTGTGCGCTCGCGCATGGCACGCGGCGATCGCGGCTTGCAGCGTGTAGGGGCCGAGGGTGTCGGCCAGTCGCTCGGCGCGCTCGAGCGCGGCCAGACCGTTGTTGATCAAGACGTGATCCCACCGTCCTCGATCCTGATCGAGGAGGAGAATGGGCTCACCCGTCGGGCCCACGCGTGCGGCGAGCCGCGACGCCTGGATGGCCATGAGGGCCACGAGACCGTGGACTTCGGACTCGTCCGGCATGAGAGCAGCGAGGATACGACCCAGGCGAAGGGCATCTTGGCACAACCCTGGGCGCACCCAGTCTTCGCCGGCGGTTGCCGAGTAGCCCTCGTTGAAGATCAAGTAAATCACTTCCAGTACTGACGACAGGCGCGCTGGGCGGTCGGCCGGGCGTGGCATCTCGAATGGCACGCGCGCTTCGCGCAGCGTGCGCTTCGCGCGCACGATGCGTTGGGCGATCGTCGGTTCCGGGACCAGGAATGCGCGGGCGATTTCGTCAGTCGTGAGTCCGCCGAGGAGACGCAGCGTAAGGGCGACGCGGGCCTCCGGGGATAACACGGGATGGCACGACGTGAAGATCAGGCGGAGCATGTCATCTCCCACGTCATCATCGATCGCGGCATCGACGGCAGCGGATTCGGTTTCCTGCCGCGATTCGAGATCGTGCGCCACCTCGACGTGCTTCCGATCGAGCAGCGCGTTGCGGCGCAGATTGTCGATCGCGCGGCGCTTTGCCGTGGCCATGAGCCAGGCGCCCGGATTGTCCGGAACACCCGACTCCGGCCATTTCTCGAGGGCGGCGAGCAATGCGTCCTGCGCCAGGTCTTCGGCGAGACCGACATCGCGCACCATCCGGGCGAGACCGGCGATCAGCCTGGCGGATTCGATCCGCCAGACCGCTTCGATCGCGCGGTGAACGCTATCCGTCATGCAGCTGGCGGATCTCCAACACGCCATCCCCGCCCAAGGCTTTCGCGATGCGCTTCGTGAGCTCGATCATGTGCGCCTTCGACTTCACGTTCAAGATCGCGTAGCCGGCGACCAACTCCTTCGTTTCGGCGAACGGACCATCGGTGACCGTGATCGTGCCGTTCGTCTGGCGAAGTAGCGCGCCCGACGCGCTCGACGCCAGCCCATCCATGGCGACGAGCACGCCCTCCTTCGTGAACTCGGCGATTACCTCGCCCAGCACCGCCATCTCTTCTTCTGACGGCAATCCGACGGGTTCTTCGGTCGGGCGAAAGAGGGCCATGTATTTCATATCTTGGAGCGAAGGCGCGCTTCGGCCTCTCGCAGCTCAGGGGTGGCGTTGTCGCCGAACTCGGCGGTCTCGAATACCTGGCGAATTTCGAGCTCGGCGCCCGGACCGAATGGGGAGCGCTTCAGCCACTCGATCACCTCTTCTTTGGATTTGACCTGCCAGAGCCAGTAGCCGGCGAGCAGCTCCTTTGTTTCGGCGAACGGGCCGTCGACGACGGTCACCTTGTGGACTGCCGGGAACGTGACGCGGGCGCCCTTGGAGCTGGGGTGCAGCCCCTCGCCAGCCAGCATCACGCCCGCCTTGACTAACTCTTCGTTGAACTTATGCATCGAAGTGAGGATCTCCCGGGATGGGAGAACGCCTGCCTCACTTTGTGGGTTGGCCTTGATCAGGACCATAAATCTCATCGTGCCTCCCTGTTACTGGGGCGACGAATGGGATCCGCGGAAATCGACAGCCTGCTAGAACAAACTTCTGGCGATCAGATAGGCGATCAGAACCCCGATCAGGCTGAGCAGAGAAACATCGAGCGCGATCGGCCCGAGGCTGAGCTTGAGGATCACCAGGTCGAGACCCAGGGGGCCGATCGAGGGGGTGACCCCGGTGGTCAGCAGTTCCTTGACGGCCCCGGCTGGCAGGAACTTGCGGGCGAATTGGGTGAGGAACCCGCCGACCACGAATCCGCAGGCGAGGACAATCGCGTGGAACGCGGGCCGGTGGCGGGACGAGCCGCCTGTCGTGCGCGGGGGCATTAGCGGGAGCGCTCCGTCACATAGCTGATCGTGTCGGCGAGCACGGCACGGACCGGTGTGTCTGGCAGCTCGCCCAGTGCTGCTTCGGCTTGTCCAGCGAACTCCGCCCCACGCCGCCGCGCGTAGTCCAATCCACCGGCATCGGAAACGATCTCGATGACCGCGTGAATCTCTTCATCGCTCGGCGACTCGCTGGCGAATAACGACTCGACGCGAGCGCGCGAGGCGGGAGACATCGAGCGGAGGGCCGCGATCAACGGCAACGTCATCTTCCGTTCGCGCAGGTCGAGACCACTCGGTTTCCCCGTGACCGACTGCTCGGCCGTGTAGTCGAGCAGATCATCGGCTATCTGGAACGCCATTCCCAGCTTGAGGCCGTAGCTGGCGAGTTGGACGCGGTACTCTGGCGCGCCGGCGAGGGCGCCGAGCTCGCAGGCGGCTCGGAAGAGTGAGGCCGTCTTGGCTTCGATCCAGCGCTCGTAGTCGTCTTCGGTTACCGCGAAGGCATCATCACGGGTGAGCTGCGTCAGCTCGCCTCGTGTCATCTCATCCGAGGCGTCGGTGATAATGCGCAGCGCTTCGACGTTGCCCAGGCGCGCCAACTCTTTGAGCGCCCGCAAGTACAAGAAATCGCCGGCGATCACCGAGATCTGGTGGCCGAGCAGCGAATTGAGCGTGGGCATGCCGCGCCGGAGCACGGAGTGGTCGACCGCATCGTCATGCACGAGCGTCGCGACGTGAATCAACTCCAGGATCGCCGCCAGGGTCGTCGCCGACGCGCCCGGGTGATCGTCGATCGCGTTCGCGAGGAGCACGAGCGTCGGGCGCAACAGCTTGCCCTTCATCCCCATCAGGTGCCCGCTCACCGCGGCGATCAGCGGCGAGTCGTCATCGACGATGCGGCGGAGCTCGACCTCGACCTCGCGGAGCTCCTGGCGAACCGTCGATTGGATTTCACTTAAGCTCGGCCGAAGCCCTCGTCCCGTCACCGTCCCACCTTCTCGAGTCGCGCGAGGCGATCGGCGACATCGCGGAACTGGATGTCGACCGCGAACACCCGCTGATAAAAAGTAAGCGCATCAGCGGTTGATCGGAGCGCTTCGGAGCAGTAGCCGAGGAGGTACAGTACGCCGACCAGCTGGTCATCCCCGATGCCGGGCTCGTTCAGCGCGCGGCCCAAAATCGTCGCCGCGACTTGGAATTGTTGCTTCTCCAGGAAGCATTGGCCGAGCGCTTCATAGGTGCGTACGCGGCCCTGGGGGGCCCGGAGCGCCTTTTGGAACTCGGAGATGGCCTCATCGACCAGGCCCATCTCTTTGTACGCGACTCCCAGGTCGTAGTGGCTCTCGTGGTCTTCCTCGTCGACGTTGTCGGAGACTCCCTGCTTGAACTTGCGCAGCATGTCGGCGAAGTCGGCTTCTTCGTCGCCCGTCGGCGCTTCTTCGTCGACCACCATCCGTGTGGACTTTGGCGCTTGGTCTTCGGCGAGCCAGTCGCTCAGGTTCACGAAGTCGTCGTTCGTGGTCGGCTCGCGACGGACCGCTCGGGCGGCCGTCGGAGTTGGCTGCTGCCGCGGCGGGGGCTCGAAGGTGCTCAGCGCCGCTTGGGCGCGAGGATCATCGGGGGCGAGCTCGAGGACACGTTGGTACACCGCACGGGCCTTGTCGGCGTGCCCGGCGCGGAAGAGCGAGTCGGCCAATTGCAGATAGGCCTCGGCCAAGCGCGGCTTGTCGTTCGCTCGGAACGCGTACTCGACACGCTTCTGGTGATGCCGAACCGAGTTCGGGTTGAGGCGAATGATCTCGTCGGCAACCGAGCGCGCGCTGTCCAAGTCGTGCGAGCGCTCGAGGCCAAGCATCACGACCTCGAGCTCTTGGAGCCCTTCTTCGCGGTCGCCATCCTCGAGCAACGCTTCCGCGAGGCGCTGGCGTACCGTCCAATTCGTCGGCTCGGCTGCCGCGCGCTGCCGGAGCGTGTCCACCTCGCGCGCCAGCGGCGTGTGCGAATGATGGTGCGCGGGCTCGGGGCTGACTGGATCGGGGCCGACATCGAGCAGCGGCAGATCCGGCGCCTCGTCCGACGGCGGAGCGTCTTCTCCTGGCGACATCCATGCCGGGAGCTCGACCTCATCGGCCTCGGCTTCCTCCTGCTGCGGCTCGGAGGTGAGCGAGTCCGCGCCGCTCGTGAGCGACAATTTCGAGGAGGCTGACGCGGAGCGCCCATCCAAGTCGCTCGTGTCGACTTCCGGCGTGAAGTCGACCTCGAGCGGCGGCGGTGGCGGTGCACCGTTCGGCGACTTCTTGCGAGGCTTGGGGAGCGGCAGGTCGCTCTCGGGGATGATGAGCTCCATCTCCCCGGTCAGCGACAGTGGGCTCCGGCCGCTCGGCATATCCAGCGACGGCAGTCGGCCAGGCAGCGCGAGATCGTGCGTGCTGTGGCGCGGCGACGGATCGGCCGGCGGGCCAAGATCGAGCTCGGCGAACTCGCTGCCGGTGAGCGGCTCGAGCTCGGGCAACGTTTCGGCCGGGAGTGCCGCGTCGATCTCGGGATCGAGCACGGTCTGCTCGAACCCGGCGATCTGGCCCGTGTCCGCTACCTGCTCAGGAGCCGAGAACTCTTCCATCGTCTCCAGCCCCTCAGCCTGACCGCCGACATCGAGCGGCTCAAGTGGCTCGAGATCGGTTTCATCGAGCGGCGGGAGCGGGAGCAGATCGTCCTCGGGCTCAGGCTCCGCCTCGGCTTCGAGGTCGAGCGGCGGCAGATCGTCGAGGATGTCCGGTTCAGGCTCCGGCTCCTCGGGCTGCGGGAGCTTGACGGTCTTGCGCGCTTGCTCGGGGCGGGGCGGCTTTCCCTTGGGCGGTGGCTCGGCGGCCCCGCCCTTCGAGTCGGAAAGGTCGAGGAATACGAGGTCGCTCGACTTCGCTCGCGCCGTGGCGCCGCCTTCCTTTGGCTCGACGTCCGGGTCGATCGCTTTCATGCGATCGACCGTCGCGCGGGCTTCGGCGCCGCGGCCTTCGGCGACGAACTTTTCGTACAGATGCTGGAGCTGCTCGATCGCTTCGCCTTTGCGATCCTTCTTCGACAACTGCTCGGCCAGCATCAGGCGAATGTCATCCTGATCAGGGCAGAGATCAGCGAATTCTTTTAGCGCACGGAACGCCTCGTCGAGCTGACCGCCCTTCTGCATGCGGTCGGCGTACTCGAGGAAATTCTGCTTCGCGTCGCTGATGAATCCTTTCTTGGCGCTGATCTTCCCCAGTTTGTAATAGATCGAATTTCTGCCTGGGGATTGGCGAAGGATTTTGTTGCAGAGCGCGATGGCGTTATTGAAGAAACCGCTTTCGGCGTAGAGGTCGACGGCCTTCTCGTAATAATTGACGGCATCGCCAACGCTGCCTTGCCGCATGAGCAGATCGCCGACGCGGTTGTAGAGCGCGACATCGGCCTCATCATCCTCGCCGTCCGATTCGTCGAGGATCTGGATGTAAATCTGCAGCGCCTTGTCGAACTGCTTTTTCTGCTCGAACTCGGCAGCTTTTTTCTTGAGTTTGAGAGCGTTCGACATGGGTTATTGGATAGACTCCTAAGCTAGGCTTAAGTCAAACTCGGTACAAGCTTTGCCCTTCACCCACGACGCCCGGCAGCGGCGGTCTCCGTACCAGTACGGCAGCTCGCGCACGTCATCGATCTCGTAGAGGGCGAGGTCGGCCGAGAAGCCCGGGGCGATCTGACCGATGGTGTCGGCGAGGCCGAGGGCGGCCGCGCCGTTTACGGTGCCGGCGATGATCGCTTCGGCGACGGTCAGTCTCAGTTGACTCACGGCGAGGGTTAAAATCAACGGCAGATTCGGCGTCGGTGATGTCCCCGGGTTGAAATCCGTGGCCAACGCGACGGCCACCCCCGCCTCGATCAGGGCTCGTGCCGGCGCTTGTGATCTACGTCCCAAAAACAACATCGTGCCCGGCAGCAGCGTGGCGACCGTGTTCGATGCCGCCAGCGCCGCGACCCCGGCATCCGAGATCGCCGCCAGATGATCCGCTGATGTCGCCCCGATCTGCGCCGCGAGCTCGGCGCCGCCGGAGGGCTCGAGCTCGTCAGCGTGCAGCTTGAGGCCCAAGCCGGCGTGTTTGGCCGCGGTGAGGATCGTTCGGCTCTCGGCGACCGTGAATACGCCTGGCTCGCAGAAGACATCGGCGAACCGCGCGAGGCGATCGGCGACCACACGAGGGAGCATTTCGTGGACGAGCAAGTCCACGTACTTGTTACGGGTGGAGCGGTACTCGAGAGGGATTTCGTGGGCGCCGAGCCACGTGGGGACCAGCCGTACCGGCAATACGTCGGCCAGGCGCGCGATCACGCGGAGCTCTTTGAGCTCGTCTTCCACCGTGAGACCGTAACCCGATTTCACCTCGATCGTAGTCGTGCCGTAGGCGGCGAGGCGGCGGAGTCGGCTCAGGGCCAACGAGAACAGCTCGTCTTCAGAACGGGTGCGGAGATCTCGCACTGAGGCGTGGATGCCTCCGCCTCGCGCGGCGATCTCCATGTAGGTCGCGCCCGCCGCGCGAAGCTCTTGCTCATCGGCTCGGGGGCGGCCGAAGATCGCGTGAGTGTGGGAGTCGACCCAGCCCGGCAGCAGTACACCGCCCTTGCAGTCAACTCGCGCGACGTTGGGGAATTGGCGCTCCAGTTCGACTTGAGGACCTACGGCGGTTATGTGAGTGTCGCTTACAGCGACCGCGGCTCCTGTGAGGAGGCCCAGATCGCTCATCTCGGCACCGCGGCGCGCTCGCGCGGGGCCGGCGCAGGTGACTACCTGGGCGGCGTTGATAAAGAGAACGTCTGTCACGCTAGCACATCGAGCACACGTGACAGGCCCACCGGTGCTTGGGCTTCGCCGCGGCAGGCATAGAAGCAGGCATTGCAGTCGATCGGCTGATAGCCCGCGTATTCGGTCCAGTGGCCGTCCGTTGGAAAATCAGGGCAGCGTTTGACCCGGCCCGTGGGGTCGATGTGGATCGTGCGAAGGCCCGACTGGCATGGCTCGCGCAAATCGCCACGGACATAGCGCGGGATTTGGGCCAGATAATAGTCCGAGCTCGTGATGACACCACGACGACGACGCTTGTAGGACAGCAGTTGAGCGATTGTGTCGTCGAGTGTTGTGTTGGGTGACAGAACCGGACCGACGTTGGCGTTTTTCAGCGACGTGTACGTGCTGAAATTTACTCCACAGCCGAGGGACTCCGCGCGGTGGACGATCGGCAGGAGCTGATCGAGGTTGTCGTTTCTGATCACTGTGTTGAAGCGAATACTGTCGATGCCGGCGGCACGGAGGCGTGGAATGGTCCAGAGGATTTTCTCGGTGAGTCCCGGGATGCCCCGTGCGGCATCGTGGCGGCCGTCCAAGAAATCCAACGAGATATTGAACTGGTTGATCCCGGCCTCCCACAGTGAACACGCGCGGTCGACGGTCAGCAGGCCGCCGTGCGTCAGGATCGTCGTGTACTTCACGCGGATGGCACGCGTGACGGCGCGGACCAAGTCTTCGAGATCACGCCGGAGCAGCGGCTCGCCGCCCGTGAACGTGATCATCAATGGGTTGAAGAAACGCGCCGCGTCGGCGAAGGATTGCGATTCGGATTGGCGAGTGTCCGAGGGAGTCTTCCAGTAATCGCAGAACCCGCATCGCGCGTTACAGCGCAGCGTGACCTCGAAGTTGACGAGGATCGGACGCTTCCGCGCCGTCAGCCAGGCATGCTTCGCCAGGAATACCGGGACGTCCCACGGCGCGAAACGCGACGAGAGCACGTTCAGGCCATCGGCAAATCGATCCGCTGCGCGGCGGCCGTTTGTTGCGCGATCTCGTATCCTGCATCGGCATGACGCGCGACGCCGATTCCCGGGTCGTTCGTCAACACGCGCTGTAGGCGCTCGGCCATCGCCGGCGTGCCGTCGGCGACAATCACCTGGCCGGCGTGGAGGGAATTGCCGATCCCGACGCCACCGCCGTGGTGGAATGAGACCCAGGATGCGCCGCTCGCGACGTTCAACAGGGCGTTCAGGATCGGCCAGTCGGCGATGGCATCGCTACCATCTTTCATGGCCTCGGTTTCTCTGAACGGCGAGGCCACGCTGCCCGTGTCGAGGTGGTCGCGGCCGATGACGATCGGCGCCGAGATTTCTCCTCGGGCGACGAGATCATTCATGGCGACGCCGAACTTGGCGCGATCTCCCTGGCCCAACCAACAGATGCGCGCGGGCAAGCCCTGGAATTGGATTTTTTCGCGCGCTAGCGTCAACCAGCGGCGGAGATGCGCGTCATTCGGGAATAATTCGAGGGCCAACGCATCGGTGCGATAGATGTCGCGCGGATCGCCGGAGAGGGCGACCCAGCGGAATGGCCCCTTCCCCTCGCAGAATAGCGGCCGGACATATTCGGGGACGAAGCCCGGGATCTTGAATGCGTCTCTCACCCCCGCATCAAATGCGACCGTGCGGAGATTGTTGCCATAGTCGAACGAAATCGCGCCGCGCCGTTGCATCTCGAGCATGGCGCGGACGTGTTCAGCGGCCGAGGCGGTGGAGCGGCGGACGTATTCGCCCGGCTGCGATGCGCGGAGGGCCATCGCCGCATCGAGCGACATGTCGGCCGGGACGTATCCATTGAGCATGTCGTGCGCGGATGTCTGATCGGTGAGGACGTCCGGCGTAATCCCGCGGCGAACGAGCTCAGGGAGGACCGTGGCGGTGTTGCCCACGAGACCGACCGAGAGCGCGACACCCCGGCGGCGCGCGTCGTCGATCCAGCGGAGCGCCTCGTCGAGGTCTGCCGTGCGGCGGTCGCAATAGCGGGTCGCGATACGTTTATCGATGCGCGCCGGGTCGACTTCGATGGCGAGGACCGCGGCGCCGTGCATCGTCGCCGCGAGTGGTTGGGCCCCGCCCATGCCACCCAGGCCACCGGTGAGCACGAACCGCCCGGAGAGCGTGCCGCCGAAGTGGCGAGCGGCGACGGCGCCAAAGGTTTCGTAGGTGCCCTGCACGATGCCCTGCGAGCCGATGTAGATCCATGAGCCGGCCGTCATCTGGCCGAACATGGTCAGCCCCATTGCTTCCAGCCGGCGGAACTCCTCCCAGGTCGCCCACTTCGGTACGAGC
>DATHNL010000070.1:0-32642 GCA_035486035.1 Gemmatimonadaceae bacterium
ATCGGCGCGATACACGTCGGCCGGTAGAACGCGCACAGCGGCTCCACACCGCGTGTGGACCGGCTCTCGAACACGACAACGTCAGCGTTGGCCCCAGTCGTGCGAAGCTCGTCCAAAACGCTCGGGCCCACGAAGGGCATGTCCCACGCGACGATGAGGACAGGTTGGCCGGCGTGTACTAGCGCCGAGTAGATGCCGCCCAGGCTCCCGAACCCCGGACGCACGTCGCTAACGGTCGGTATCCCTGGTAACCACGTACTGGCCTCGGGCTGATTCGCGACCAAGAGTAGTTCGTCGGCGACCGCGCGCAGCGCGGCGGCGACCCGATCGATGATGCGTGCACCGCCAACGAGCTCCAACCCTTTCGGTTGGCCGCCGAATCGTGTCGCTTGCCCGCCGGCGAGGATGACGCCGGTAACCCGCTCAGCCGCCACCGTTATATGTGGCCCACAGCGTCTCGTCCTCGGCCAGTCGGATCGAGACCACCGTCCCGCGATCGCCGAGGGCTTCTTCCATGCGCTCGAAGATGAACCGCGCCAGGTTCTCGCCGCTCGGCACCAGTCGTCCTTCCTGGAACTCGGGCACGTCGCGATTGATGTTGCGCTTGTCGAAGCGCACGATCACGACGTCCCGGATCACGGCGTCGAGGTCCTCGAGGTCGACCACGAACCCGGTCGTGTGATCGATCTCCCCGCCGACCGTGACGTCGCAGACGTAGTGGTGCTCGTGAAAGTCTGCCCTGGCGCACTCGCCGAACACGAGGCGATTGTGCTCCTCGTCCCACTGTGGCAACCGGTAGCGGTGCTGCGCGGTAAAGGCGACGCGTCGAGTCAGCAGCGCGCGTGACATTAACGGAACGCGGTGAGAGAGAGCCCCACGGTCGGAGCGAGATTCTGTCGCCACGCCGTCAAGGCGGCGTTCGCCGGGACGACCGGCGGGCCGGCGGTCGTTCCGCGGAAGCTGCCGGGGTAGCGGGTGGCGTAAAAGTAGTCCGTCACGTCGAACCGCATCTGGATCGGACCGCCCGGTACCCATCGAATGCCGGCGCCGGCCGACATCTCGAACTGCGTGCCGAACCGGAACAGGGCCGAGTCGCGCGCGGCGCCGAGATCACTCGCCACACCGACGTCCACGTTGATCACCGGGATGAGGCCGTGCCACGTGCGCTCGCCCACGAGGTTGAGCGCCATGCCAACGTCGACCAGGTTGAGCTGCGTCGGCTTGGTCCCGTGATCGCGGATCGAGGGCGGCTCCGTCGGGAACGTGACATCGTGGTCGGTGAACACGTGCGCCCACCGCGCTTCGAAGTACGCGGGCCCGCCGAGGTGAATGTCCCAGCGTATGCCGGCGAGCGGCCCGCTGTGCGGGTTGACGTGACCGGGGGTGTACGGCGCGAGGAGATACCCGCCGAAGAACGACAGATTGCGCGGATCCTCGATGTCCTGGTAGGGACTCGATTCCGGCGCATGGCCGACGATCTGCGCCGCCGCGGTATGGGCGAGCAGCAGGGAGAGGACGAGAGCAGTTGGCTTCATGGGTCCCGCAAATCTACCCCGGTCATCTCGGAAGGTGGCCTGATTCCGAGCATTCCCAGGATCGTCGGTCCCACATCCTGGAGGGCACCGCCCTCACGCAGCGGGCGCTCTCCCCCCACATGGACAAACGGGACCGGATTGGTCGTATGCGCCGTGTGCGGCCCCCCGGTCTCGGGGTCGATCATGAGCTCACAATTCCCATGGTCGGCCGTCACCAGGACCTCGGTCTTCGATCGCTCGGCCGCCGCGAGCACACGCAAGAGACACTGATCGACCGTCTCAACCGCCTTGATCGTCGCGGGCAACGACCCGGTATGCCCGACCATGTCGCCATTCGCATAGTTACAGAGAATGAACTCGTGCTGCCGTTTCTCTATGGCGGCACACAGCACATCGGTTACCCCGGGCGCGCTCATCTCCGGCATGAGGTCATAGGTCGCCACTTTCTGACTCGGCACCAGGAGTCGCTCCTCGCCCGCGTACGGGGTCTCCTCGCCGCCATTGAAGAAGTAGGTCACGTGCGGATACTTCTCGGTCTCCGCGGTGCGAAATTGCGCTTTGCCGTTCATGCTCAAGACCTCGGCCACAATCCGTGCCATCGATTGCGGAGGAAACGCCACCGAGAGCGCGAACTGCTGCGCATAGGACGTCATCGTCACGACACGCAGCTCGGGACGCGCGGAGACATCGAAGCCCTTGAACGCCGGCTCGGTCATCGCGCGCACGATCTGGCGCATGCGATCCGATCGGAAATTGAAACAGATCACGGCGTCGCCGTCGCGCATCGGTGCAATCGCCGGGGTGCCAATGGCGGTCGGCAGAATAAACTCGTCCGTCTGCCCGGCATCGTACGCCGCCTTGATGACAGCCAGAGGATCCGTACCACTCGGCCCGACGCCGTCGACCATGGCCCGGTACGCGAGCTCGGTCCGCTGCCAGCGGCGATCGCGGTCCATGCCGTAATACCGGCCGCTCACGCTCCCAATGACCGTGGGCACCGTGGCCCGCGCGACACGCGCGGTGAGGTTCTGCATGTAGCCGAGAGCGGACTTCGGCAGCGTGTCCCGTCCGTCGAGCATCGCATGGATGGCCACCCGCGGGACGTGCTGGCGATCGGTCAGATCGAGCAAAGCGTATAGGTGCCGGTCGGCTGCGTGCACGCCGCCCTCGCCGAGAAGCCCTACGAGGTGCAGGGTCCCGCCAGTTCGGCGCACCGCATGGCACGCCGCCAGAAACGTCCCATTGCACTGAAACGACCGGTCGGCGATGGCCGTGTCGATCCGGACAAGGTCCTGCATCACAACTCGGCCCGCGCCCAGGTTCAGATGACCGACCTCGCTGTTGCCCATCTGTCCAGCAGGTAGTCCGACTCGTAGTCCGGACGCCTCGAGCAAGGTGCGTGACGGACGGCGCCACAACGCGTCCCAGGTCGGCGTCGTCGCTAACGCAATTGCGTTTCCTTCTCGCTCGGCTCGATATCCCCAGCCGTCGAGAACGACGAGGACTACCGGTGCAAGGACGGATCCAGCCATCTTGAGCGCAAATGTACAGCGGGGCTCCGTGAGGTTCACGCCTGGACTCTGGCGACGCACGCTTCGCGGCGTCGCGCTGCAAGTGTTGATCGCTCTTAGCATTGTCGCTGCAACGATGCAGGCTCAATCGACAGCGAGCGCGAAAAAACGCACCACGTCAGTGTCACGCTCAAAGCCGCCAGCGCGAAGCGCGGCGCCGAGTCAACCGGAGCCCGACTCCCAGCCGCTCGTCGCAGGGTCAGGCAATGTCGTACTGAGAGAGGCCCCGGAAGGCCATGCGCTTGCGATGCTGGGCGCCGGCACGCCGGTGACGGCGATCGCACGAGACCGCGGCTGGGTTCGCGTCCGAGTGGAGGGGTGGGTTCGCGAGGACTCGGTACAGATCTCCAACGGGTCAACGGGGTCACTCAGCGCCGCTGACCTACGGGTCGATCCGAAGGGCGCGAAGGGCAAGACGGTGCGATGGGATGTCCAAGTGCTCGCGCTCGAGACCGCGGACTTCCTGCATCGCGACCTGTCGCCCGACGAACCGTATCTGCTGGCGCGAGGCCCGGGCTCCGAGAATACGTTGCTGTATGTCGCGGTGCCGCCCTCCATGCTCGCCGCCGCCAAAACGCTGGCGGCCGCCGCCCCCGTGAGCGCCACGTTGGTTGCGACCGTCCGTGTCGGCCGGAGCGAACCGGTCGGCGTCCCGGTACTCGACGCCCAAAGCATCGCCCGTCGTTGACCGAACACGAGCCACTACCATCGCGCCCGATCCCCCAGCCGGAGCGCCGCGATCCACGCCGTGCCGAGTTCCGGTTGGCGTACCCGGGCCTGCTCGTGAGCCTCTGGCTCGCGCTCGTCGTGCTGGTCGCGCTCGATGTCTACTTGATGTCCCAGCGCGAGAACTACGCACGGGAGATCAGTCGGTTGCGCGCGGGCATGACCGCGGTCGAGCGCCGCTCGGCCGATCTCGCGGTCGCGGCGAACGTCAATCATCTCCGCGTGATGGTCGCGCTGCTTCGCCGCCAAGCCCAGGGCGACCGCGTGCTGCATCTCTCGATCGAAGTCGATAGCGGCGTCATGACGCTCGAGCAGGAGGGCAATGTGCTGCGCGAGATGCCGGTGGTCGTGGCGCCGACGCGGCGTGTGGGTGTGCCGCCCGACACCATCATGCTCCCGGCCCCACAGGGCACTCGCCACGTCGAGCGATTGCTGACGCCGGATAGCACGTGGACGGTGCCGAAGTGGGTGTACGTCGACCGGCATCTCCCGGTGGACGCCACGCCAGTCAAGGGAGGCCTGGGGTTCGGGATCGTGCTCGATGGCGGGACGGTGATCTACAGCGACCCGCACGAGGGGCCACTCGCGGACACGGCGTACGTGATGCCCGGGAGCGTCCGCGCGCGCGAGGCGGACGTCAAAGCGATCCAAGCGAATCTCAAGCCTGGCACGAGCGTCTATTTTTATTGATATGCGCGAACTGCGCTCGGGACTCCGCGTCATTTGGGTGCTCGCGCTCTGCGTGGTGGCGGCACTCGGCGCCAGCGCATGGCTGTTGAACAACGTGCTGCGCGAGCGCTTCCGCCGCGACATCACGCGGATGGCGTTCAACCACAACCTCGACCTGCTCGAGGACGTGCGCCGCAGCGTCGGCGCCTCGCGCGATACACTGGCGGCGAGCCAACATGACGTGCCCGACACGCCGGATGACAAGCCGTACATCGTCGTCAGCATCGAGGACCACCGGCTCTGGTACAAGCAGGGCGATGAGGTCCTGTTCTCGGCCCGCGTCGCGACCGGGAGCGGCAAGGAGTTGGTCAACGAGGGCGGCATACACTGGAAATTCGAGACGCCGCGCGGACGGCTCGTCGTCCTGAGCAAGGAGATGGACCCCGTGTGGGTCCCACCCGATTGGCACTACATGGAGCTCGCCAAGAAGAAGAAACTCGGCACGATCAAGCTGCAGCGGGGGCAGTCGATCCTCCTGCAGGGCGGCGGCAAGATCGTCGTCTCCGGCAACGACGTCGTCACCCAGTTCCCCGATGGGCACATCGAGCCCTTCGAGGTGAAAGAAGGCCACGAGATCGTGGCGAATGGCAACCTCATCATTCCGCCGTTCGGCACCAATCAACGCAAGTACATCGGAACGCTCGGCGTTGAGCGGCTGTATCTAGGAGATGGATACGGCATCCATGGGACCGATGAGCCCATGAGTATCGGCCAGTCCGCGAGTCACGGATGCGTCCGCCTCAGGAATGAGGACATCGAGACGCTGTTCCGGGTGGTTCCGATAGGAACTGTTGTTTATATCTACTAGATCGCGCTGGTCGTCTATAGCTTGCACTGCTTTGTCCGCTGGGGGTTCACGCGGTGTCTCAATCTGTTCGCTATTTGTTCGGGTTCGCGATGAGCGCAGCGCTCGCTTCGCTCGCGACCGCAGAACGCCCAGGCGCACCGTCGATGCCTCGGGTTATTCGTGCGTCAGGCGACTCCAGGACGTTGGGCGATTCCAGGACGTTGGGCGGTTCCAGGACGTTGGGCGGTTCCAGGGCGTTAGGCGATTCCAGGACTCCCCTTGAGCATTTCACGGTCGCGAGCGAAGCGAGCGCTGTGTACTTCGCGCCCACCGATACGCTCATAGACAGCTCCAGCAAAGCGGACACCGCCCGGACCATGCTGGCGTCCCTGGCGGGCCGTAGCGGCAAGCTGAAGGCGCATTTCGTCACCGAAGCCCGCCGCGCGCTCGAAATCCCGATCATTCGCCAACTCTTCGGCGGCGACTCGGCGCTGACGCAGCCAGGCGTCTACGCCGTCCCCGACAATTCGTTCGCGTTCATCACGATGCTCCCGTTCACGAGCAAGACCAAGGGCCGCATCGGCGACTATCGTGTCGGCTTCTGGCCGGCCGAACGCCACCGGAAGCGCTCGTCGCTCGAGGCGTACGAGAACCCGGACGGCTTCATCATGGTCACGCCCGAGAACGCCGACACGCCGATCTCCGAGCACTTCACGCTGCGCGACTTCCTGACGCACGATCAACAGGATGTCTGGCCGAAGTACATGGTCTTACGCGAGGAGCTGGTCGACAAGCTCGAGCTGATCATCGACGACATGGAAACCCACGGTCATCCGGTTGACAAGCTCGTGGTCATGTCCGGATTCCGCACACCAGAGTACAATATTCAGGGTGTGGGGCGTCGCGGCGGCCGCGCGCTCGACAGCCGGCACCAGTTCGGCGATGCCGCCGATATCTACGTCGACAACGGAGACGGCCGGATGGCCGACTTGAACGGCGATGGTCGGGTCGACACGCGGGACGTGCGCGTGCTGCTCGAATCCGTCGAGCGAGTCGAGGCCGAGCATCCGGAGCTCGTGGGCGGCGAGGGGATCTATCGGGCGAATCGCCAGCACGGACCTTTTTTGCATGTAGACGTACGCGGCTGGCCGGCGCGCTGGGCTCTCATCGAGCCCCCACGCCGAAAAGCACGGAGACACACGGCGTGAATGAGCTGTTGCGCGAGCGAATCCTTCGGAATCTCGACGCGCTGAGTGACGACCGGCTGTACCAGGTGCTCGACTACGTCGAGTTCCTGAGCTCGAAGTACGCGGAACGCCAGAATCCGCCCCCAAACATCTTCTCGCGCTTCGCGGAAACCGTCGAAGACCAGCTGCGCGCCGGCCGCGTCTCGACGGCCGCAATCGGCGATGCCATGAATCTCATGAATCGGGCCATGGGCGTGCTGAGCGGCGTGGCCGCCGCTGGCAAGTCTGTTGCAACGGATCTCGTGAAAGGAGGGGACAACCCATGACTGCTCACGCCTTGATCCGTCGCGGACCACGCACGCGCGGTAGCTCGACCCGCCGGACCCGACGGGACACACGCGACCACAGCATTTTGGACCACATCCGCCGGCTGCCCGCCTACGGACGTCTCGTCGCCGGGCTCATGACCGACGAACGCGTGTCGATGGTCGACAAAGCGCTCGTCGTGGCCGCCATCGGCTACCTCGCGTCCCCGCTCGATCTCATGGGCGCGATCCCGATCCTCGGTGAGATCGACGATCTCTTTATCATCTTGCTCGCGCTCCAGCATCTCGTCGCGAACGCGGGCGCGGACGTCGTGCTCGACCACTGGCACGGCGATATAGAGGAGTTAGAGCACCTCGACCTCCGTCGTGCCCTCCTCGCCGCCGCGTTTTTCCTCCCGCGGCGGCTCCGGCGGCGCTTACGCGTCATCGGCCGATTAGACTAGCCGCGAAGGCGACGGTGCCCTAATTTTTACCATGGCACCCATAGTCGCCCAGAACGGTCGCGCAGGCGTAGCCAGCGCACCGCCGTCTTCGGACCGAGGCACTGCGCGGGTTCGAGACGATATAGCCCTGACATTCGACGACGTCCTGCTGGTCCCCGGCCACTCGCTGGTTCACCCGCGGGACGTTGTGACATCATCGCGTTTTACCCGTGGGATCAGTCTCAACATCCCGCTGATCGCCGCCGCGATGGACACGGTGACCGAGTCGGAGATGGCGATCGCGATGGCTCGTGCCGGTGGGATCGGCGTGTTGCACAAGAACATGTCGATCGACCGGCAGGCGGCCGAGGTCGACCGGGTCAAGCGTTCCGAGAGTGGGATGATCTTGAATCCCATCACGCTCCCGCCCGACGCCAAGCTCCGGGAAGCGGTCGCCCTCATGATGCGGTTCAAGATCTCGGGCGTGCCGATCGTCGATCGCGACGGGCGTCTCGTCGGGATCATCACGAACCGGGACCTCCAGTTCGAGCGCAACCTCGACCGGCCGCTGCGCGAGGTGATGACCGCCGATGGCCTCGTGACTGCACCCGAGGGCACGACGCTCGACGAGGCCGAGCGGATCCTCGGGGAGAACCGGATCGAAAAGCTCCCGGTGGTGGACTCCCACGGTCACCTCCGCGGCTTGATCACCGTGAAGGACATTCACAAACGGCGTCAGTATCCCAGCTCCAACAAAGACCAGCACGGCCGCCTGCGGGTTGCCGCGGCGATTGGCGCCGGCGGTGACTTCGTCGAGCGCGCCCGGGCCTTGATCGACGCTGGGGTCGACGTTCTGGTCGTCGACACCGCCCACGGTCACAGCCAGGCCGTGCTTGACGCGACCGCCCACATTCGCGAGATGTTTCCGGCCGCGCAGCTCGTGGCGGGAAACATCGCGACACGGGAAGGAGCGGCCGCCCTGGTTGAAAGAGGCGTGGATGCGGTGAAAGTTGGTGTCGGCCCGGGATCGATCTGTACCACCCGGGTGGTCACCGGCGTTGGCGTGCCGCAATTGACGGCCATATTCGATGCCGTGGAGGGGGCGGGAGATATCCCCGTCATCGCCGATGGCGGCATCAAATACTCGGGTGACATCGTAAAGGCATTGGCGGCGGGCGCGTCGAGCGTCATGATGGGCTCGATGCTCGCCGGCACCGAAGAAAGTCCAGGCGAGTCGCTGCTGCTCGAAGGGCGGCGGTTCAAGATGATCCGCGGCATGGGAAGCCTGTCGGCGATGCAGGACGGCAGCGCCGACCGGTACTTCCAGGAAGGGGAGATGAGTCCGAAGAAGCTCGTCCCAGAGGGCATCGAAGGCCGCGTCCCCTACAAGGGACCGGTCACCGACGTCCTCTTCCAGATGGTCGGCGGACTGCGCAGCGGCATGGGCTATGTCGGCTGCGCGTCGATCGACGCACTCCGCGTCGACAGCCGGTTCGTCCGGACGACCGCGGCGGGCCTCCGCGAATCCCACCCGCACGACGTCACGATCACACGCGAAGCGCCGAACTACTCGGCGTAACCCACCAGGAGAACGGCATGGCCCTCGGGTCAACGAAAAGCATCGCGATGCTGCAGGCGGAAGCCGCCGACGAAGGAAGTCACAGTCTCAAGCGCGTCCTGACGGTCTACAACCTCACGTTCTTGGGGATAGGCGCCATCATCGGCGCCGGTATCTTCGTCTTGACGGGGCACGCCGCGGCGGAGAACGCGGGGAACGCGGTGGTCCTGTCGTTTGGCCTTGCCTTCTTCGGCTGCTTGTTCGCCGGCCTCTGCTACGCCGAGTTCGCGTCGGTCGTGCCCATCGCGGGGAGCGCCTACACGTACGCCTATGCGACGCTCGGCGAGTTCATGGCCTTCTTCATCGGCTGGAATCTGGTGTTGGAGTACATGTTCGGCGCGGCGACGGTCGGTGTGGGTTGGGCGGGCTACTTCTCCGATTTCATGGCCAAGATGGGCATCGTTCTGCCGAAGGCCTTTTCGCAGGCTCCGGTCGCGTGGAGCGAGAGCTTGCACCGGCTCGTGGCTGTCCCCGGGGGCATCATCAACCTGCCCGCGTTCCTGCTCGTTATGCTGATGACCGTCGTGCTCGTGATCGGCATCAAGGAGTCGGCACGATTCAATAACTTCGTCGTGTTCATCAAGATGGCGATCGTGCTGCTCGTGATCGGCGTCGGCTTCTTCTTCGTCAACGCGGCGAATTGGCACCCGTTCATCGCGCCGAGCTCCGGTACGTTCGGCAAGTTCGGCTTGAGCGGCGTGGTTCGAGGGGCCGCCGTCGTATTCTTTGCGTATATCGGTTTCGACGCCGTCTCGACTGCCGCGCAGGAGGCGAAGAATCCCCAGCGCGACCTTCCGATCGCCATGCTGGGCTCGCTGGTCATCTGCACCGTGCTGTACGTGCTTATGTCCCTCGTCCTCACCGGCCTCGCGCCGTACAACCAGCTCGATGTCCCGCATCCAGTCGCCTACGCGCTGAGTCACATCCCGCAGCTCGGCTGGTTGGAGATCTTCGTCGACATCGGCGCCATAGCGGGCCTCGCGTCCGTCGTGCTCGTCATGCTCCTGGGCCAGTCGCGTGTGTTCTTCTCGATGTCCCGCGACGGCCTGCTGCCGCCGGCGTTGAGCCGCGTGCACCCGAAGTTCCGCACGCCGTACGTGACCACCATTCTGAGTGGCACGGTCGCCGCGGTCATCGCGGCCATCTTCCCGATCGACATCCTTGGTGAGTTGGTCTCGATCGGAACGCTGTGCGCGTTCACGATCGTCTGCGCGGGTGTGATCGTCCTGCGGATCAAGCGCCCGGACCTGCATCGGCCGTTCAAGACGCCATTCGTGCCGTACGTGCCGCTCCTGGGAATCGGCAGCTGCCTCGGCCTCATGGCGTTCCTGCCGCGCGCGACGTGGATCCGCCTGATCGTCTGGATGCTGGTCGGGTTCGTCGTGTATTTCGCCTATGGCCGCTATCATTCGAAGTTGGCCACTGAACGCGAACCCAGCCTGGCACCCGCCGACTGACCGACCTCCTCGCTGTACCCGCCCGCCGGGCGGTCGCCGCCCGCCGGCTCGCCACCGAGCTGGCGCCGGGACGTACAGTCGCACTCTCGACCCACATCAACGCCGACGGCGATGGATGTGGGTCGGAGGTCGCGCTCGCCCATTTGTTAACCGCCCTGGGGCTCCAGGTTTTCGTCGTGAACCCGACCCCGTGGCCCTCAGCCTTTGATTTTCTGCTCGGCGAAGTCGAAGACCGCTCCGCCGACGGCGCATCGGCTCTCGCGCGCGCGGACGTCATCCTCGTCGTCGACATCGGCGATGTGCGGCGTCTCGGGACGCTGACCGACACGGTCCGGGCGTCACGCGTGCCAAAACTCGTGATCGATCACCACGAGGCGGGCGACGAGCCACCCGGCCCGATCCAGATGATCGACACGACTGCGTGTGCGACTGGAGAGCTCGTGTACGATCTGGCGGTCACGCTCGGGCTGCCAATCGACACGGCCACCGCGACAGCGCTGTACACCGCGATTTTGACCGACACCGGGGGCTTCCGGTTCAGCAACACCACCCCTCGATGTCACGCGATCGCGGGCCAACTGCTGGCCGCGGGCGTCGATCCAGAAGACATGTACCGGCGCGTCTATGCGTCGGTACCACTGGGACGACTACAACTGCTGCGCGATGCCCTCGAGACGCTCGAGGTCGACCCGGAGTACGCCATCGCGTGGATCTCGGTCCCCGCTGGTGCAGTCGAACGCTACGCACTTCGCTCTGAAGACCTTGATGGTATTGTCGAGCATCCGCGTTCGATCGCTGGAACGCGGATGGCGCTCTTCTTCCGCGACCTCGGTCACGGGAAAATCAAAGTCTCTTTCCGCTCCACGGGCGACGTCGACGTGAACCGGTTCGCTCGCGCCTTCGGGGGTGGAGGACACGCGAAAGCGGCCGGCGCGCTCATCTCCGGCAGCCTCGAGGAGGTGCGCTCGCGCGTTGTCGAGGCCGCGCGCGCCTTCGTGCAGCCGCTGGGCCTCGCACCGCACAACGGCGTGCCTGCGGACGACACGCTCGCGCTGTAGTTTTCGTCTATGGCGCGAGCCGAGCATGTCGAAATCCGCATTCGTCAGGTGATCACCCAGCTCAGGCCGTTGCTTCGGCTCGAGCCCGCGGCCGGTTGTATCGAGCTCGTGCGATTCGACGCCGAGTCCGGTGTGGTCAGCGTACGCGTGTCCGGCGGGTGTCCGGACTGCGACATGTCGGCCACCGCGCTCATCGCCGGCATCGAGGCCCACCTCATGCAGCGCGTCCCCGAGATTCGCGCGGTCCAAGCGGTCGGCGCGCCGTGAGCGACAACCTGCAAGACCTCGTGCGCGCCGCGCTTTCGCGCGTCCGCAATGCGCGCCTCGGCGTGAACGTGCTCGATGCCGAGATGGTCCGTGACATCGCGATCGCCCCGGGCGGCCGCATTCGTTTGACGCTCCTCCTGACGGCCGAAGACGACGCGACGCTGGTGCGCGATGTGTACGCCGCGGTCGCCGCGGTCGAGGGCATCACCGATGTCCGCGTGGACCCGAAAGACGCCTCGACAACGCCGCCCCCGACTTCCCGTCGCATGCTGCCAGTCTTCGACGCCGCGCCAAAGGCGCCGCCGCGCCCTGCGGCCCCGACGCCGACCGCGTATCCCAATTTGGGCCGCGTTATCGCGGTGTCGAGCGGCAAGGGTGGCGTCGGCAAATCGACCGTCGCCGTGAACCTCGCGGTCGCCCTGAGCAAATCCGGCGCTCGCGTCGGGTTGATGGACGCCGACATCTACGGCCCAAACGTCCCGCGGATGCTCGGCGTCAGCGCACCCCCGCCGGTTATCGACCAGCGCATCATCCCGCTGGTCGCGCATGGGATCAAAGCCATCAGCCTCGGGCTCCTCATCCCGCGCGATCAGCCGGCGATCTGGCGCGGGCCGATCGTCATGAAAGTCATCGGCCAGTTCCTGAAGGATGTCGACTGGGGTCAGCTCGACTTCTTGATCGTCGACATGCCACCGGGCACTGGCGATGCCCAGTTGTCGCTCGTGCAATCGACGCACGTGCACGGCGCGATCATCGTCACGACGCCGCAGGCGGTTGCCACCGGCGACGCGCTCCGCGGCGTGAAGATGTTCGAGCGCGTGAACGTGCCCGTGCTCGGCATCGTCGAGAACATGAGCTACTTCGAGTGCCCGCACTGTGGGAAGCCCTCAGCGATCTTCGGCGAGGGTGGCGGCGAGAAGCTGGCGGCCGAGGTGGGCCTCCCGGTCCTCGCCCGCATCCCGCTCGACCCACGCGTCGTCGCGGGCGGTGACACCGGCGCCCCCATCGTCGTCACGGCCCCCGAGTCTGGCGCCGCCGTCGCGCTGACTGCCCTCGCCGCCCGCGTCACCGACGCCGTAGCAGTTCCCGCATGAGCGAAGGGGCGCTGCCCGTCGATGTATACGACGGCGCAGCGCCAGTAGCACCGGGCGGACCGTCCCTCATCCACGACCCGATCGCGCGCGTGGTCTGGCGCGTCGGTGTCCCCGCGGTCGCGTCGAACCTCCTGATGATCGTCTTCAGCGTGGTCGACGCGTTTTGGGTCGGCCGACGCCTCGGCGCGGTCGCGCTCGCCGCCGTCACGACCTCGCTCTTCTGGATCTGGCTCTTCATCTCGATCGCCGAGATGATCGGCGTCGGCTTGACGGCGCTCGCCGCACGCCGGCACGGTGAGGGCCGCCCGGCGGAGGCGGCGCGCGCGGTCGGCGATGCGCTCCTGTACGCACTGGTTCTCGGCGTTGCCGTCGCCGTTGCGGGAACGATCGCGCTCCCGGCGCTGTTCGCCGCGATGCACACTCCGGCGGAAGTGACCGCGCTGGGCAGGATCTACCTCGGGACGTACTTGCTCGGCGCACCCGGCATCTTCTGCTACTTCGCCGTCGATGCGGCATTTCGCGCGCAGGGTGACACGCGTACGCCACTGCTTCTGCTCGCGTCCTCGGTCGCGATCACCCTCGTGCTCGACCCCGTGTTGATCCTGGGGCTGGCCGGTGCACCCAAGCTCGGCCTCATGGGCGCCGCGATTGCCACGGTCAGCGTCCGCGGCGCGGCGTGTATCGCCGGCGCGGCGTTGCTCGTTCGCCGTAAGATGGTGCGTTTCTCAGGCCTCCAGCCTCGTGTGATCGCCACGATCTCCAGTATCGGCGCGCCGACGGCACTCACGGGCGTCCTATTCAGCCTTATCTATGTCGTTGTGACGAGAACGGCGAGTCAGTTCGGGACCCCGGCGCTCGCCGCGATGGGACTCGGGTTTCGCGTCGAGAGCTGGGTCTACGTCATTGGCGTCGGGTTCGGAGCCGCGGCCGCCGCGATCGTTGGCCAGAATCTCGGCGCGGGCGATGCCGGCCGTGCCGAACGGGCCGGCTGGGTGACGGTCGCGTTCGCGACGGCGCCCGCGTCGGTCGCCGTCGCCGCGGAGTTGCTGTTCCCGACGCAACTCGCGGGAATATTTACTCGCGAGTCGGCCGTGATCATGGAGACCGCGCACTATCTCCGCATTGCCGCGCTCTCGCAGCTGTGTGTCGGCGCCGAGGTGGTGTTCGAGGGCGCGATGGGCGGCGCGGGTGACACGGTGCCGCCGATGGTCTGGTCGACGAGCTGCACGGCGGCCCGTGTGCCCCTGGCGTCGTGGGCCGCGGCCCGCTGGGGGACGGGCGGCATCTGGGTCGTGATTGCCGCCACGGCCGCACTCCGCGGCCTCGGCATGGCCGTGCTGTGGAGTTTAGGTTGGTGGAAAAAGCGCCGGGTATGATCGTCACCCTGCTGACCGATTTCGGGACGGCCGACGGCTATGTCGGTGAAATGAAAGGTGTGCTGGCGGCCCTGGCACCGGACACGGAGCTGGTCGACATCACACACGATATCTCGCCCCAGGATATTGAGGGCGGCCGGCTCGCGCTCGCGCGATACTGGCAGCGTTTTCCAACGGGCACGGTGCATCTCGCGGTCGTCGATCCCGGTGTCGGCGGCGCTCGCGCGGCGCTGGCCGTATCTGCCGCCGGCCGCTACCTCGTCGGCCCTGACAACGGCTTACTGTCTCCGGCGCTGCTCATGCCCGACGCACGCGCGGTCGCGCTCCCGATCCCCCCAGGCGCGTCGGCCACGTTCCATGGACGCGATGTATTCGCCCCCGCGGCCGCGCGCCTGGCACTCGGCGCGACCATCGACACTCTGGGGCAGCAACCGGCGATCGAGCCCGTGATTCGCCGAACGCCCGAGCCGAAGCGCGGCGCCGACGGCGGGCTGCACGGGATCGTGATGACGATCGACCGGTTCGGCAACGCCATCACGAATCTCGTGGGGCTGCGCGGCGGGTCGATCACGGTGGGAGATCGCACGCTACCCGTCGTGCGATCCTACATCGATGTGCCCGCCGGCGCCGTGACGGCGGTGTGCGGGTCGAGCGGATTGATCGAGATCGCCGAGCGCGATGGGAACGCGGCGCGCTCGCTCCGGCTCACGCGCGGAGCGAGCGTCGTCTACTGGCCGCCCGCGCCAGCGAGCTTGTGATCGACCGTGATCTCGCCGAGCGTCGCGCTGCCCACGATGTGCAGCGTGTACCGCGGCGCTTGCGTGGTGGTGCTGACCTTCACGATAGTCACGTCTTTGGTCTTCACGACGACTGGCTTCGCGCCCTTCGCGCTCGTTTTGGCGACCGCAGGGGAGTTGTCGCTCGAGTTGTCGTCGTCGCTCGTATCCGCCGCGTCCTCGTCGTCCGAGGTATCCCGAGCTGGGGCCGACGCCCGCCCGTGACCCGTCCGTTCCTGCCCGCCATCGACGGCGCCCAGTACGGCCTTGACGTTCTGCTCGACGTGCACGTCATCAGGCACGTGGATCGTGAGCGAGCCCAAGCCGACCTTGGCGTCGAGCGTGATGTCGCCGGTCCACGTGCCGTCAAAGTAGAGATCCCAGTCACCGATACCGGCGCGGAGCATGATATGGTCGGCGTTCGCGTTCGCGAGCCCCGTGGCCTTGAACCCCGCGGCGCCGACGGTGAGATCCATCGAGCGCATGTGGATGGTGTTCGGCGACGAGAACGCGAGGGTCGCATCGGTCGCGCCGGTCTTGAGCTTGAGCTGCTGCACCGCGAGACCGCCCAGATCGATCTTGACGTCGGCGGCCGCGATTTCCGTGGTGAGGTCGAGCGGGACGCCGCGCGCGAGCCCGATATGGAGCTCGTTCTGGTCGACGTCGCCCCCGGGCATTGTGAAGTTCTGAGACTTGATCCCTAAGTGGACCGAGTGGCTGGCGGCGTCGTACGTCGCGACCGGCGCGGTCCGTCCCGTGGGATAGCGCAGGTGCATCTCGTACAGATCCGGGCCCGTCGCCGGTCCGAGCGTAAACGTGCCGGCGCCGTAGGTGATATTCACGTTGAGCGGAGCCGGGTCACGCAACTGGCGCGTGACATCGAGCGTCCGCCACTCCTGTGCTCCGGCGTTGCTAAACGCCAGCACAGTAGCGACGGCGAGTGCTCGGCGCAGCCGAGCGCTGGTTAACCGACCAGTCGAGCAGCGCGTCAGCGCTGCATCGACGAGCCGCGGAGCGGCTGTCAGTCTCATGATGACGGCGTCTGCGAAGGCGGTGGGGTCGGCCGACGAGCGGCTGCGACGCCGCCCACCGGCGTCGGGGTCTGCCATGCCATGCCTGGCAGCGACGAAGCATCCGGGATTCTCGTCTCGCCGCGCGCGGCTTTGCGGGCGTCATAGCGCGTGGCGATAACCGAACCGAACCCCGAGGCCAGCGCAATGAACGTGACGGCACTGGCAATGACGTGCAGGAGCGCGCCGGCGACCGGGATCCAACCCGCGGCGGCGGCGATGACCCAGAGTCCCATGTAGATCGCGATGCCGGTCACCACGGCACGCAACCGTGCGCCGCGGTCCGTCAACGCATGCGCCCGCTTCCGATAGAAGGCTTGCCCGGTTGTCTCGGCGACCGCGGTGAATCCGAGCACCGCGACGCCGAGCACGAGCAAGACGTACGCAATGGCGGCGACCGGCGCGACGACGATCCCGATGATCGTGATGCAGAGGAGCACGATCATGATCACACCCACCGGAATCACGGCGAGGAGGCCAACGACGCCGAAGAGCAGCGAGCGGCCGAACTGTTCGGAAAGCGAGAGCGACGCGGCGTCGAGACGGTCACCGGAGAACGTGAGGACGCCGATCCCCATGACGAGCGCGAGACACAACCACGCGATGGACAACTCGAGCGAGCGCCACGCCGACCGGCCGGCTTTCGGCGCGGCGGCGATCGGCGACATGGGACCGATCGCTTCCGGGAGTGAGCGGATCTCGCCGTCGACCTGGCCGCCAGGCATGACCACGACGTTCCCGTGCGCGGCGAACGCGTTGCCCGTGATGTGCCCCGACGGATGGACGTGAATGTCGCCGTCCACGCTGACCACGTCGCCCTCGACGAGCCCGCTCACTTCGATCGGGCCATCGACGGTGGCGACGACTTGGTCAAGCTTGTTGGTCGAATCCACGGAGCGCATGCCCACGCTAAACGCACTGGTCGCCGGAATCGAGATCGAGGCCGGATCATGCCGCGCGCGGTCGATCTCCCTGCGCATGGCATCGGTCATGGAACTCCCGGGCGGCGCCATCATCGGCGGCATCGGGGGCACTGGCGGAACCGGCGGCACGCCATGCGGGCCACTGAACCGGCGATGGTGCCGGTCCATGGCGCGGTGCAGGGCGTCCTGGAATTGCTGGCGCGCTTCGGCCGTGTGGGGATCGTGGTGAACGCTGTATTGGATGTAGCGCTTGAGGGCAGCCTTGACCTCGGGGTCGCGCATGACATCAGGATCGTTGTTCACCGCGTCTTGCATGGACGAGTCGCCCAATGCCTGGCTCATGGCCTGGCCTAGGGATTCGCCCCACCGGCCCATTTGCTCGCCGTATTTTTGCCCCCACTGTCCCATCCGCTCGCCCCATGCGGCCATGGAGTCGGCGTTAGTCGGCGGGGGTGGCGGGGCAGGCGGTTGCGCCGCAGCGACCGCGACCAGCCCGATGAACGTCAGTCCGGCAACGAGTATGCGCATGTTCAAGCGCGCCTCCGCCGCGACACAGCCGCGGCACGAAGAGCAAATGCTGCCGCCAAAAAGACGACAATATAGAGACTTATAGACGCCACTATAACAGCAGTAGCATTACCACCGAGGGCTTGGGTAGCGGAGCGGCCCAAGAGGGCCTGCACGACCGTAGCGCCAGTCGTTGCCAGGCCCCTGACCAGAGTCGTCCGGACCAGGCCGGCAAAGAACAGAGTGGCGTCCGCGTGCCCTACGAGCCACACAGCGGCCACTGTCACCAGGGCGGCCAATGACAGGGCCGCCCCACCCAGGGCCAGCCGGACGGGCTGGGAACGGGGCGCCAGAGGCCGAATCCAGCCTACGACGGTATCTCGGGCAGCCACATGCCAGGGTTCGTATATCTGAACCTGGGCCATCACCCTGGACGTAAAGTCCGGAGACGGGGCCAGGCGAGGCAAATGTTCCAGGGCCTCGACCACCTCGCGCTCCTGCTCGAACGCCGCGCGGCACTGGTCGCACTCGCCCAGATGCGCCTGGAGGGGGGCAACGCCAAAGCCGACCTCTCCGTCTAGGAGCTGGTCGATTTCGTCGGGGAGAAGGTGGCGGTGATTCATGGCTCTGTATCAGGTGTACGGAGGTCGACCTCTTCGGGTTTCAAGGCTCTTCTCAGTTCCAATCGAGCCCTGTGTATGTACGTCTTTACGGTGCCGAGCGGGAGGTCCAGGGTGGTGGCGATCTCCTCGTACGACCGCCCTTCCACATGCCGCATCAAGATGCACGAACGGTACTCCGGCCGCAGCGCCGCGATCGCCTTTTCGATCGCGCTCCCCAGCTCGCGCGACTCCAACTGATCGAGCGCGCTCGGCGCGTGTGAGGCGATCTCGAACGACGTCGCCTCGACCTCGGCCTCCGTCGCCGCGTGCGGCGCGCCCGAGACGCTGACCGTCGCCAGCCGGCGCTTGCGCAGATGATCGATCGCGACGTTGTTCCCGATCTTGAACAGCCAACTCGACAACTTGAAATCGGCGCGATACCGGTCGATATGGTTCAGCGCCTTGAGAAACGTGTCCTGCGCGAGCTCTTCGGCCGTCTCCCGATCGCGCACCATGCGATAGATCAGCGAGAACAACGGACGCTCGTACCGTCGAATGATCTCCCGGAACGCGGGCTCGCGGCCTTGCTGCGCGAGCGCGACGACATCCGCGTCCGGTAAGTTGGCGAGATCGAACACGGCCACAGCAGGGAAGCTACCGTCCCCTTACTTTTCCCGCATGTTGGTCGACGCCAAGCGCCAGCACGTCCAGCGGATGTTCTCGGAGATCGCGCCGCGCTACGATCTCTTGAATCATCTTCTGAGCTTCAACGTCGATCGGTCGTGGCGTCGCCGCGCGATCGCCGCGCTCGCGTGGGAACGCGTTCCCGCCGGCACGTATCTCGACCTGTGTGCAGGCACCCTCGATGTGTCGTCCGCCTTATCGACCCGCCGGGGTTTCTCGGGCCGCGTGCTCGCCGCCGATTTCGCCGAACCAATGCTCCGAGCGGGTGCGTCCAAGGCTCGCGCTTCGATTGCACCGGTGGTGGCGGATGCACTGGCGTTGCCACTGCGCGACGAGAGCGCCGAAGGCGCGATCGTAGCGTTTGGCATACGAAACGTGGAAGACCTCGACGCGGGCCTAGCCGAAGCGTTTCGGGTGCTCAAGCCGGGCGCCCGCTTCGTGATCCTCGAATTCTCGACGCCGCCGTCGCCGATGATCCGGACGGCCTACCATGCCTACTTCCACCACGTACTCCCGGCCATTGGCGGTGCCGTCAGCGGTCATGGCGCTGCGTATCGCTATCTCCCGCGCTCCGTCGCGCACTTCCCAAATGCTGAAGATCTCGCGGGCCACATGCGATCCGTGGGATTCACCCGCGTGACCTGGGAGCCTCTCACTTTCGGCGTGGCCGCGCTCCACGTCGGGCAGCGCCCGTAAGTGTCGCTCGACACCCTCAGCGCCTTCATCTCCGCGATCGAACACGCAGGCGAGCTTCGCCGCATCACGCACCCGGTCGCCGCCCGCCTGGAACTGTGCGAGATCGCTGACCGCGTGATGAAGCAACCCGCGGGCGGCGCCGCGCTGCTCTTCGAGAACGTCACGCTCGACACCGGATCGCGCTCGCCCTACCCGGTGGCGATCAACCTCTTCGGCTCCGACCGCCGAATGTCCCTCGCCTTGGGCGTGGCCAATCTCGACGACCACGCGGCGCGCATCACCGAGCTCCTCGCCACGCAGGTTCCCCCTGGTATCATCGCGAAACTGGGTTTGCTCCCCCGGCTCCTCGAAGTCGCCAAATTCCCGCCACGCCATAGCTCATCGGCTGCATGCCAAGAGGTCATCTGGCGTGGCGATGAAGTAGACCTGGGCCGCTTGCCCATTATCACGTGCTGGCCGGAGGACGGTGGTCCCTATATCACCTTACCAATGGTGATCTCGCGAGATCCCGTGCGTGGGATCCGCAACGTCGGAATGTACCGCGTCCAAGTACTCGGCCCGCGCACGGTCGCCATGCATTGGCAACGCCACAAAGTCGGTGCGGCTCACTGGCGCATCATGGCGGAGCGCGGTGAGACCATGCCGGTATGCATCGCGATCGGCGCCGATCCCGCGTCGATCTATTCAGCGTCGGCCCCGTTACCACCAACCGTGGACGAATTTCTGTTCGCGGGATTCTTAAGAACAGCCCCGGTCAAGCTCGCAAAGGCCGTGACGTGTGATCTCGATGTCCCGGCTGAGGCCGAGTTCGTCATCGAAGGTTACATCGACCCGCGCGAGCCATTGGTCACCGAGGGACCATTCGGCGATCACACCGGTTTTTATTCGGAGGCGGATCTCTACCCGGCGGTCCACGTTACGGCGGTGACGATGCGCACGAAGCCAATCTATGCGACCACTATTGTGGGACGCCCCCCGATGGAGGACTACTACCTCGGCCACGCCACCGAGCGCATCTTCCTTCCACTGCTCAAGCTGACGATCCCGGAGATCGTCGACTATCACATGCCGGCGGAGGGGATCTTCCACAACCTCGTCTTCGTGTCGATCGACAAGCAGTATCCGGGGCAAGCATACAAGGTCATGAACGCGCTCTGGGGCGCCGGACTCATGTCGCTCGCCAAGATGATCGTGGTCGTCGACAAAGAGGTCGACGTGCGCGATCCGCGGAATGCGTGGTGGATCGCGCTCAACAATATCGATCCCGAGCGGGACGCGCGTTTTTCGATGGGGCCCATGGATGTGTTGGACCACTCGAGCCGTGCGTTCACCTATGGCTCCAAAATCGGATTCGACGCGACGCGCAAATGGCCGGAAGAAGGCTACACGCGCCACTGGCCGCCCCTGATAGAAATGGACGCCGCGACACGGTCCCGCGTGGACGCGCTCTGGCCTTCGTTGGGTCTATGACACAGCGCTCACGCGAGCGGCAAACCTTCGCCAGCACGTCACGCTTGGCGACGTACGCGAATTTCGTCCGCCTCCCGCACACGATATTCTTATTGCCCTTCGCGCTCGTTGGCGTCACGCTCGCGTCCGACGTCGCGCCGGTCACGGGTCGCGTGGTGGCCTGGGTCATCGTCGCCTTCACCGCCGCCCGATTCGCCGCGATGGGCTTCAACCGCGTCGTCGACCGCCACATCGACGCCCGCAATCCCCGCACGGCCCAACGCGAGTTGCCGCGCGGAGCGATGAGTGTGGCCGAAGCACGGTGGGCGGTCACGCTGGCCTCGCTCGTCTTCTTCGGCGCGGCGTGGATGCTGAGCCTCATTTGCTTCGTGCTCTCGCCATTCGCGCTCGCCTGGGTCTTTTTCTATAGCTACACCAAACGCTTCACGCGCTGGTCGCACCTGGTACTGGGCTTCGGCCTCTCCATCGCGCCCGTCGGCGGCTACCTCGCCGTCACCGGTCGATGGAGCCATCCCTGGTGGATGCTCATTGGCCTGGCGGGCGCGGTCGCCTGCTGGTCCGGCGGCTTTGACATTCTGTACGCGCTCCAAGACACAGCCTTCGATCGCGCGAACGGTCTCTTCTCATTGCCCGCCGCACTCGGCGAGTCTCGCGCCCTCCGGGTCGCGCGGGGGTTTCACGTCGCGGCCGTCCTGGGCCTCCTGCTCACTGGCCTCTCGACGAATGTCGGGTGGCTCTACTGGCTCGGTTGGATCACGGTCACCGCCCTCCTTGCCTACGAACACTCGCTGGTACACGAGGATGATCTCTCGCGCCTCGACGCTGCGTTCTTCACCTTGAACGGGATCATCTCAATTTTATTCATGGTGTTCGTCGTCGCCGATCGGGTCATGCGCGCATGGTGACGGATCCGCTCGTCTTCGGGATCACTGGCGCCTCCGGCGCACCGTACGCGGTCCACACCCTCCGCGCTCTCGTCGCTGCCGATCGTCCAGTATCGCTGATCATCTCCAGTCACGGCCTGCGGTTGCTCCACACCGAGATGGGTATTCAAACGCTCGACGCGTTGCGGGAAGCGGTCGGTGGTCCGGCATGGGACCGCCACGTGACCGTGTACGATGATCGCGACCGCGGAGCGGCTCCCGCATCAGGCTCGGCGCGAAGCGCCGGCATGGTGATTTGCCCGTGCTCGATGGGCACGCTGTCCGCGGTGGCGGCCGGAAGCTCGCGATCGTTGATCGAGCGGGCCGCCGACGTGACGTTGAAAGAACGGCGCAAGCTCGTGCTGGTCCCGCGGGAAACGCCGCTCTCCGAGATCCATCTCCGCAACATGCTGCGCGTCACCCGCGCGGGCGCGGTCGTGCTCCCGGCCGCGCCAGGATTCTACCACCGGCCGACGACCATCGACGCGCTCGTCGATTTCGTCGTCGCTCGCGTGCTCGACCAACTCGGCATCCCGAATGCGCTCGCGCCGCGATGGACCGGATCCATACGATCGGTCTGATCGCCGACACGCACGGGCTCTTGCGGCCGGACGTCTTTACCGCACTCGATGGAGTCGAGCTGATCCTCCACGCCGGTGATGTCGGGGGCGATGGAATTCTGGATGAGCTGTCGCTCATTGCTCCCGTGCTCGCCGTGGCGGGCAACACCGACCCGCCAGGCGACCCGCGCCTCGTGCCAAGTCGCGTGTGCGAGGTCGCCGGCACGAAGATCCACGTGAGCCACGGCCACGAGCTCGGATCTCCGACACCGGCCGCGCTGTTCGCCCGCTACACCGAGCCGATCATCGTGTACGGCCACACGCACAAGCAACTCGTCTCACGAGACGGCACGAGATGGGCGATCAACCCGGGCGCTGCGGGGCCGCGCCGGTTCAATCTGCATCCCAGCGTGGCCCGCTTGCGCCTTTCGGGTTCGGGTGTCGATGTGGAAATCGTACCGCTGAAGGACTAGATCAGCTTGAAGTGACCTGCGGGGTACAAAAAGTCGTCATCCGAATCATCATTGATCCGATAGAGCGCGCCATTGGCTTCCACGGCGAGCAATTCATAGATGCGGCCGAGTGTCAGGTCGTGACACCCGCCTGGCTCGTCTTCACCGGGGATCTTGAGCCAGGGTCGGACACTGATACACTGCACCAGTACTGTAGGCTCCCACGAAGTCGCCATCGCGTCGCTCCCGCGTTGGAGGTGCGGTTACGCGGTGCAAGAGGCCGGCCACTGCGACGTACGCTTAAGCTCCACTGGAAAGCGTCTGAACCAGGACGACAATAACTGCAGCTCGTCAATCTCGTGCGCGGGCACGGCCAAGGTCGCCTTCTGCTTTGGCGCGAACACCCCACGGACCAAGTCACGCCACTCGCGCCGCTCTCCGGCGGTCCGCGGCGCGCTTCGTTCCGCGCGGATACACCCGCGCCGAATCGCGTAGACATGACGACTACCGTCCCAACCCCGCACCGTATACACGAACGACAATGTCTCGACTGCAAACCGGAGCCGCCCGAACTGGTCCCTTAAGCTTTCCAACCGCTTGAGCTTGTCGCGTAGCGCCGCGGCGCGCTCAAACTGCAAGCGCTCGCTCGCGTCACGCATCGCTTCACTAATAGACCCAAGCGGCCCGTCATCGGTTCCATCGAAGAACGCCCGCGCGAGCCTGACCCGCTCGCCGTACTGCGCAATCGACGTTCCCCCGACACACGGCCCCAGACATTTCCCGATCTCGAATCGAATACACCCCGGTGTCCGCTGCGGAGCGCCGAACAACTCCCCTTGGTCGCTGAAACGCATCGGGACGTCCTTCGCGCAGTCCCGGAGCCCCAACGCGTCACTCAATTCTCGCGTGGCCTCTTCGAGCTGTCGCGCACCGTGAAACGGCCCGTAGTAGGTCTCCGTGTGGTCCGTTCCGCTGGCCGTACGCACCACAACTAATTTCGGCGCCGGCGGCGCGCTCATCTTAATGAATGCGTAATGCCGCGCGTCCGCCTTCATCATGACGTTGTAGCGCGGCCGAAGCCGCTTAATGAGGCGCAGCTCCGTGACGAGCGCGGCGAACTCGCTGGGGCAGTACTCCCAATCAATTGACCGCGCCTCACGGAGAATCCGCGCGCCTTTCTCTTCCGGGTACTCGCACCGGAAATAACTCAGCAGGCGAGACCGAACCTGTTTCGACTTGCCGACGTAGACGATTTCACCGTCGGCCGACAGCATCCGGTACACGCCAGGCCGATCCGCCGCGTTCGCGCGCACATGCGCGCGCATGGCTTCGAGCTCGCTATCGCTGGCAGTATGCACAGAAAACGGTCGCTCGCCCGTCGATTGCGTGCGTGCCAATCAGCCGTGCCCCACACCGTGGACACGCACGTCCGGCCCGCCCATAGGCCGCGAGCGCGGCGGCAAATGATCCGCGCTCGCCTTTGGCGTCACGATAATCCCGAAAGCTCGTGCCTCGCGCGGCGATCGCTTCGGTCAGCACGTCGACGATGGCGTCCCGCAGCGTGCCGGCCTCCGTCGTCGAGACGCTCCTCGCTTCTCGCGACGGATCGATCCCGGCGCGCCACAGGGCCTCGTTCGCGTAGATGTTGCCGATCCCGGCGATCAGCCGCTGGTCCATGAGCACCTTCTTCACCGCCTGTCGCGAGCGTGCGAGAAGTTGGGAGAGATGATTGGACGTGAACGCGGAATCAAGGGGTTCGATGCCAAGCGCGCCGGCGTATGCCTCAAAGCGCTTCGGCGTCATCAACGCAACGGTGCCGAGCCGCCTCACATCGCGATACAGCAGGACGCGCCCATCGTCCAGCTGGAACGTGACGGTCACATATCTCTCGTCACTGGGGTTTATCAACAACGCGCCGGTAAACCGTGGCTGCACCACGAGGCGGTCCCCGCTCGAGAGGTCGAGGACGACGAGTTTCGCGCGCCGCCAGGCGCGCAAAATAGTAGTCCCCGTTATGCGTTTGGTGAGCGTCCGGGCGCTGACCTCGCGCAGCACGTCGGCGTGACGCACGCGAACGCCGACAATCGTGCTCCCGGCCACCGCGCGGTCGAGATCCCGCGCGATCGTCTCGGTCTCAGGTAGCTCGGGTATGGCGGAACCCGATATCGGATCGGAACTGCTTGCCGTCGAGACCCACGCGCTCGACACAGTCGAGACTCTTCGCATGCGCGTCGTTGAGCGTAGTCCCGACGCCGGTCACACTCAGCACCCGCCCGCCGGCCGTGATGAGCCGCCCGCTGCTGTCCCTCGCCGTCCCAGCATGGAACACGTAGACGTCGTCCTCGGGTTCCGGCAGGTCGATTCGGTCACCCACGCGTGGCGTATCGGGATACCCCGCGGCCGCGATGACGGTCGTGACCGCATGGCCGCCGGGCGATCGGCCAAGCTCCGGCAGATCATCGCCGACAGCGACGGCATGCAGCAACGCACCCAAGCCCTCGCCCGTGAGCGGCATGATGGCCTGAGTCTCCGGATCGCCAAATCGGGCGTTGAACTCGACGACCTTCGGTCCATCGTCCGTCATCATCAGGCCAGCATAGAGCAGTCCCGTGAACGGCCGCCCCCGATCACGCATGACCTCGAGCACGGGTCGTATGACGTTGATCGCGACGTCATTCGCGAGCTGACTGTACTTGTCGCACCGCTCAAACGGGGCATAGGCACCCATACCACCGGTATTCGGCCCGCGATCCCCATCCAGCAGCCGTTTGTGGTCCTGCGACGGCATGAGCGGCACAATCGTCGTGCCGTTCGTCACGCCGAATACCGAGACTTCTTCGCCTTGCATGAACTCTTCAACCAGAATCTCGCCCCGCTGGAGCAAGGCATCGATCGCCGCATCCGCCTCGCCGAGCGTCTCGGCGACAATGACACCCTTGCCCGCGGCGAGTCCGGACGCCTTGATCACCACCGGCGCGCCCAGGTCCCGCGCCGCGCGCTTCGCCGTAGCCGCCTCCGTGTGTCGCGTCGCGCGAGCCGTGGGCACCCAGGCCTCAGCGAGTATCTGTTTTGCAAACGCTTTCGACGATTCGAGCTCCGCCGCAGCCTGCGTAGGCCCGAATATCGCCAGCCCCTCCGCTCGAAACCGGTCCACGATACCAGCCGCCAGCGGCGCCTCGGGCCCCACGAGCGTGAACGCGGGTCGCTCGTCACGCGCGAGCGCGGCGAGCGCGCCCAAGTCAGTCGCTGCGATGCCGACACACCGGCCGAGCGTAGCGATGCCAGGATTGCCCGGGGCAGCTACGATGTCGACGGTGGGATCGTCGCGGAGGAGGCGCCAGGCCAGCGCGTGCTCGCGCCCCCCGCCGCCGACGATCAGCACTTTCATTTCTTGCGAAACGCCGACGTGAACGCGTCGCGCGCGCGATCGACCACGCCCTCGATGTCATTGAGCACGGTCTGCGCCTTATCGGAGTAATGCTTCGCGGCGTCGCCGTAATCTTTCTTGAGATCGCG
The DNA here is from genome assembly GCA_035486035.1 of Gemmatimonadaceae bacterium. GTDB lineage: Bacteria > Gemmatimonadota > Gemmatimonadetes > Gemmatimonadales > Gemmatimonadaceae > DASRDS01. The sequence continues at coordinate 26,333 of DATHNL010000070.1, forward strand.
ATCGTCCTCCGACCCACGCCGTGGATAGTCGCCGGCGAGAATCTTCGCGTACTCCCCACTCGCGACCCACCGCTGCAGCTCGGCCACTCGCACCGTCGCGAACGGATGATCCTTCCCGACCGTGTTCATCAGCTTGAGGATATTGTCCCAGACGCCGCCCGACGCCTCATACTCGGCCGCCTGCTTCAAGAACTCGTCGAGGTTGAGCTCATCATCGCCTGCGGAGCCGCCGGCCATTTTGAAGTACGTCATCATGGCCTTGTTCGTGTCCTGTCCGCCGAGCAGTCCCGCGCGATCCGACGACAACTCGGCTTTGCGGAACCACTCCAGTAATGCCAGCCTGAAGGGCAACAGCGCGACTTCCGCCACCCACGGCAAATTCGACAGGCCGAATTGCAACAGAATGATGGCGATCGTGCTATAGGTGACGTGTCCGCTGATAATATGGCCGAGCTCGTGCGCCAGGACGTCGCGTTGCTCCTCACGATCGAGGAGCTTGAGCGCGGCCGAGTTGACCACAACGAACGGATCGTCGAACCCAACCGCCATGGCGTTCACGATTGGAGTCTGCGTCACGTAGAGCTGCGGCCGCTTCGGCCAGTCGAGCGTCGCGAGGACCTCAGTCCACAGCGCGTCCAACTTCGGCCGTTGGCGCGGTCCCACGCGCACGGCGCTGGCCGTAAACAGATGCCTGACGCCGCGGTCGCTGATCGCCGCCGCGACCTTTCGTATGATCTCGTCGAACCCCGGCAACGCCCGCAGCGTTTGCAGCGCGGCCCGGTCCGCCGGATGCTCCCATGCGACGGACGAGATCTGCGTCAGCACCACTCTCCCGCCGCCAGGTCTCGCCGACTGCACCGGCAATTCACTCATGAGTATCCTCCGTTGCCTCGCACTACGAGTGCGACATGGGCAGAGTTGCGCTCAAGGGCATCGTCCCTGAAAGCAGCCGATCACGAGGCCAAGGTACTGGCCCGCCGGGATTGCCGCTGCCCACACCAGCAAGGCCGCGGTACGGCGGATCGGCCAGTCCTTGCCAGACGGGCGCCACAATTCGGCTCCGGCCCACACCACCGCGAACAGGATCACAAACACCAGAGTCACCGTCCGCGCCGCAAATGTGCGGTCCCATTTGTCGGCCGTGGCACAAGGTCACAAGTCGCGAAACGCCTGTTCCAGGTCCTCGAGGAGATCCTCGGCGTCCTCGACGCCGCACGAGAGTCGAATGAGACCGTCGCCGATCCCGAGCTCCGCCCGCCGCTCAGGTGGCACTGACGCGTGCGTCATCATGGCAGGGAGGCTGATCAAACTTTCGACACCACCGAGCGACTCGGCGAGCGAGAATACGCGCACGCGCTCCAGCACCTTTCTCGCGCAATCCGTGGTGCCGAGATCGACCGAGATCATGCCGCCGAACCCGCTCATCTGCCGAACCGCGAGCTCGTGCTGCGGGTGAGAAGGGAGCCCAGGATAGATGACGCGGTCTGCGCCAACCTGGTCGACGAGCCAGCTGGCGATCCGCCGGCCGTTCGCGTCGTGTCGGGGCATGCGGAGGTGCAGCGTTTTGGTTCCCCTGAGCGCGAGCCACGAATCAAAGGGCCCAGGCACGGCGCCGGCAGCGTTTTGCAAAAATGTGAGTCGCTCGGCGAGACCGTCGTCCCGCACGATGGCGATACCGCCGACCATATCGCTGTGGCCATTGAGGTATTTAGTCGTCGAGTGATATACAATGTCCGCTCCCGAACCAATTTCCAGCGGCCGTTGGAAAAACGGCGTGGCGAACGTATTGTCAACAATCAGCAAGGCGCCGGCGCGGTGAGCGATCTCGGCCATAGCTGCGAGATCAGTCAGCCGCATCAACGGGTTGGTCGGAGTCTCGACCAGCACCGCGACTGTCTTTTGACTGATCGCGTCGACTACGCGCTGGGGATCGCGCGTGTCGACAAAGGTGAAGCGGAGACCGAAATGCTCCAGCACCTGGTCGAACAGACGAAACGTTCCGCCGTAGGTATTGTCGCCACAGATGATGTGGTCGCCCGAGCGGAACAGCTTCATGATCGTGTCGAGGCACCCCATGCCGCTCGAAAACGCGAATCCATGCGTGCCGCCCTCGAGGGCCGCGACATTCCGCTCCAACGCCTGCCTGGTGGGATTCGTGCCGCGCGCGTATTCGTACCCCTTGTGCCTGCCCAGTCCGTCCTGTACAAAGGTGGAAGTCTGGTAGATCGGGGTCATGACGGCGCCGGACACAGGGTCCGGCCGCTGGCCGGCGTGGATCGCGCGCGTCGCGAACCGCGCTACTAGGTCGTCGTCGAAGACGCGAGTCATGGAGCGATCAAGATAATGGACGGGGTACCCGGCGGCGACCCGACACGCCGCTGCCTCGTCGTCGACGACGAGCCGCGGCTGCGCCAAGTGCTCATGCGCCTCATGGAAGGCGAAGGCTTCGAGTGCTTCGAGGCCTCGTCTGGCGCCGGTGCAATAGAAGTGTTGCGCCACACGCCGGTCACGCTGGTGCTCACCGATTTACGCATGCCGCAGATGGACGGCATCGAGCTCTTGCGCCAAGTGCGGCTCCAATACCCGGACACGGCCGTCGTGCTCGTCACCGCCGTCGCTGACGTCGATATCGCCGTCAGCTGCCTGGCCATCGGCGCGATGGACTACCTGATGAAGCCGTTCAATCTCGATGAGGTCCGCGCCCGCGTAGCCCAGGCACTCGAGAAGCGGCGCCTCCTCGTGGAAAACCGCGGCTACCAGGAACGCCTGGAAGAGCGCGTGCAAGCTCAAGCACGCCGCCTCGAAGAATTGTTCCTGGCGAGCATGCAAGCATTCGCCGAAGCCTTGGAAGTCAAAGATCGCTATACCCGCGGCCACTCCGTTCGCGTGAGTCAGTACTCGGCCGCCATCGCTCGCGCACTCGGCCTTCCATCAGAGGTGGTTCGCCAAATCGAAATCGGCGGACATGTACACGACATCGGCAAAATCGGCGTTCGCGAGTCGGTGCTCAACAAACCGGGACCGCTCACCGATGAAGAGTACGAGCACATCATGACGCACCCCATGGTGGGATGGAGGATCCTAGCGCCGATCCTGGGAGATGCCCCGCTCGCGCTCAACATCGTCAGATCGCACCACGAACGATTTGATGGCCGTGGCATTCCGGATGGCTTGGCGGGTACGGCGATCCCACTCGAAGCACGAATAGCAGCGGTCGCCGACGCGTTCGACGCGATGACGAGCGGCCGCGCCTATCGTCGCGGAGGCCGCCTCGGTCTCGACGCGGCGTTGGCCGAGATGCGACGCTGTAACGGAACGCAGTTCGATCCCGAAGTCCTGACAGCATTCGTGAATGCGATCGACACCGGGGCGATCACACTCGCGGCCATTTCGATCAGCGGCGACTACCCGGCCGTGGGCCGGCTCACCTAGCTTTGAGCGATGTCCAATGCTGGGTTGATGATCAGTGTCTCCGGAGTCCGGGGCCGCGTAGGCGAAGCCCTGACCCCGGAAGTGATCGCAACTTACGCCGCCGCCTTCGGCGCCTGGGCCAAGCAGCAGTCAGCCAAACAGCGCCAGCCAGTAGTAGCACCGACCCACCCAGAGGCGACGAGTGGCGAAGCCACGAGGAGTGCTGTTGTCGTCGGCCGGGACAGCCGCGTATCGGGCGCGATGTTCCACCGAGTCGTACTGAGCGCTCTCCAGTCGGTTGGCTGTGACGTAATCGACGTCGGCCTAGCACCGACACCGACGATCCAACTGGCGGTCGAGTGGCATCACGCGGCAGGTGGCCTGGCGATCACAGCCAGCCATAACCCGATCGAGTGGAACGCACTCAAGTTCATCGCCCCAACCGGCCTTTTCTTGTCGAGCGCCGAAGGCGCCGAGATGCGCGCGGTGATGGAGCGAGGCATTCCCCGCGCATCGTGGGACTGCCTCGGCCAGGTCACAACCGACCCTGAGGCAATCTCCCGCCATATCGAGGCAATCCTCGCGCTCCCGTACGTCGACGTACCGGCGATGCGCCGTCGCCGCTTCCACGTCGCGCTCGACTGCGTCCGTGGCGCCGGCGCGACGATCATGCCCGAGCTGTTAGACCGTCTCGGCTGCCGGGTCACCGCCATCAATCTCGAAACCGACGGCCGCTTCCCCCGCCCTCCAGAGCCGGTCGCCGAGAACCTCGGCGATCTGGAGCGCCTGGTCCGCGAATCGCACGCCGACATTGGGATGGCCGTTGACCCGGATGTCGACCGCCTAGCCCTCGTAGACGAAACGGGCTCGGCGATCGGTGAAGACTACACGCTAGCCTTGGCTGCCGGCGCCGTGCTGCGCCGCACGAAAGGCCCGGTGGTGACCAACCTGTCCACCAGTCGGGTGGTAGACGACGCAGCCGCCCTCGCGGGCGTCGAAGTGATCCGAGCCCCTGTGGGCGAGGTCAACGTCGCCCTCCGGATGCGGGACGAAGGCTCCCCGGTCGGTGGTGAAGGCAACGGCGGGGTGATCGTCAAAGAATTGCACCTTGGCCGCGACGCACCCGCTGGCGCGGCCCTGGTGCTGCAATTGCTGTTGGATGCCGATGCGCCGCTGTCGAGAATAGTCGGCGACCGGCCTCGTTATGCCATCGTAAAGGACAAACTCGACCGTCCGTCGGGAAGTTTAGATTCCGTATACGCGGCGTTGCGGACCGCCTTCGCCGGCGCCGGGGTAGATACAGCCGACGGCATCCGGTTCGCTTGGACAGATCGCTGGGTCCACGTCCGTCCGAGTGGCACGGAACCGGTCGTCCGGGTGATCGCGGAGGCGCCGACGGAAGCTCAGGCTCGCGAATTAGTGGAGCGGTCTCGCTCTTATCTCTTGGGTCAATAAATCATGTGTGGAATCGTCGGATACGTCGGCCCGCGCTCGGCCGCCCCAGTGCTCATCGACGGCCTCAAACGCCTCGAATACCGCGGCTATGACTCCGCGGGCGTGGCCGTCATGAACGGGCGGCTCGAAACGCGCAAGCAAAAGGGAAAGATCTCCAATCTGGAGTTGCTGCTCGATGCGGAGCCGGTCGAGGGGTCGGTCGGGATCGCCCATACCCGCTGGGCGACGCACGGCGCGCCGAACCAGTGCAACGCGCACCCGCAGCTCGACTGCAAGGGCGAGATCGCCGTCGTCCACAACGGCATTATCGAGAACGCCACCGCGCTCCGCCGCATGCTCGAGGAGCACGGGCACCTCTTCGTATCCGAGACCGACACCGAAGTCCTGTCGCACTTGATCGAGGCCGCCTTCGATGGCTCGCTCGAGGACGCGGTCATGGAAGCGCTGCACCAGGTCGAAGGCGCGTACGCGATTGGCGTCCTGTGCAGCCGTGATCCCGACAAGATCGTCGCCGCCCGCCGGGGCGGTCCGCTCCTCGTCGGCCTTGGCGACGGCGAGTACTACATCGCGAGCGACGCGTCGGCGATTCTGGCGCACACCCGCGAGGTGGTCTATCTCGAAGACGGCGATCTCGCGGTCCTCGACCGGAACGGCTACCGGATCCTCGACCTGAACGCGACGACGCTCCACCGGCGGGTGACCAAGATCGACTGGGACCTCGCCCAGATCGAGCGTGGTGGCTATGCGCATTTCATGCTCAAGGAGATCTTCGAGCAGCCGGAGACGATCGCCAACACCATGGCCGGCCGGTTGCTGGCCGACGAAGCGACCGCCAAGCTGTCCGGGCTCAACCTGACCGACGACGAGTTGCTGGCGATCGACAACATCATCATCACCGCCTGCGGCACGAGCTGGCACTCGGCCCTGATCGGCGAGCAGATGATCGAAGAACTGACCCGCGTGCCAGTCGAGGTCGAATACGCCTCGGAATTTCGCTATCGCAACCCGATCGTCACGAATCGCACCCTCTGCATCGTGATCTCGCAGTCGGGCGAGACGGCCGACACGCTCGCCGCCATGCGCGAAGCGCAGCGGCGCGGTGCCCGTACCTTAGGGATAGTAAACGTCGTTGGCTCCACGATCGCCCGAGAGGCCGGCGCGGGGATCTATCTCCACGCCGGTCCCGAAATCGGCGTTGCCTCGACGAAAGCGTTCACGAGCCAGGTCGTTGCCCTGGCGATGTTCACCTTGAAACTCGGGCGCCTCAAAGCCCTCTCGTCGCTCCGCGGCAGCGAGATCATTCACGCGCTCGAAGCACTGCCGGGTCAGGTAAAGGGCATTCTCGACCGGGCGCACGAGATCGAAGAGTTGGCCGAAGAATTCAAGCGAGCCACGAATTTCTTGTATCTCGGCCGCGGCTACAACTTCCCGACGGCGCTCGAAG
>DATHNL010000071.1:0-13792 GCA_035486035.1 Gemmatimonadaceae bacterium
GAGAGGTCGGGAATTCGCCGGAGAGGCTCCCCTCGGCGTCGCGATACCGACCCACCTCTTCGTCGGTGATGCGCCGGGCCTCGCTCAGGTCGTCGAGACCTATTATCGAACTGGGAAGAACGTCGCCGGTGTCGTCGGCGATTTCCCGACCGACGAGGTCGATCTCGCCCCAGTGCTCGACCACGTCGTCGGACGCTACTTGATCGCGCCACACGCGTGGAAGGCTATTGGAGACGTGAGTGAAGAGACCGACATGGTCCGGGCGCTGGTCGACGCGCATTGCATGATCGGCCGCCGTATGCGTGGGCAATTCCTCGACGTGACGTTCCCGGAGGGTCGCGCCGAAGCGAGCCGCTTCGGCTTGAGGCCGCCGCGTCCATCGACCCCCACGGGTCGCATCGTGGAATGAGCACCTACACCCACTTGAGCGCTGACTTTCACGGCGTCGACGCGGCGCGCCTCCGCGATGTGTCGCTGCTCACCGGCCTGTTGATCGCCGCGGCCGGCGCCGCGGGATTGCCCGGCAGCGGCACGCCGATCGTGCGGCGACTGCCGAACGATGCCGTCACCGGCGTCCTGCTCCTCGGCGCCTCCCAGACGACCGTGCTGACGGATCCCGAGATCGGGGTCCTGCTGCTCGATGTCATCGCACCGGCGACACACGAGCCGGGCAAAGCGCTCGACGTGTTCGCTCGACGGCTTGCCGCGCGCGAGGTGAGGAGCGAGCAGCGCGCGAGGGGATAGCGGGGACAGCGTGCCGACCTACATCCCGTCCATTTCGCTCTCGCACGAGTTGCTCGTGCGACTGTACGCCGGCTTGGCCCTCGGCATCGCGCTGTGGGACATCTTCATCGGCGGCCAGATCGCGCAGTTTCGCCGCTCGCCGCGCGCGCTCGCCGCACTCTCCGCGGTCTCGGCCCTCGTCCTCGCGCCGGCGCTGCTCATCGGCGCCGCCGCGGCGTCGACCGCGACCGGGCATACGTTCGAAGGGTTGGCGTGGTTCTGGCCCGCGACGATGCTCTTGATCACCGCGCAGGCATGCTACGCGACCGTCCGACGCATGATCTCGCCGTTTGCCGGCATCCCCATCGTCGCCTACGATCTGCTGCTCACCGCCGTCGCCATCGTTCGGTGGGTCACCGCGGCTGGATACACGCCACCCGAGCCGGCCCTGGCGCTCGCGACCGCGCACGTCAACGTGCTCGGGTACATCGCTGGGCCGGTGGCGCTCGCCTGGCCATACGCATTGCAGCCGGCGCTGCTGGCGCCGGCGTTTCCGCCGCGGTGGCGGTTGAGTCGCTCCCTGCGGGCGCTGCTGGCGACGTTTGCCGCGGCATGGGTTACGGCAACTATCCTGGCGCTGCCGAGTGCGTGGCTCACGATAACGAGTTACGATCCGCTCTCGCTGCAACCGCTGCAGGAGCGGCCCGCCGGGGACTTCGTGGTCGGGCTTCGCGTGTTGCCGGCACTCGAGGGGGCGCCGTCGGCGAGCACACTCCGGTTCGACTTGTCGTTGGTTGATACCGTCGGCGCCGAGGCCGTCAGCGTGCGCATCGATCCACGCGGCGCGCATCCGGCCGCGCTCGACTCGCTTGGTCGATCGTTGGATGCGTTGCGACGCGATACGACCACGTTGATACTCACACTCGAATATCCCACCGACGCCGCCCAGCAGTACGCGACGTCGCCGCAGCTGTATCAAGACAATCGACTCGCCGAATTGAGTCGTGTCGTGCGCGCGCTGCATCCCGATTACCTCGTCGTCGCGGACGAGCCCATTATCAAGGGCGATAGTGCGCTCGGCGCATCGCTGTCGTTGGCGACCTGGACGCGGTACCTCACGGCCGCGGCGTTCACCGTGCACCGCATCGACCCCAAAGTGCGAGTCGCGATCGCCGTCTCGCCGTCGGGCGCACGCGATAGCGCATTGTACGCGTGGGCGGCGGCGCCCAGTGCGCCGATCGATGTCGTGGGATTCGACATCCGGCCGCTGTTCGCTGGCGCGGCCGATCTCGACGCCCAAACGCGCAGTGCGGACCGATGGATCGCGGCCTCCGGGCCGACGGCGAAAGAAAACTGGGTGTTCGCCACCTACGGCTATCCCGTGAGCCACGGGGAGATCAACCAAGAGCGTGCGATCTGGTCGACCCTCGCCTGGGCCACGAGCCGCTCGGCTATCAAAGGCGTCATCGTCGCCGACGCGGCCGATTACGGCGCGGTCACCGGCCTGCGCGCGCCATCGGGGCGTTTGCGTCGAGCCGCTAACGCCGTGGCGCGTGCCGCCAAGAGCTTGCGCGAGGCCAGCGCGTCGCCATAGAGTTTCCAGCCCAATGTTCAGCCCAGCCGCATTCAAGTTCCTGCGGGACCTCAAGCGGAACAACCGACGTGAGTGGTTCGAGGCCCGGCGCGATATCTACGAGAACGAGCTCCGCGCGCCCTTGCGCGAGCTGCTGGAGGAGCTCGATGCGCGCTTAGGGCGCATCGCGCCCGAGCTGTACGGCGACCCAAAGCGATCGGTCTTTCGCATTCACCGCGACACGCGATTCGCGAAGGACAAGTCGCCCTACAAGCACAATGTTGGATTTTGGGTGAACCACCGCGACCTCGGCCGCGGTGCCGAGCAGATCCATGGTGGAGCGGGATTGTATTTCCACTTCGAGCCCGGCGCATCGATGATCGCGGGCGGCATTTGGATGCCGCCCGCGCCCGCGCTCGCGAGGATTCGTGAAGCGCTCGCCGAGCGGTACAAGACATTCGAGACGACGGTCCGCACGATGCGCCGGCGCTTCTCCGCGTTGAGTGAGGAAGCCGTGCTGCAGCGCCTCCCGCGTGGATTCACCGAGGATCATCCCGCGGCGCGGTGGCTGCGCTACAAGTCGTTTACGTCGCACCGCATGTTGACCGCCGCCGAGCTCCGGAGTCCGAGACTGCCGGATACGCTGGCAAGGGATTTTACGGCCATCATTCCGTTCGTGCGCTGGCTCAACTCGGCGCTCGGGCTGCCACCCGCTACGCGCCGCTGACCCCTCTCACGATGCCTTCGACGACACGGGCGACGTCGAAATAGCGCTGTGCGAGAGCTTGTATCTCGACCGGCGTGACGGCCAGCACACGGCTCTCGAAGTCGTCGAGCTCATCCAAGCCGCGGCCGAACTGCCAGGCATCGATCACGTCGGCGAGCACTGAGGCGCCGCTTTGTTGGCGAATCGCGTGCGCGCCGATCGTGTACGTCTGCGCCCGCGCGAGCTCGTCGGCCGCAACGGGCGATGCGCGGAGCTTCTCGAATTCAGCGAGGAGACCGGCGCGGGCTTCCTGTTCCTGCGAGGGCGACGTGGCGATGTAGGCGATGAACATTCCGGCGAGCAGACGCTCCGTCGCGAACGCATGGACCGTGTACGCCAACGAGCGTTTGTCGCGCAGCTCATCGAAGAATCGCCCGCCGAGCCCACTGGCCATCGTCGCAATGAGATGCGCCGTGAAGCGATCGGGGTCGTTTCGCGTTGGACCGGGGAACGTAAGGGCCATTGCCGTCTGCGCCTTGTCCCGCGATTCGACTTCCCGCCGTGGTTGGTTGGGCCATATGGGCGGAGCGATGGGAAAGCGCGCGGAGGCGTGGAGCGCGGCCAATTCACCGGCGGCAACCGCGGCGATCTCGTCCGGGTCGACATCGCCGACGATGCCAATGAGCGTCGGGCCCGCGAGCACTTGCTCCTGGTGCCACCGCCCTACCGCATCGACGGTCACGGACCGGATCGACTCTTCAGTCCCGAGCGTGCCGACGCCGTACGGATGCCCGGCGAACGCAGCCGATGTCGCCAGTCGCACCGGGTAGCGATACATGTCGTCGCGCAGGGCGATCAGGTCAGCCAACATCAGCGACCGCTCGGTCTCGAGCGCCGACTCCGGGAACGTCGGCCGTTGCACGACATCGGCGAGGAGCCCCAAGGCCGCCTCCGTTCCTCGCGTCGGGACCGACAGCGACCAACCGAAATTCTCCGAGCCGACGCTCGCGCTCACCGTGCCACCGAGGAACTCGGCGCGAGAGGCGATGTCGGCGGCAGTGCGCGTGGTCGTTCCCTTGGTCGCCGTCCGCGCCATCAACGTCGTCTCGCCGGCCCGTGCGGGGGACTCGTTGCGGGCTCCGCCGAATGCGTAGACACCCATGTGCGTCATCGCGGCGCCCGGCTTTCGTCTCACCAGTATCGGTACGCCCCCTCGGGTCCGATAGACTCGCACTCCGGCGATCTCTTCTTCGAATGTCGCTGCCGCCTGCGGCGGCGCGACGACGGCGCCCTGTCGGGACGGGGCAGACACCGGCTCCGGCAGTCCCGACTCGAGCGCGCCAAAGAGACCACCGACTTCAAGGCCGCCGATTTCTTGGGAGTCGTTCGGCCGATACACCAGCGCCGCCGTGTCAGGCTGCTTGACGTGCCGCCGTACGGCGGCCGTCACGTCAGCAGCGGTGGCCGACAGGACACGCGAGAGATACTGCTCGCCAAGCTGCCAGTCGCCGAGGGCCTCCCATTCCGCCAGATGATTGGCCTGGCCTTCCATCGACTCGGTCCGACGCGCCCACTGCGATTCGAACAATCGCTGCGCCCGTTCGATCTCGGACGACGTAAAATCGGGCCGCAACTCGGCCCACACCGCACGCGCCGCGTCGAGCGTTTTCCCCTGTGGGGTCTCGGCCTGGATCACGAACACGCCGAGCTCCGTGGGCGTGTAATTGTACGCCGTGATCGAGGAGGCGAGTTGGCGTTCGCGCACGGCGCGATAGAGACGCGACGCGCGCCCGCCGCCGAGCGCCGCGGCGGCGATGTCGAGCAGCGGGGTGTCGGGGTCGAGCGTACCGCCCGTGCGCCAGCCGAACAGGAGCTGGGCCTGCGCGATGTCCCCGCTCCATTCGCGATAGCGCAGCCCGACCACTGAGTGCTCGGCCGGGCCGCGATCCCGCACGATCGGACGGTCCGGGAGCGCGCCGTAGTACGTCTCGACCAGCGCGAGCGTGGCCTCGGGATCGACGTCGCCGACTATGCTCAGGATGGTGTTGCCAGGGTAGTAGTACGTGCGATAGAACCCGCGCACATCTTCGCGGGTGAACGTCCGGAGCCGGTCCGGGTCGCCGATGCGCCAGCGGCGAATGCGATGCTGATCGAAGAGCAGCGCGTAGAGCGACTCCGTCGCCAGCGCCGGCGGATTGTCGGTCTTGCGTCGCACTTCTTGAATGATCACCTCGAGCTCCCGGGCGAGCTCACCGGCATCGATCACCGAGTTCGCGTACGCGTCGGATTGGACGGCGAGCCCTTCGGCGAGACGGCTCGCCGGGAGCACCGTGTAGTAGCTCGTGTGATCGTAGATGGTGTGCGCATTGAGGTACCCGCCGGAGGCCATGGTCTCCTTGGCGATTTCCCCGACGCCGCGCGTCGGTGTGCCCTTGAAGTACATGTGCTCCAGCACGTGGGCGATGCCGACCTGCGCGTCCGTCTCGTCGAAGTACCCGGCCTTGACGTACGTCACGACCGCGACGACCGGCGCGGACCGGTCGCGGCGCACGAGCACCGTGAGACCGTTCGGCAGCACGGTCCGCACGACCGGTGCGCCGAGGACGACGTCGGCTAGCGCGCCCATTCGAGTCCCCGGATGACGAACGCTCCGGCCACGAGCGCGATCAGGCCGTATCCGACACACCAGGCGATCGATCCGGCGATGTCACCCCACTGTGGCGCGCTCACCAGCATCCCGTGCAAGAAGGTCTGCTGCGAGAACGGCGGCATTATGACGTGCGCCGCGCGCCAGAGTGCGTGCGCGACCGGACCCATGGGCGCGTCGGCCGCGGCCAGCTGGGCGACCTCTATCGATGCCAGGTACAGGACGAGCGAGCCGACCCACGCAAATCGCCACACGGTCGATTGACACGCGGTGACCCCGCCCGCGAATACGTACATGACGGCCGTATACGCGACCGCGCCGAGCAGGGGCACGGGATGCGCGATCCACGCACCGAGCAGCGAGGTCAGCGCGGCGAGAAGCAGCAGCACGAGACCACGCAGGGCGAACGCTTGGGCGTAGTACCGCACGGGGCCGACCGGTTTCGCGAACAGAAAGCGATAGTACCCTCGCGCGCGGTCCTCGGACACCAAGCTGGATGTGGCATAGATCGAACCCAGGAGCCCGACCAACTGGACGAGCCAGTCGAGCGATGGGGTGCGCGGCGGGCCCACCCCCGATTCGATGACCTGTGTGCGCGAGGCGATCCAGATCTGGAGCAGCACGATGCCGATCGTGATACCGCCGGGCCCGAGGATGAAATCCCGTAGCTGCCAACGCGCATAGGCGCCCAAACGCGCGCGGACGATCGCCATCAGGCGCTTACCTTCTCGACCGCATCGCGGAAATGATACTCGAGGAGCGATTCCGTCGGCGCGACGCTCACGAGCTGCGCGCCACCCCGCAGGAGCTCGGCGAGGCCGGTGTTGAGTGTCGCGAGGTCGATCGCGGGCAGCTCGAAGCTCCCCTCGGCGCCAGCCGGGCGCGCGGCCGGGAACACCGATGGCACGAGCGCCGCACCCGATGACAACGTGAGCCGGTACTCGCGTGCCTCCGGCGTCGCCGTCGCGCGCGTGTCGACCGAGCGTACGACCTGGCCGTGGTCAATGATGTAGACGCGGTCCGCGAGTGCCGAGAGCTCGGCCAGGTCATGCGACGCGATGAGCATCGTACGATCCGGTCGCCTCAAGTCGCGCATGACCGCGCGAAACCTGAGCAACCACATGGGATCCAGGCCGTGCGTCGGCTCATCGAGGATCAGCACATCGGGATCACCGAGGAGCGCCTGGGCGAGCCCGAGGCGCTGCAAGTTGCCCTTGGAGAGGGCGCGGACGACCTTCGTGCTGTGCTCGTCGAGGCCCAGCTGCGAGAGGAGAGCCGGGATTTGCGTGCGGGCCTCGGCGTTCGGCACGCCGGCCAACAGCGCAAAGCGCGCCAGCGCCTCGTCGACCCGCCAGCGCGGATGCATCGCGATCAGCTCCGAGAGGTACCCGACGCGATAGTGCTCGACGTATTGGCGCGGAGAGAGGCCGCCGAGGCGGACCGTGCCCGAGGTCGGGTGCAAGTAGCCGAGCAGGAGCGCGATCAACGTGCTCTTGCCCGCGCCGTTCGGGCCCGCGATGCCAACGACCTCGCCGCGCTCGGCGCGGAGCGACAGCTTGTCGAGCGCGCGGACGTTGCCCGGGTACGTCTTTGCGAGGTCGACGCACTCGATCATTGACACGCGGTCCACGGCCCCTGGCCGGCGCGCGTCAGATACTGCGTGGCCTGTTGCGCTTGGCCCAAGCGCTTGAGCGTACAGCCGTAGAAACCCAGCGCCGCGCGATCGGTGGAGTCGAGGGCGATGGCTCTGACATAGAATTTGCTCGCCAGCTCGTACTGGCCGGCGGCCAGCAGCGCCGCACCCATCTCTCGCTGGGCGATTTCGTTGTTCGGCGCCAGTTGCACGGCTCGTACGAGCTCCGCTCTGGCGGTGCCGAGGTCGCCGGCCTCTCGCGCTATTCGGCCCAGGTATATGTGCGGGACCGCATCCGCCGTGTCATGCTCGGCGGCATGATTGAAGAACACGCGCGCCGAATCGACGTGACCCGCCTGATACGCCGCCACGCCGCGCGCTACGAGATCGCCGGCCGAATATGACGCGGGCGCTGCGCGCCCTGCGCTTTGCTTGCGCCAGGTCACCACCCCATACGCTGCACCGCCCGCTATGACCGCTAGTAGCACCACGAAGCCGAGCACACGACCAACGGACCCAGTCGACGAGGCTGGCGTGTGCGCGACTGGCGCGGTCGCCGCCGCAGGCGGCGCTGTGCTCAGAGGCAATGGCGTAACAGGTGGCGGCGCGGCAACGAGTTGATTCAGAGCGTCCCGCGCAGCGGCAACGTCAGCGTCAGTGACCGCGTAGCCCGGAACCACAGCGCGATCGTGCGCCGCGAGCAGCTCGATGAGCGCATGCCCTTGATCGAGCGTGAGCACGTTGCGCTGCCGCAGATCGCGGACGAGAGCTTGACCGACCAACGTGCGGTTGCTCGCGGAATCCTGCAGGGCCGACTCGATGGCGGTCCAGGCCGCCACCAGCGACGCGGCGTCGCGCGCGCTGGCCAGCCGCTCCACAGCTGGCCGCGCGCTGTCAATCACTTCACGATACGCAGTAATCCGGCGTCGGCGCTGCCGCGGATGAAACTCTCGGCGTCGGTCGTCGGAATCTCGATGCCGGTCATCGAGAATCCGCGGCGCGCCTCGGTCTGCATGAACTCGGCGAGCGGACGTCCCACGTACGCGGCGTTGTCATCGCGCATGCCGCGCACGATGTCATCCCACGTGCCGTCGTACTCTTTCCCCTCGCGCACAATGCGATGTTTCTGCGCCGCGAGATCATTGAGCAGCGCGCCGAACAGCTCGAGCTGCCCGCGCGCTTCGCCCTGCGCTTCGTCGGCCGCGCGCTGCTCGATCTCGGCGAGCATGTCGTCGATGTCGTCCGACTCGCCCGCCAGCTCCGCTAAGCGATCATCCCACGGCTTGAGCTCTGGATCATCGTCCGCGAGCCGATAGACCGACTTCTTGAGCTCGACGAGTCTCCAGATGCCCAGCTCATCCCAATGGTCGTCTGGCGCGGTACGGTCGAGATGATAGAGCGCGGCTTCATATTCTCCGCGATCGTACAAAATATTCCCGAGATAGATGCGCGCCTCGGCGTGATCGCCGTCGAGCTGCAGGGCACTGCGCAGTGTCGCGATGGCGGCGTCGGTTTCGCCGAGCCGATGCTGGGCGTAGCCGACGCACGCGACGGCTTCGGCGGAATCCGGAGTCTGTTGGACGGCGATGTCGAAGAACTCTTGGGCGGCTTCGATCAACCCCTCTCGGAACAACGCACGCCCGGCCTGCAGCATCAGCTCGACATCATCCCGATAGCCGAGTTCCAAAATCCGACGAAAGTTTTTGAGTGCCGATGCTTGCTGGCCGAATTTGAGGAGCGTCTCCCCGAGGCCAGCGAGGGCATCCTCGTGCTCTGGATCGAGGACCAGGGCTTCCTCGAAGCTCCGACGCGCCCACGCGTACTCCTCGCGCGCCAGTCGTGCGTACCCCACCCCGACATGTAGCTCTACCGCGTTCGGGTAAAGCGAAAGCCCCTCACGGAGCACATCGAGCGCTTCGTCGTATTGACCCTCGTTATAGAGCTGGTGCGCGCGCTCGTCGTACTCCTCGGAGCTCAAAAACGGGTTGGGCATAGCTCGACGATCCTCCGGCGCTTGAGGGCTATTCCTATTGTACTATTCGTACACGGTACAGTTCAACTATTTACGGTGTCTTACTCTTGCCGCGCCTCCCCGCGGCGGAAGTGTCACACGAACAGGGCGTCGTCGGTTCGCTCACGTTCGCGCCGGTCGCGGTCATCCGTGTGGATCGCGCAGTAACGGCCGAGTCCACCCACGCCGTCAAATCTGTGAGGTGCGTCACCGGATGGTTGGCGTGCGCCGCAGTGGTGTCGCGCGCGGGCGTCACCTGGGCGTTGGACTTGGCTCCACCAGATCGACACGCGGCCGTGGCGGTCATTAGAAGAGCGACGAGTCGTATGCGTAGACGGCACATCTAGGGAACGGCCGCCGGGCTCGCCGCTGCCGGACGGTGAAACTCAGCGTCCGCGTTCCAGGTCGGCAGTCCCGGCGCATTCGCCAGCGATTCGCCGAATCCGAGAACTATAGTTGACAGTTGCACCGCGCCGCTGAGATCGAAGTCCGGCCGATACTCGTCCGACGGCTGATGGTAACGGTGCGCCGTGTAGTCGTCCTCTTGCTCGACGCCCCAGCCCTTCGGCCGGCCCACGAAGTCCGTGCCAGCACCAATGGATAATGCTGGGACGCCGACTTTCGCGAACGAGAAGTGATCAGATCTGTAAAAATGCCCCTGCTCCGGATGCGCATCCGCCGCCAGGCTCATACCCATCGGCGCGACGTACTTGGCGAGCGAGGGTCCGAGTGAGCTCTTCCGGTCTCCCAGTGCATTCAAATCCCTCACACGCCCCAACAAATTGCCGCCATCGATGTTCAGATTGGCGACGATGCCCGCAACCGGCACCGTTGGGTGTTGCGCAAACCACGCCGAGCCCAGGAGGCCGGACTCCTCGGCTGTCACAAACAGAAACACCATCGACCGTTTCTGCGGCTTCGCGGCGCGCGCCATCGCGAGCACATCCGCGACGCCCGACGCATTGTCCTCGGCCCCGTTGTAAATGGAATCTCCATTCACCGCCGGGCCGATACCCAGATGGTCCCAGTGCGCGCTGAACACAACGTACTGGTTGGAGAGTGTCGTGCCGCGAACAACGCCGATGACGTTCTCCGATTGCATGTGGCGTACTTTGTTCGCGAATGCCATGTCCATCGTGATCCCCGTCGACACTGGACGGAAATCGTGGGAGGCCGCGGCCGCGCGGAGCTGCGAGAGGTCAAGGCCGGCGCTGGCCAACAGGGCCGTTGCAGCGCTGTCCGTAATCCAGCCGCGAACACCAAGTGGCGGAGGCAGAGACGGATCGCGTGGGAGCATCCGGAGTTCTTTGGCCCACGAGCCCACGACCGTGTGCCACGGGTACCCAGCACGTTCAGTCGTGTGGATAATCAGGCAGCCCACCGCGCCCTGGCGCTCAGCTTCTTCGTACTTGTACGTCCAACGCCCATAGTAGTCCATCGTCTTTGTGAACGGCGCTGTCGGCGGATCGTTCACGAGCACGAGCAAGACTTTGCCGTGCAGGTCGACACCCTTGAAGTCGTCCCACTGGTGCTCGGGAGCGGCGACCCCATAGCCGACGAAGACGAGCTCTCCGCGCGCGGCGCTGGATTCGACGGCCGACCCGGCGCCAACGACGACGTCATCTGGATAGCGGAGCGCGGCGGTTGCCTTGCCAGATGCGGTAACGTGCAGTGTCGCCGGATCGGCGCCGACGATGTCGATCGGGACGGGCTGGAAGTAGGCGTGATTCGGACCACCGGGTTCGACGCCGGCTTCTTGAAGGGCACTGGCGATGTACGCGGACGACAGTTGTCCGCCACGAGTCGCCGGCGCCCGGCCCTCCAGCAGGTCGGATGACAGAAATTTCAGATTCGCGTCGATCTCTCCGGCAGTGATCTTGCCCTGAGCATGGGCGGTGGCAGAGAGGAGAACACATGACGCGCCGGCCAGACCCAACGCTCGCAACGAAAAGGGCACGCGGAGTGCTCCAAAGAGTTGTACTTATTCTAACAACACGCCACGAGGATCAAAGGATTATGCGCACACTCTTTCGCCTCGCTATGCTCATTGCGCTCGCTTTTATCCCCAGGCTTGCCTATGCACAGGCCGGGCCGACCGTGGACGCAGCGCGCTCCGGTATCCCCTTGCACGTCGCGACAGAGGATGTATCGCCACAAGAGGCCGCCGACCGGGCGGCAAGAGGGGGCGGGCTGGGCACGGGAGGCGCTTTGATGATCGTTGGCGGCGCCGCGTTCATCACCGGACTGATCATCGGTGGCGGGGCTGGGACGGCCCTGGCCGTCGGCGGCGTTCTCGTCGCCGCTTACGGGCTGTATATCTTTCTCAAGTAACGATTTAGCCATAAACATACGAGTTCGGTCAGCATGGCCTGGAACGTGACTGCTGCCCGGTCTAGCTAGTCTTGTAATCATGGCGCGGACCTCGATCCAGAACACGAACAAGGTCCACGATGCCGCCCGGATCGTCGCACGCGTCGTCGCCGTTGGCGCCGCGCTGGGTACGGTGGCGACGTCGATCCACGAGTTCGGGCTCGATGGCGCGCAGACCCGACGCACCATCGGCAATTTCGGCGCGACGTGGGTGGGGCTCGCGCCCGCCAACGATACCGCGACATCGATCGGCGATACGGTGCACCTCGCCGCGACCGTGACCGACAAGAAAGGCACGGCGCTCGTCGGCACGAACATCAAGTGGACCATCGATCATCCTGACGTCGCGATCATCAATCCCGACGGTACCGTCATCGCGCACAACGCCGGTACCGCCACTGTTATCGTCACCGTCGGCGAGCTCATGGCGCGCGCGACCGTCGTGGTGCGTCCCATCGCGGCGCATGTGCATATCGCAAATGACAGCGCCGTCGCGGTCGCCGAGCTGACCTCTCGCCCCTTATCCGTCGTCTCGACTGATACGCGCGGCCATGTGATTGCCGCCGCGCGCCCCGCGCGCTGGCGGTCGAGTGACACCGCGGTAGCGAAGGTCGACACGGCTGGTACGCTCACCGCCGTCGCCGAGGGACATGCGACTGTGACAGCGGTGGTGGACGGCGTGGCAGCGGAGGCACCCATTACCGTCGTGCCAGTGCCTCAGTCCCTCGCGCTCGTGGCAGGCGGCGGTCAGGATGCGCCCGCTGGCTCGACGCTGGCGGAGCCGATCATCGTCAAGGTGTTATCCAGGCGAGGCAAGCCGCTCAGTGGCCTTACCGTGAAATTCCGTCGGGCCGATGTGAACTCGACCGCCGACGTAGCGCAGACACAGACTGACGCCGAGGGCCGAGCGCATTGCGTGTGGAAGCTCGGCGATCTCGCCGGCCGCCAGCGCCTGGCGGCGAGCACCGATGGCGTTGATACCGTCGTGACGGTGGAGGCCGAGGCGGAGCCGGTGAGCGCGAACACCCGGACGGCGGCGCTCGCGGATAGCCAGACGTCCAAGATCGCGACAGCGCTGGCGGTGCCGGTCGGCGTCAGGATCACCGACACCACCGGTCGCGTGATGGGCGATCTGGCGGTGAAATGGGTCGCGCTCGATGGCGGCAGCATCACGTCGACAACGCCGCGGACTGATTCGCTCGGCGAAGTACGCGCGGCGTGGGTGCTCGGCCCGCGCGCGGGGCCGCAGCGCGTTCGCGCGCTCATTGGCGACGGTCGCACCGTGCGCCCGGTCGTGCTCCACGCCATCGCCACGGCGGGCGCGCCGGCGGCGGTTGGCGTTGTCTCGGGCGATGCCCAGCACGGCGCACCGAGCACCGCGACCAGCAAGCCTATCGTCCTGCGCGTGACCGACGCGGCGGGGAATCCCGTGCGCGGCATCTCCGTGAACCTCGTGCCGAAGCATGGAGCGGGAACGCTGCCCGACAGCACGCCGGTCACCGACTCGCTCGGCCTCGTGCGCAGCCAATGGACCCTTGGCGCGACCATCGGGGCGCAGCATATGACGGCCCGCGTGGACGGCGTGCCCAAAACCGTGGAACTCACGGCGACGGCCGCGGCCACATCTTCGAAGACGCGACCCAGAAGGCACCACGCGGGGTAGAATCAACGTATGAGAACACGTGTGGCCCTCGCCCTTGGTGGCGGCGGCATGAAAGGCTTTGCGCATATTGGCGTCATCCGCGCCCTCGAGGAGCTCGGCATCGTCCCGACGCTCTATGCTGGCACGAGCATCGGCGCGTTGATCGCGGCTGCCCGCGCTGGCGGCGCGTCCCTCGACGTCATGGCCGAGCATGCGACGCAACTCAAACGGCGGGATCTGTTTCGGTTGAATCACGTCGGCATGCTGCTCGAGCGCATGCGTTCGCCGTCGATTTATCAGGAAGCGCCGCTTCGAGAGCTGATCGAACGGAACGTTCCGCCGGGGCGGCTCGCCGACCTCCCCGCACCAGCGCTCATCAGTACCGTCGACGTCGAGCGCGGGTCGCAGCTCGTGTGGGGCCTTCCCGGACTCGACAACGTGTCGGTAGCCGATGCCGTCTATGCCTCGTGCGCGCTCCCGGGATTCT
>DATHNL010000072.1:0-68295 GCA_035486035.1 Gemmatimonadaceae bacterium
GGCCGGCGGGCATGAGGGTGTAGATCGACAGGATCGCTCCGGGGACACCAGCGCCGTCGGAGACCCACGCGACTTTCCCAGTGATGACCGTTGTGTCTGACATGAGACGGACTTTAGGATTAGCTTCCCAAACGCGGCTCAAACGGTTCTGAATTCACCCTGAATTCGCGTTAGGTGCGTCTAATCACGTTCGGAGGCCTGGCGCTCTGGCGAGACGGAGCTCCGGTCCAAGACCCGCCGATCCAGCGCCGTCAACTGGCGCTCCTCGTGTTTCTCGGTGCCCAAGGCCCTGCCGGGACGAGCCGGGAGCGCCTGATCGAGAACTTCTGGCCCGACCGGCAAGGCGGGCGGAACTCACTCGATCAGGCGTTGTCGGCTGCCAGGAGGACACTTGGGCCGGACGCCATCGTGGCCACGGCGACGACCCTGTCCCTCAACCCCGCCTGCCTCAGCCTGGACCTCCCGGAGTTCGACCGGTCGGTCGAGGCCAGGGCCTGGCGGGAGGCAATTGCCCTGTATAACGGACCATTCCTGCACGGACTGACAGTCGACCGGGCGCCCGCCTTCGTCCGATGGGTCGAGGATGAGCGGGCCCGGTGCGCGCGGATCTATGCCGAAGTCCTGGAACAGTTGGCTATCGAGGCCGAGGCTCAGGGGAAACCGGCGGAGTCAATCGCTTGGTGGCAGCGGCTAGTCGAGGCAGATCCGTTGAGTGCCCGGGCAACGACCGGGCTCATGCTTGCCCTCGCGGGGAGCGGGGAGCGGGCCTCGGCTATCGACCTCGCCAACTCATACGACGGCCGCGTTGCCGATGCCCTCGGGGCTGCCCCGGATCCTGGAATCGGCATGCTCGCCGACTCGCTCCGCCGCGGCAGCCTGCCATATGGTGTCCACTCGGCGCCCGTCCCGGCTCGATCCTCGCGGCGCTGGCTTCGCTGGCTCATTACCATCGGGGCCATCGTTCTGTTACTTACTGCCATCGCTCTTCTGGTGATTGTGAGATGACGGATCTGCGCACAGATGGGATCTCATGGGCGGACCTGGCCGACGGAGCCTCCGTCCTCGGCAAGGTCGACGGCGACGACGTCCTCGTCGTCCGAGTGGGCAACGAGGCGTTCGCCGTGGGCGCGGCCTGTACGCATTACAGCGGGCCACTCGCCGAGGGGCTCGTCGTCGGCAGTACCGTGCGCTGTCCGTGGCATCACGCGTGCTTCGACCTCAAGACTGGCGAGGCGCTTCGCGCACCCGCGCTGAATCCATTGCCCTGTTGGTCCGTCGAGCGCCGTGGGGATCGTGTGTATGTGGGCGCCAAGAAAAACGATCCGGACCCCCTTGCTCCCACCAGCCGCGGACCGGTCGCGCCCCGCAGCGTCGTGATCGTCGGCGCGGGCGCCGCAGGCGCCGCGGCGGCCGAGATGCTCCGCCGTCGCGGGTACGTCGGACCGATCACGATGATCGATGAAGATCCATCGGCACCGGTCGATCGCCCGAACTTATCAAAGGACTATCTGGCGGGCAGCGCACAAGCTGAATGGATCCCGCTGCGGCCAGAGGGATTCTATGAGGAGCATGGTATTGTGATTCGCCGGAGCCGGGCCAAGGCTCTGGATCTCGGCAGCAAACAGGTCGCGTTGGACGACGGTCACACCGTGCCATACGACGCGCTGATTTTGGCCATGGGCAGCGAGCCGAATCACCTCAACGTACCGGGCGCGCTGGTGCTTCGTTCGTTCGCCGATGCCAACGCGATCATCGCCAGAGCCGAGCATGCGAAGCGCGCGGTGGTGATTGGGTCGAGCTTCATAGGTCTCGAAGTGGCCGCATCGCTTCGCACGAGAGGAGTGGCGGTCGACGTGGTGTCGATGGAAAACCGCCCACTCGAGCGCGTTCTCGACCCACGCGTCTCGGGCATGATCCGCTCGCTGCACGAGCAGCACGGCGTGCGGTTCCACATGGGCGCCGAGGTCGCGCGCATCGAGCCAGGCACGGTGACGCTCCGCAACGGCTCGACGATCGACGCCGATCTCGTGATCGCCGGCATCGGCGTCAAGCCGCGCATCGCACTCGCGCAAGCCGCGGGTCTCGCCGTCGACAATGGCGTCCTGGTGAATGAGTACCTGGAGACGAGCCGCGCGGGTGTCTGGGCGGCTGGCGACATTGCGCGGTGGCCCGATCCGCACACGGGCCATCGGCTTCGTATCGAGCACTGGGTCGTCGCGGAGCGACAAGGTCAGATCGCCGCGGAGAACGTGCTGGGCTTCGCCCAACGATGCGATATGGTGCCGTTCTTCTGGAGCCAGCACTACGACATGACGATCCGCTATCTCGGCTTCTCGCTGCCCTGGCAGCACGTCACCATCGCCGGCGACCTCGCGGCGCATCACGCGGCGGTGGTCTATCGGGCTGGCAAGACCGTCGGGTTCGCGACACTCGACGAAGACCGTATCAATCTCGACGCCGAGGTCGCGATGGAGCGCAATGACGAGAAGGCGCTCGACGCCCTGGTCCCTCCGACGAACAGCATTTAAGAGCCAACACCGCAAGACTTTCCGGCCTTTCGATCGTCATAGTGATGTCAGTCACGGAGAGCGACTTTCTGACTGACTAAGTTGTGGCACGATCTTAGGAGGATCAGTGTCGTTACGGGTTGTCGTCGCGCAGTCCGCCATGATTCGTACGCGTGCCATGTCCCAGCGCCTCGCCGCGCTGGGCTATGACGTCGTCGCGCAGGTGACGACGATTCGCGAGGCGGTCGACGCCGTGTCGACGACCGAGCCCGATGCCGTCCTCTTCGATGTGCACTTGAGCGACGGCGCGGGTGTGCACGGCGCGATCAGCGTGACGCGCGCGCGTGCCGGAACCGCTGCCCTCGTGCTCTCGACGCATCCGTCGCTGACTGACCGCGCCGCGCGGCCCAACTGGGGGCCGGTCGCGCTCATCTCCGCCAACGCGCTCGATGGCGATCTCGACGCGGATGTCCAAGAGATCGTCGCGACCGCGCGAGCGATAGCCGATGAGGTGGCGGTCGACACCGTCCGGGAAATCCCGGACAACGATCTCCCGCTCGTCGATGTCGACGTCGAGCCAACGGAGCCCGAAGTCGAGCTGAGCGAGTCCCGTGAAATAGTCGTCGAGCGCGCCGTGGCACAGATCGTCGCGCGCACGCGTCTCACGCCGGCCGATGCCCTGAAATTGATGGAAGAGGAAGCCGACGAAGACGGCCGGGATATTCTCGAAGTCGCCGCGGCGATTCTGGCCGAGGCTGACCAGGCAGCCTAGGTCCTAGGCCACCGCCACCGCGGCCGGTGCGCTGCCGCTCAAGCGCGCGTAATCGGCAAAGAGCTCATCAAAAATCGCGTCCCACGTCCGCGTGCGCGCGAACGCAAGCGCCTCGCGCGCCAGAACAACGCGCCGTGCGCGATCGAGGACCAACGACAGGACCTGGTCGCCGAACATCTCGGCGTTGCCCTGCGGGAAGGTCAGTCCGCGGGTGTTGGACAACAGCTCGCGGGTCGGCCCCACATCAGCACCAACCACGGGCAACCCGGACGCCATCGCCTCGAGAATGACGTTGCCGAACGTGTCGGTCGCCGACGGGAAGATGAACACATCGGCCGACGCGTAGAACTCGGTGAGCTCGCGCCCGGAGAGGCGCCCCATGAAAATCGTCCCCGGTGGCGCGAGCCGACGACACTCGGCCTCGTAGGGTCCATCACCCGCGATGGCGCAGACGACGTTCGCGCCCGCGCGCGCGACCACCCGGTGCATGCCTTCCATGGCAACCGCCAGGCCCTTCTCGGCGCCGAGCCGGCCGACGTATGCACAGACGACCGTATTGTCGCTCGCGCCGAGTCGCGCACGCAGCGCGGCCGAGCGAGCGGTAGGAGTGAAGCGCGCGGTGTCGACGCCACGGGACCAGATCGCGGTGCGACGCATGCCGTGAAATTCCAGCTCCTGGCGAGTGGCTTCGGTCGGCGCGTACGTCCGATCCCCGCTGTTGTGGAACCACCGGAGATAGCGCCACGCGAAGTTGCTCAGGAATCCGAGTCCGTAGAACTTGGTGTACGCGCTCCAGCTCGTGTGATACGATGACACGAACGGGATGCCGAGCGCGCGCGCGCCACTGCGGGCGGCAAGACCGAGGCCGAACGGGCTTGCGGCGTGCACGATCGTCGGCCGCCACTCATCGAGCTCGCGCCTGATGCTCGCGGGTGTCGGCAGCGCGAGTCGATGCTCCGGATAGAGCCACAAGGCCACGCTCGGCCACCGCCGGATCTCAGGATCGTAGGTCGCGTGCGGATCCGTCGTCGTGAAGACGCGGACCGCGCCGCCGCGATCGCGAACGGCGTCCACGAGCCGCTCGAGCAGCAGTGACACGCCATTGAGCTGCGGCAGATAGCTGTCGCAAAACAGCGCGAGCCTCAGATCCGTCTCTATCATCACGTATGTAAGATATTGAGCGCCCCGAGGCCGGTCACGACCTGCCAGGCCGAGAGTAGCGCAATAGGGGCGAGGATGAGGAGGCTCGATTCGGGACTGGCCACCCCGATGAGCCCACCGGCCGCGGCGACCAATGCGAGCGCCGCGGATATTCTGCGTGTCTGCCACTCGGCAACGCCTAGGACGAGCGCTCCCAAGGCAACGATCACGTTACCGAACAGTGCATAAGTCAAACCAACGTTATGCATGGCGTCGAAGAGGGGAGCCGCTGTCCCACTGCCTGTGGTGTACGCTGCCGCCAGTCGCGTCCCGGCCCGTGCCATAAATGAGATGTCGTACGCGTTGAGGGCGAGCCCCAGATCGATGAGGCCGAACGCGATCCCAAATCGAAGGGTTTCGCCTGGACCCGAGGCAAGGGCACGGACCCACACCCCGGCGATGATCAGTGCCGACCCGGAGAGCATCGCCAGGTGAATGGCTCGGAAGTGGGGCGATGCGGCGATCGTCGTCAGCTCGGCCCCGGCATCCCCGGTCAGCATTGGATGTAACAGCGCGCCCACGCCGAGTAGCGCGGTTCCGGCCAGCAGGAACACCCCCAGGGTCTTCTGCACCGACTTACTAGGCCGAGCGAGCCCAAGCGAGTTCCTTTCTTTATAGTGACCTCTCTAAGGATGGTGCCGTCCTTCGGGCATGCCAGCACGGCCGCTCGGGGTCGTTCTCCTGACAACAGTCATGGCCGCATGTTCCAGCGCTCCCGCCGCTACGCTCAACGGGGGCGCTGATAGCCTGTATGTTGGCGTCGCGTTCAGCACCGATAGCGGAATCGATACGCGGGGTTACGCGAACGGCGTCAAGCTGGCGCTCGACAAGCTGAATGCGACGCGCCCCCACGGCGCGCTCCCCCTCGCGGTCCGGTTGCCGTCGAAGGGCGCGAGCGATGTGCTCATTGCTGCGTCGTTTCGCGACGACCCCAAGATCATCGGCGTCGTCGGCCATACTGGCAGCGCCGCAACGATCGCGGCCGCGCCGATCTATGCCGACGCGGAGCACAACGGTCGCCATGCGCTGATCGACATCACGCCCACGGCCACCAATCCTCGCGTCACGAAAACCACGAGTTGGGTGTTCCGCGTCTGTCCGACGGATGATGATGCGGCCCGAGCCCTGGCTCGGTTTGCCGCGGAGTCCCTGCACGCGAAGCGTGTGGCGATCATTTATCGCGACGATCTCTTTGGACGCGGCTACACGGTTGCGTTCATGAATGAGCTCACGGCGCATCACGTCCCGGTTATCGAACGTGATCCGTACTTGCGTGGCATTGCCGAGTATGACGCCTACGCGATTCGAATGACGCAGCGCGCCGTCGATGCCGTGGTCATTGCCGGCGGCGCAAATGAGGCCGTCGATATCCTGCGGGCGATACGGAAGGCCGGGAGCCGGGCCAAGTTCCTCGGCAGCGATGACCTTGCCAGCTTTGGATCGGATCCCCTCACCGCTCGGGAGTTCGCCGGGCTGAGATTCACCGCGTTCTACGACCCGCAGTCAGGGAGCGTGGCGCGGTCGTTCGCGGATGAGTACCAGAAGACATACGGCCTGGCGGCGGATCAGAAAGCAGCGCTCGCGTATGACGCGGCGACGCTGATCGCCGAAGCCGTATTCGCCGTCGGCCCCGATCGCTCTCGCGTGCGCAGCTGGGTCGCGCATGCGCCGGAGCTCGACGGCGCGAGCGGAACGATTCGCTTCAACGGGTCGAGCGGCGATCCCGTCGAGAAACCGGTGGCGATCGGCGTCGTGCACCAATGAGTGCCGTCCGCGATCGGCTCCGCGTGGGCTTCGGCTCCGTCACGCTCACGCTGCTCGCGTGCGGCGGCCTTGGCATCACGGCCCTCGAGGTCGTGCATTCGGATCTGCGCAAGAGTGTGCACCAGGCAACCGAGGTGACCGGGCGACTCTCGCGCGTGCGCGACGCGACGCTCCGGTTCGTGGCGCTGTCGCAAGCGGGCTTGATGGCATCCACCGCCAATGCCGACGATTCGTTGCGGAGCGAGCGCCTGGACACGCTGAGCGCGCAGGCGGCAACCGAGCACGATGCCCTCATGCAGACCGCGTCGCTCGGCACTGACGAGCGCGTCACGCTCGAGCGGCTCGCCGATCTGCAGGGCGATCTCGAGGTACGATTTGCGGTCGCGCGCGCGTACCGAGATATCGGGCGGCCGGCCGATGCCTTCCGGGAAGCCTCCATGGCCACGCGCGCGGTGGACACGCTGTTCGACGAAGCGGCCGTCATCGCCC
This sequence comes from Gemmatimonadaceae bacterium, assembly GCA_035486035.1. Taxonomy (GTDB): domain Bacteria; phylum Gemmatimonadota; class Gemmatimonadetes; order Gemmatimonadales; family Gemmatimonadaceae; genus DASRDS01. The sequence continues at coordinate 6,733 of DATHNL010000072.1, forward strand.
GCGCGCAGGACTTTCGGACCTCGACCACGCTCAACCACGTCGAAGGGCTCGTCACTGGCTGGCGCGCCGGCCTGCTGCTGCTGCTCGTGATCGGGCTCGTCTCCACGGTCGTGTTCACGCGGGCGACGGTGCGTGCGGTCACGCATCCGCTCGATGCGCTGACCGCTGCGGCGCGGACCCTGGGCGACGGGGATCTGCGGACGACGATCCGCCCCGACGGGCTGGACACGGAATACGCGCAGTTCGCGGAAGCGTTCGCCGAAACGGCCTCGCGGCTCCGCAAGGCGATCGCGGAGGTGCAGCAAGAGGCGCAGGAAGTCGCCGATTCGGCGTCATCGTTGACGGCCGCATCGTCGGCGACCGCGGCGTCGACCGGTGAGATCAGCGATGCCGTGACGCAGGTCGCGAGCGGCGTGACCGCGCAACGCGAGGCGCTCGCCGCATCGGGTATGGCCATCGAGGACGTCACGCGGTCGACCGCCGGGTTGAATGACGCGGCGGTGCGGGCCAAGAGCATGGGCGAGCGGGTTCGCGCGGGGGCTACACGCATCCGCGACGGGCTGGGCGAAGCCGTCAAGACGTTCGAGCGTGCGCAGTCGGTCATCAACATGTCGGGTGAGAGCGTTGATGGGCTGCGGTCCACGGCGGAGACGGTGCAGGCCTTTGTCGACCGCGTGCGGGAGATTGCCGAGCAGTCGAATCTCCTCGCGCTCAATGCGGCCATCGAGGCCGCGCGCGCCGGCGATCATGGCCGCGGGTTCGGCGTCGTCGCCAACGAAGTCCGCCAGCTCGCGACTCAGAGCTCGGCGGCCGCGAGTGAGGCGGCCCGCATCGTGAACGGCATGCGCGATCAGTTCGCGACGGCGTCCAAGGCATACCGCTCCAGTGTCGCCGAGCTCGGCGACGTCGGCCGGGTCTCGAAGGCGACGGCCGACGCCCTCGTCGCGATCGACGGCGCAGTCGACGGCACCGCCGCCATCGCCGTCGCCGTCGGCTCCGCCGCCGACACGAGCCGCCAGGCCGTCGAACAGCTCATCTCGCGCGTGCGGTCGACCGCCAAGCAGGCGGACGAGCAGGGTGCCCGCGCCGAGGGCGCCGCGGCGGCTGCCGAACAGACTGCGGCGACGGCTCAGGAAGTGGCGGCGACGGCTTCACACCTGGCCGACAGCGCGCTCCGTCTTCGCACCGTCGCGAGTCGCTTTAAGGTCTGACCGCGATCCCGTCGCGCCGAGCAGGTCGCTGCGTGACACCATGCCGATGACGGTTCGCGGGGCAGCGCGGGTGACGACGGGGAGGCGTCCGACGTCCTCGCGGAGCATGTGATCCGCGGCCTCCCGGGCCGAGTTGTCGTCGAAGATGACGACGGGCACCCGGCGGATGAGGTCGGAGACGATGGCGGTGAGCGGCAACTCCAGATCGAGCAGATCGCGCCGGGTGACGACGCCAACGACTTCGCCCTTGTCGTTCAGGACGGCGAAGCCCTGGTGCGATGAGCCCGGCGCGCGGCCTACCATCCAATCGCGGACGTCCTCGACGCCGTCGTCTGCCCGTAGCGTCACGGGCGATGTCGACGCGATGTCGCGTACGAGGATGCGGTCGAGATAATCGGCGTGCATCTCGGGTCGGATGCGGGTGCCCCGTCGCGCCAATTTCTCGGTCATGATCGAGTGCGGCATGAGCCGCAATGACACGAGGTACGCGGTGGCGCATCCGGCGAGCACCGGCAGCAAGCCATTCGGCTGCCGCGTTGCCTCGAACGCGAAGACGGTCGAGGCGAGGATGGCGTGCGACGCGCCCGCGAACATCGCGGCCATGCCGACGAGGGCCGACATGCGCGGGTCGACGTGCACCAAGGCGCCGGCGAGAGCGCCCAGTCCGCCGCCGATGGTCATGAGCGGCGCGAGGGTTCCGCCGGAGGTCCCGCTCGCCAGCGCGATCTCCCAGGAGATCAGTTTGCCGACGACGAGGAGTACCAGGGCCGTCCCCACGATCGACCCGCTGAGGATGTGATCGATGTTGTCGTAGCCGACGCCCAGGGTATGGGGCGCGAAGTAGCCGACGATGCCAACGGCGACCGCGCCGATCGCGGGCCACCACATCCAGTGGACGGGCAGTCGCTCGAACAGGTCCTCGATGGCATACAGTGCCCGAGTGATGCCGACAGACGCCAGGCCGATGACGAAGCCAAGCGCGACATAGACCGCGAGGTCGATGCCACTGGGCGGCGACACGGTGGGCATCGCGAAAATCGGCGTCCATCCCATGAACGCCGCGCGGATGCCAGTCGCCGTGACGGAGGCAAGCGCCACCGGGATCAGTGATCGCGGGCTGTACTCGAACAGCAGGAGCTCGATGGCGAGCAAGACAGCGGAGACCGGGGTGCCGAATGTCGCGGCCATACCGGCGGCCGCGCCGGCGGCGAGCAGCGTTTTGCGCTCGATGGCGGTCGTGTGGCGGATCTGCCCAATGACTGATCCGAGCGCGCCGCCCGTGGCGATGATCGGGCCCTCGGCTCCGAACGGGCCGCCGGTGCCGATGGCGATGGCGGCGGAGACGGGCTTGAGGAATGTGATGCGGGCCGGGATCCGGCTCTCGTTGAGGAGGACCTGCTCCATCGCTTCCGGGATGCCGTGGCCCCGGATGGCCTCGGAACCGAACCGGGCCATGAGGCCGACGATCAGGGCGCCGATGACCGGGACGAGGATGACGCCGAGTCCCAGGTGGTTGTCGGCTGGCGAGGTGAATGAGGTCGAAAGGCGCGAGTAGAACGCGAGGTTTGTGATGAACCCGATAAGGCGCGTCAGGAATTGGGCGGCGAGGGCCGCGAGCACAGCGACGCCGACCGCGAGGCCGGATATAGCGAGTGTCCGGTCGGGGGCCCCGAGAGACGGCGTACGGATCTCTGGCGATTCCATTGGTATCAATCTAATTCGCCAATGAAGGCTTTACCGAACCGCCTGGTACGTCATAGTCTCGCACTGTGTAACACTACCGTTACACGCGAATTTTGCCCATCGTCTACCCATGCGATCGTTACGATGGGGAGAAGCCGCCCTCATCGCAGCCTTGGTCGGCTGCGCATCCGCGGGCACACGCGAGAGCGAGGCGATTACGCCCGCCCGCGTCGCGATTTTCTACACACCCCTTGGCGTCTGTTCGGCGTTCGCTACGACGTCAGGGTATGCCGCTGAGGACAACGGTCCCGGGATGATCTTCGTCGTCGCCCGGATCGACTCCGTGCTCACGAACGAAGACTTCGCGTTCGATCCCTCGCGTATGTACGTGAACAGTCCCGGTCAGACCGAGCATGGTGGCGCATTCGACCGGCAGTTCACGACCGTCGAGCGGACCGATGTGCCCGCCGGTGGCGTCCCACACCCGCTCGGCGACCTCGCCGTCGGGTATCGCACGGCCGCGGCGACCATGGTGTACGACGCGCATTCGTTCCCGCTCAAGTACGATGAGCGCGGCGTCATCGTCCGGCAGAGTCACGGCGACTCGCGGGCTTCTACGCGTGGGTCCTGCGGGGAGACGGCGGTCTTCACCGGCGGCGGGTACTAGCATCCTCGTATTACCGGACCCCTTGCGTGGCGATGGGGAACTAGCCTAACGTCGAGGTCATGGGTGACCTCGACGTCAGTCTCACGCGCGGGACGCTGGATCTTCTGATACTGAAGGCCCTGAGCTGGGGCCCGCGGCATGGCTACGCGGTCGCGGAGTGGATCGAGTCCGCCACCAGTGCCGCGCTGCTCGTGGGGGAGGGCACGCTCTACCCGGCGTTGCACCGCCTCGAGCGCCAGCGGCTCGTGGATGCCGACTGGGGCCTCTCCGACAACAATCGCCACGCGAAGTTCTATCGCCTGAGCCCCGCCGGCCGCCAACGGCTGGTCACCGGCACCTCGGCGTGGCACGAGTTCGTGGAGGCCGCGAGCCGGGCACTGCGCGCCACGGCTCCGTTGCCCGCATGACCCGCCGCCCGTTCCGTCTCAGCCACGTCGAACGGGACGTCGACGAAGAGATCGCGTTTCACATCGCCGAACGAGAAAAGAAACTCATTGCGGCCGGCGTGAGCCCAGATGAAGCTCACGCCCGCGCGATGGCGCAATTCGGAGACATACGAGCCGTGCGCACGGAAATGCTGACGATCGATCAAGACCGCAAGCGCGCCGACGTCCTGAGCAACATTCGACAGGACGCGACCTACGCGCTGCGCACGCTCGCGCACAATGCCGGCTTCACGGCCGTCGTCCTGCTGATCTTGGGGCTGGGGATCGGCGCCAACACGTCGATCTTCTCGCTGATCGACGCGCTGATGCTGCGGCCGCTCCCGGTCCCCCACCCGGAGCAACTCGTCGCGATCGGCGATCAGAGGAGGACGCAGAGCGTCTCAACAGGTACGCCACGGGTGGATCTTCTCTCGTACCCGCTGTACGTGGACGTGCGGGACCAGAATCACGTCTTATCGGGCGTCTACGCCACGGGTCGCGCCGGCCGACTGGATGTGCTCATCGAGAAGGGCGCCGAGCCGGACCATCCGCGCAGCCGGTTCGTGTCCGGCAACTTCTTCACGGTGCTCCAGGTGAGCGCGGCCGCGGGCCGCGTGTTCACGACCGAAGATGACCCCTCCGTCGTGATCAGCGACGGATACTGGCACCGCCGATTCGGAGGCTCGCGCGACGTCATTGGCCGCACCCTGACGGTCAACGGCGTGCCGCTCACGATCACCGGTGTCGCCCAAAGGGATTTCACCGGTGACGCCGTCGGTCAGCCGACGGATATCTGGCTGCCGCTCAAGTGGCACCCGATCGTCGTCGCGCACACCGCGTGGCTCAAGGATCGCACGATCTCCTGGCTGCTCGTCATGGGCCGCCTCGCGCCCGGCGCGACGCTCGCGCAAGCCCGCACCGAGATCCAGGCGCTCGCCAAGACATCGCTCCTCGACAACGCGACGGCCGCGGATCGCGGCGGCATCGAGCGCAGCCTCGGCCAACACGCGGTACCGGTCGAATCGGGCGCGATGGGATTCTCGTATTATCGAAGCGCGTACGCCCAAGCCCTGCTCACGCTGATGGTGGCCGTCGGTCTTGTCCTCCTCGTCGTCTGCGCCAACATCGCCAACCTGCTGTTGGCCCGCGCCGCCGGCCGCGCACGCGAGATCAGCGTCCGCATCGCCCTCGGCGCCGGACGCGGGCGCCTCTTGCAACAGTTGCTCACGGAGAGCGTCATCCTTGCCGTGGCCGGCTCCGCGTTGGGCCTGCTCGCGGCACTGACCGGCAGCGCGGCGTTGCTCCGCGTCGTGGGCGGCGGCCTGTCCCTCGCGGTCCACATCGATGGCCGGGTGCTCGCGTTCACGGTCGGGTTGTCGCTCCTGACCGCGATCCTGTTCGGTCTCATCCCCGCGCTCCGAGCGACGGGACTCGATGTCGCCTCGGCGCTCCGCACGCAGGGGCGCGGGATCGCGGGATCCGGGAAGCTGGCCATCGGCAAATGGCTCGTCATCGCCCAAGTGGCGCTGTCGATGCTGCTGCTCGTCGGCGCCGGCATGCTGTCTCGCAGCACGATGGCGCTGGCGAACGCGGACATCGGCGTGGCGAGAGGTCACCTCGTGCTCGCCGAGATCGACGCAGAGCGCAGCGGCTATCAGGGTCCGCGGCTCATCGCCCTGGTACGCGATCTCACCGAACGGGTCAAGCAGATCCCGGGCGTGCTCTCCGTCACCTCGTCGGAGAACGGGATCTTCAGCGGCACGGAATCGGGATCGACGCTGCAGGCCGAAGGGTATACGGCGCGGGCCGATAGCGACACGCTCGTCGCCTCCGACGTGGTTGGCGCCGACTATTTCCGGTCGACCGGCGCGCACATCCTGCAAGGGCGTGACATCGAGGCGCGCGACAACGAGACCGCGCCAAAGGTCGCGGTCGTCAACGAGACCGCGGCGCGGTACTTCTTCCCGAATGGCGAGGCCATCGGACGGCATATCCAGATGGATAGCGCGTCGTGGGAGATCGTCGGCATCGTCAGCGATATTCAGCAGACTGGCGTCCGAGAGCCACCCGTGCGGCGCGTCTACTCACCGATGGTGCAGCAGAAGGACGCCCCGACCGGGTTCAAACTCGAGATTCGTGTGGCCGGGGATCCAGCGCGGCTCGTGCTGCCGGTGCGTCAGACGTTGCTCGCCGCCGATCCATCGCTCGCGATCTACAGCGTCGATCCATTGACCGAGCTCATTCGCGACTCGATCGCCAAGGATCGGCTGGTCGCGACGCTCGTCTCGGCGTTCGGGATACTCACGCTGATCCTCGCCGCCCTCGGGCTGTACGGGGTGATGGCCTACGCGACCGCGCGGCGGACCGGCGAGTTCGGCCTGCGCATGGCCCTCGGCGCCGCGCCGAGTGCGGTCGAGCGCATGGTGCTGCGCGAGGCGATCTTGCTGACTGGATTCGGGATGGCGATCGGTCTGCCCGTCGCGTTGGCCGCTACCCGACTCGTCCGCGGTCAGCTCTTCGGCATCAGCTTCTTCGATCCGCCGTCGATCGGTCTCGCGACCGTCGTGCTCAGCGTGAGCGCCGCTTTGGCCGCGTTCGTTCCAGCTATGCGCGCATCGCGTGTCGCCCCGCTGGAGGCGATCAGAGCCGACTAACGGTGCTCGTAGACGGTGGCGCCTGACGTGTGGAGCGCGAGCACGTCGTAGTGGTCCGCTTGGCCACCCATTTCCATTCCAGGCGACCCGCTCGGCATACCGGGGACCGCGAGCCCGGTGACGCCGGCCGGGTGATCGTGTAGAAGCCGCGTCACGAGCTCCGGCGGGACGTGTCCTTCGATGACATAGCCGCCGACGACAGCCGTATGGCACGATCCGAGCTGTGGCGTGATGCCGTGGTCGCGCTTGATCGTCTGCAGCGCGCCGGGGTTCTCGACGTCCACCGTCTCGACCGTATAGCCCGCGCTCCGCATCCGATCGACCCACTGCCCACAACAATGGCAGGTCGGGCTCTTGTAGACGGTGACCGTCTCAGGGGGACGCAGGGTCGCGAGCACGACCAACGCTATCAGGCCAATTTTCATATCCTAAATATGAAACGCGGCATCGCCATCGTCCTCCTGGTCGTCGCCTTGGTCGCCGGCGGCCGCTTCCTCGGCGCCAGTGTCGCGCCATTCGTCCAGCAGGTGAACCGGCTCGGCGCGGCGGGCCCGATCGCCTTCGTCGCCGGCTACGCCGTCGCCTGCATCGCCCTCGTGCCGGCCTCGCTGCTCACGCTGGCCGCGGGCGCGATTTTTGGGATCGTCTGGGGGACGATCTACACGCTGATCGGCGCCTCGATCGGAGCCGCGCTGTCGTTTCTCATTGCGCGATACGCGGCGCGGGGACTCGTCGAGCGTCGCCTCGCGGACAACGCGCGGTTTGCGGCGATCGATCGCGCCGTCGGCGCCGACGGGCTCAAGATTGTCACGTTGCTCCGGCTGTCGCCCGTTTTTCCGTTCTCGCTCTTGAACTACGCGCTGGGCCTCACGCACGTGCGGCTTGCCGATTATTTACTCGGCATGATCGGCATCATTCCGGGTACGTTGCTCTACGTGTACTATGGGAAGGTCGGCGGCGATCTGGCTGCGCTCGTCGGCGGCGCGCGGCCGCGCGGTGGGCCGGCGAGTATCGCGTTCTTGAGTGTAGGGCTGATCGCGACGATCGCGGTCACGGTGCTCATCACTCGGGCCGCTCGGCGCGCGCTCGCGCATGTCATCTAAGCCATCGCGCTACCATCTCGTGGTGATTGGTGCCGGCACTGGCGGCCTTGTCACGTCGGCGATCGCCGCGGGGCTCGGCGCGCGCGTGGCGCTCGTCGAGCGCGATCGCATGGGCGGAGACTGTCTCAATGTTGGGTGCGTTCCGTCGAAATCGCTGATCCATGCCGCGCGATCGGGCATTGCCTTTCCCGCCGCGATGGAGGCGATGCGGGCGGTTCGCGCCGAGCTGAGTGTCCACGACAGCGCCGAGCGCTTCACCTCGCTGGGCGTCGATGTCTATCACGGCACGGCACGATTCGCCTCTCGCGATACGATAGAGGTCGGCGACACGACGCTCCGTTTCGCGAAGGCGGTGATTGCGACCGGTGCACGGGCGGCGGTGCCGCCGATCGCGGGTCTGGAGGCGTCCGGGTATCTCACCAACGAGACCGTGTTCGATCTGACGACGCAGCCGGATCGATTGGTGATCGTCGGCGCCGGACCGATCGGGTGCGAGCTGGGGCAAGTCTTCGCGCGATTCGGCACGCAGGTGACCGTAGTCGATCTCGCTCCTCGTATTTTGCCGCGGGATGATCCGGATGCCGCGGCGATCGTGGCCGACGCGATGCGGAGAGACGGCGTGCGGTTCATGTATGGCGTCACGCCGGTGCGCGCCGAGCGAGGGGCCTTGTATGTCGCGCCGATCGGTGCCGAGCTTGCGGGCGAAGTACGAATTGAAACCGACGCGATATTGATCGCGGCCGGACGAGCGCCGAACGTCGAGGGGTTCGGCCTCGACGTCGCCGGGGTGCGATATCATATGCTGACCGGAGTCGTCGTCGACGATCGGCTGCGAACCACGAACCCCAACGTGTACGCGGTCGGTGATGTCGCTTCGGCGCTCAAGTTCACGCACAACTCCGACTGGCAGGCCCGCCTCGTCGTGCCGAACGCTCTCTTTTTCGGCGTCGGCGGGGGCCGTGTGAGCCGCGGCATCATCCCCTGGTGCACCTACACGACGCCCGAGCTCGCCCACGTTGGTGAAACCGCCGCGACGGCGCGGCAGAAGGGCATAGCGATCGACACCGTGACCGTGCCGATGGCGTCCGTGGATCGGGCCGTGATCGACGACGTGACCGAGGGATTCGCGCGGGTGCACGTCCGGCGTGGGACGGACCGTATCGTCGGCGCCACGCTCGTGTCCGAGCACGCCGGCGAGTCGATCAGCGAGATCACCCTCGCGATGACGAACCGGATCGGCCTGGGCGGGATCGGCAAGACGGTTCACCCATACCCGACGCAGGCCGAGGTCTTCCGGAAGGCCGCTGACGCCTGGCGCCGGCAGCGGCTTACGCCCGGCGCCAAGAGCCTCTTCGAGCGGTTCTTCCGGGTTACTTCTTGAACAGCGGGAAGACGAACTCTTTGATCAGGTTAAATCCGGCGTGCTCGCCGATGGCCTCGGAGCCCAACTTGAGTCCGCCCTGCCATCCTCCGTACGTGTGTCCGTAGAACGCGGCCTCCGTGTAGCCCCCGGCGTAGGCGCCGGCGATCTGTGGAACACCGAGCACGTAATTTCCGTTGTCATTGCGGGCGAGGAACGACGAGACGACCGCATGACCAGCGCGAGCAAACACATTCCGACAGCCACACGGGACGTAACTCGGGTCCTGATGCATCACGGCCGCGAGCCCATCGCGCACAGTGACGTCTGCCGTATGGGCGGCAAAGTTGGTACCGAGGCGATAGCCGAAGCCTTCGTCGCGATCCCACCAGCTGGGCGAGCGCTGCAACGTTCCAATGCCGGCGCCGATGGTGACGCTGGCCATCGCGAACGGGCTGAACTCATCGCTCAGGTAGGTGTGCAGCAGGTCCTGCGCGTGGGCGGTGACGGGAGCGACGATCACGGCGAGGGAAGCGAGGCAGCATCCAGGACGCACGGGCAGCTCTGTGGTGTGAGTGGTTTGAGGTATAAAGTACTCAATATAACGGGGTGGAAACCGTGACCCCGTTTGGCCGCCGGGTGGCGACGTTCGTGGGCGCATGCCTGGTGTTCGATCTCTATGGGTACGCCGTCTACCACGCGTGGCGGACGCACCTGCTCGGCCCTGTCCCAGCGCTGGTACTGCTGACGCTCATGGCCGTGCTCGGTATAGCCGGGATGGTGTTCGCGCCGGCGTGGATTCGGCGGGCCAGCGGCCAGGTATCGCCGCCGGTGGTCGACGACCAGCGGAAGCGGCGGCCATGGTGGTTTCCATGGCTGCTCGCGCTCGCTTCGATCGTTGTTGGTGCCGGGCTCGCGGCGTGGAGTTGGATCGCCTGGCCGCCGCCGGCACCGCCGACTGCCGTGCAGTGGCTTCTGCTCATGGCGCTCGACGCCGCGTGCGTGGGATTTCTCGCCTTCACGATCGTCCGGCTCAAGCGCCCCGAACGCTTTGGGCTCGCGCTTGGGGTGATTCTCACCATCGACGGGAGCATCCGTCTGGTCGGCGGGTTCTCCCTCGCCCAAATCCTGAGCCTGCGATTCGTCTTCGGGCTCGTGCAGATGGGGGTCATCTATATGCCCATCTGTCTCTGGGGCGGCTATCTGTGGCGGCGTATCATGACGGCGATCTTCACGCCGCCCAAACGCTAGCTTCGATTAGCCCCGGCTATAATTCAGTAGGACGCATAACCGGAGAGCAACGTGAGCGAAACGGCGACGTTCGCCGCTGGCTGTTTTTGGGGTGTCGAGGCGACGTTCCGGCAATTGCCGGGCGTAGTCTCCACCCGGGTCGGCTATACAGGGGGCAAGACCGCGAGCCCGACCTACGAAGATGTGTGCACAGACAGGACGGGTCATGCCGAGGCGGTCGAGGTCACCTATGACCCGGCCAAGGTCTCGTATGATGACCTGCTGAATATTTTCTGGGAGAACCACGACCCGACGACGCTGAACCGGCAGGGGCCGGACGTCGGCACGCAGTATCGGTCAGCGATTTTCTATCATACCGAAGCGCAGCACGCGGCCGCGATCGCCTCGCGCGACGCGCTCGAGGCCGCACACAAGTTCCGTCGGCCGATCGTCACGCAGATCGTGCCGGCCGTGCCGTTCCACGCGGCGGAAGAGTACCACCAACGGTACCTCGAGAAACGCGGTCTCTCGAGCTGCCACGTCAGCCTGACACAATAGCCCCGTGGTTCCGGTCGGCCATCTCATCAAAGAGTACGGGTACCTCATCGTAGCCCTGCTCGTGGCCGCCGAAAACTTGGGACTTCCACTCCCCGGCGAGAGCGCGCTGATTACCGCGGCCGCTTTCGCCGCTCGCGGACATCTGTGGCTCCCCGGCGTGATCGCCGCGTCGACCGCTGGCACCATCGTCGGTGGATCCGGGGGCTACTGGATCGGTCGCGCGGGCGGTATCCGCCTGCTGCACCGCATTGGCAAATTCATCGGCGTCGGCGAAGCCGAGATCCAGAAAGGCCACGACTTTTTCGCGAAGCACGGCTCGAAGACCGTGTTTCTCGCGCGGTTCGTCGCGATCTTGCGCATCGTGGTCGGCATCCTCGCGGGGGTGAGCGAGATGCCATTTGGCCAATTCACGTTCTACAACGCGCTCGGCGGCGCGTGTTGGTCGGTCGCGATTGGGCTGCTGGCATACACGTTCGGCGCGAACTTGCCACTTCTGCATCGGCTGCTCGGCACGGGCGGCCTCATCGCCGCCGCCGTCGTGCTGCTAGCCGTGCTGGTCGTGCTGCGGCTCAGACGCCGCCGACCGGCGCCTTCCACTTGATGTTGCAGCCGATGCTGGGCACCTGAGGCTCCGGCACCGTCCGCCCAGCCAGTATCGCGTCGATCGCATCTCGCAAATCGCGCCCGGTCACGGGTCGCCCATTCCCAGGTCGGCTGTCATCGAGCTGCCCTCGGTAAACCAACTCGCCGTCTGCATACAGGAAGAGATCCGGCGTGCACACAGCGCCGAAGGCGCGTGCGATATCCTGGCTTTCGTCGTACAGATAGGGAAACGAGAACCCGACCTGGCGGGCCTGTGCAGCGAGAGACTCCGGCGCGTCGTCCGGATGGGTGGCCGCATCGTTCGAGCTGATCGCGACGATCCCGATGTCGCGTCCCTTGTAGTCACGTCCGATGCGCGCGAGCTCGTCCTGCACGTGCACGACGAACGGACAGTGCCGGCAGATGAACATCACGAGCAGCGCGTTGTGCTGGGCGAAGTCGGCCAGGCGTACCGTGCGGCCGGTCGAGACGTCCGGGAGCGCGAAGTCCGGGGTCGCCGTGCCGAGGGCGACCATGGTCGATGCTGTTCGGGCCATGCTATAATCTATTCGCCGTGCGCATCCTGACCGCCACCCGTTACGTCCAGCCGCTGCGCGAGGGCGGATCGCTTCCCGCCGTCGTCGAGACCGAGGGCGGCGCGCTCTACGTCGTGAAATTCCGCGGCGCGGGACATGGAACGCGCGCACTCGTGGCCGAGCTGATCACCGGCCTCGTGGCGGTCGCGCTCGGGCTCCCGACGCCGGAGTTGGCGTTGATCGACGTCCCGCCGCCGTTCGGGCGGAGCGAGCCTGATCCCGAGATTCAGGACATCCTGCAGAAGAGTCACGGGCTCAATGTCGGGGCCGTGTACTTGGACGGCGCGTTCAACTTCGACGCGACCGCGGCCGGCGATCTGATCAGCCCAGCACTCGCGGCTCGGATCGTCTGGCTCGATGCGTTTCTCACGAACCCCGATCGCACGCATCGCAATCCGAACCTCCTCATCTGGCGGCGTAGCCCGTATCTGATCGACCATGGCTCGGCGCTCTACGCGCACCACGACTGGGAGTCGGTCGACGACGCGCGCACGCGCACGCCGTTCCCCTTGATTCAGCACCACGTGCTGCTCGGCCGTACCTCTCCAAGCACGATCGCGGACGCCGACCGAGACGCGATGACTCGCCTCACGCCGGCGACAATCGACGGTGTCTTGTCACAGGTTCCCGACGATCTGCTCTCCGACCCGCGCTCGCGCTATCGCGACTATCTCGTGCGCCGGCTCGAAGCCCCGCGCGAGTTCGTGGCCGAGATCAATCGCGCACGCGAGGCTGTTGCTGGCGTGCCGCCCAAGGCGTTGAAGGCGCGCCGATGAGTTGGGTCGCGTACAACTTCGCCGTGTTGCGGGTCGTGCCGCATCCGTACAACGGCGAGTTCGTTCCCGTTGGGATCGTACTGCATGCTAGAACGGAAGAATTTCTGGAACTTCGCACCTTGACGGATCTCGACGTGTTGCGCGAGCGTGTGGGGGATGTCGACGTCGAGCTGCTCGCGCGGTACCTGGACTCCGCTCGGGCGATTTGCGCAGGTGATCCGGCCAGCGGGCCGGTCGCGCTCACGCCGCCGTCAGAGCGATTCCATTGGATCACCGCGCCGCGCTCCGACGTCGTCCAATGCTCAGCCGTGCACGAGGGCATCACCCACTCGCCCGAGCTTGCGCTCAGCGAGCTGTTCGAGCGCTACGTCGAAAGAACCTTGCGATAAAGCACAACGCGATCCAGCTCTTCGAACCCGAGGTGTTCGTGGGCACGCTGCGAGATCACGTTGTGCGTCTCCGTATCCGACGCGAGCTCGCGATATCCGCGCGACCGGGCGAATGACTCGGCGCCCTCGATGAGCCGGGCGCCGATCCGCTGGCGGCGCACGTCGACGTCGACCCACCACCCCTCGACGTAGGCGACCGGACTCGACTCGCACCCGTCGGCGTTGGTTCGCTCGCCGACTTCCACGAACCCGCAGAGTGACCCCGTCGTTCGTACGGCGACGATGATGGCGGTGTCGGTCCGCGCGAGCCACGCGGCCATGTCGCCCTCAGTCTGACTCGGCCACAACGCCGTCCGCATCCGCCGCCACTCGGCGTGGTCCTCGGGTGCGTAAGGCCGAATCAGGACCGTCATAGCCGTGGCGAGACTCGCTCGGCCGCCTCGGCCGACGTGATCACGGGGTGCACCTCGAACTCCACGAGGTCGCTCCAGTTGGCGATCCACTGGTCCAGCAGTGTACGGTCGTGTGTCTCCATGACTTGGTAGCAGCGCTCGAGCCGCTCGTCGACCCAACTGGAGACATACGTGAGCCCCTCGGGGGCCAATCGTCCCTGGGCGCGAAACCGACGATACACCGGGACGGCATCTCCCTTCCGGAAATGCTCGACGATCATATAGAGACGTTTCATACTCGGCGGTGGAATCTAACGGTCAGCACATGCGCGCTCACACACGCCATCGCCACGAGCGGCGGCCGGCTGAAGAGCGCGACCTCGGTCGCGGCGACCACGATCACGGCCGGCATTGACACCAGCTCCGATACCCGTACGAATATCAGCACGCCAACGGTCAATTCGGCAGACGCCATGAGGACGCGCCCGAGTGTGTGAGCGCCAGTCAGGTATCTGGTCACTCCCAGGTACAGAAAGAGCGCGCTGAGGGCATACTCCGTCACGCGCACGACAATGGAGATTACACGTTGTCTCGTCATCACATGACGCCAGATGTCCTCCATGAGGCCTTTATTCCGAAGGACTATATTCCGGCATGAAAGCATCCGTATTCATCGCGACCAGCGTCGATGGGTACATCGCGCGGCCAGACGGCGCGCTGGACTGGCTGCCGCCCGATGACGTCGTCGAAGAGCACGGCTACAACGCGTTCTTCGCGTCGGTCGACGCCCTCGTCATCGGGCGCAAGACGTTCGAAGTGGTCGCCGCGTTCCCGGCGTGGCCCTACGGCGCGAAGCCGGTCTTCGTGCTCAGCACGACGCTGTCGAAGGTGAACGCTCCGGACGGTGCCGTGTGCGAAGTGATGTCCGGCACACCCAACGAGATCGCGCGGCGGCTCATGCAGCGCGGACACAAGCACGTGTACATCGATGGCGGCGAGACGATCCAGGGTTTCCTGGAAGCGGGACTGATTCAGCGCATCGTCGTGACGCGCATTCCCGTCTTACTCGGGAGCGGCATTCCGCTGTTTGGCACGCTCTCTCGTGACATTCGCCTGCAACACGTTGCCACGCGCACATATGCGAGTGGCATGGTCCAAACAGAGTACGCCATCTGAGTGACCGCCCGCGGCGCGCGGGCGTCTGTACTGTATGCGGCGAGCCAACACGGTTGCTTTCGTGCTCTGTGGTTGCGCCTTGGGTTGCGCATCCACCTCTCAACATCCCGGCACGGCGCCGGCCCCGAACGGCACGCGGTATCTGTCGTCGGCCGACACGCTGTACTACGGATTCTGGCAAGAGCACTCGCTCTACTATGTGCGCGGCCGCGACACGCTGCGCATCCCGGGCCAGACCTTTCTCGTGCGCGCGCAAGAGTGGACCGACGCGGCCGAAGGCCTGCGCGTGGCGCAGCAGCAGCTGTGCGTCGGCGCGGCGAGCTGCCATACGGTCGACACGTTCACGGTCTCGCCCCGTGGCGAGCTGGTCGCCGGCGCGCACCGCTTCCAACACAATGTCATCGCACTGCCGAACCGTCCGCTCGCTGTGGGCATGCAATGGGCCGACTCGGGCGCGCTCGACTCGGGCGGCGTCGTCATCGAGGCACACCAGACGTACCACGTCGAGCGCTTCTGGGACAATCAAGGTCGACATCTGGCGGAGATCGTCGGCGACGGGGCCATGAAGTTGCACGGCTCGTTTCACGCCGATTCGACGTCGACGATCGCGCAGCGCGTATTCTGGCTCGAGGTCTCCGGCACCGTGCATGAGACGCACTGGTTCGACATGGGGGCCGGCCGCATCGTGAGCAACTTCGCGACCGCGCGGCTCTCCGGCTGGGGAACCATCCCGAACGGGAACGGCGGCCTCGACACGCTCCAGGCGGGCCTGACGTTAGACCTCAAAGATCGCACGATCACGAGCGAGCGGGCCCACGTGCTGGCCCGCGCCATGCCGGGCCGCGACACGAGCGTCACGACGAATGCGCGGGGCGTGTTGTTCCTCCACACCGTCCAGCACGTCGGCGATGAGATCGATGCGGGTCTCGCGCGCCCCGATGGGTGGGTGCGCACGGCGAGCGAGCGGTTCGCCGGCGGACGGCCCGTGAGCTACGATGCGGTGTGGTCCGATACTGCGTCGCGTTGCTGCACCGTGCGGCACGTCGAGCGCCATGGCGACTCCTTATTCGTGCGCCGCGACGGGCGCGACACCACGATCGCGGTGCCCGCGGTGACCTGGGCGATCAGCGATGCGATGAACCAAGAGATGTTGGTGCCGGTGCTGCTGACGATTCCGCACGACAACCTGACCCATCCGGTCGCCGTGTACCGCCCGTACGACGGCAAGTGGACCATCTGGCAGACGCAGGTCCGCGAGACGGACGGCGTCTACGTGGTCCGGATGATGATGAGCCCGCAGGATCCCGAAGAGATCCTGGTCGTCTCGAAGACCGGTGACCTGTTGTTCGCCGAGCAGCCCCGCGCGCAGCAGCCGTGGACGCGCATGCCGCCGCGTGGCACGGTGCGCCGCGCCACGGTCGAGGGGTTACTCAAGCGCCTGGCCCCCGCGCGCAACGTTGCGTTTCGAGCGAGCTAGATAGAGCACCGACGCGACCACGATCACGAGACCCATCGCGAGGAGCTCATCGCGAGTCGCTTGGATGAGTAGCCAGAGCAGCACGACGCAGGCGAGCAGGGGAACGGTGGGCCCGCCCGGCACGAGAAAGGGCTGCCCATGGGTGCGCACATCACGGCGCCGGAGCACGAGCAGGGCCAGACAGCTGCCCAGGTAGATAATCACCGCGGAAATCGCACCCAGCGCCGCCATGACGGGAAACGTCCCGTAGATGGCGAGCGTGCACGCGACGACGGCATACGCGATGATCGCGATGTGGGGGGTGCGATGGCGCGCGTGCACGGTGCCCATCATCGCCGGCAGATATCCGTCCTGGCCAAACGCGAACATGATGCGCGGAGACGCGAGAATGTCGCCACTGACATAGGCGAACGTCGAGAGCGCTGCCGCGCCGAGCATCAGCGCCTTGCCGCGTGGGCCGAAGAGGTGGTCCGCGGTTGCGGCGAGCGGCGCGACTTGATCGACGGCGAGGCCCGGGCCGAGCACGCCCTGGGCCACGTAGTGGACTCCGATGTAGAGCGCCGTCACGATCGCCAGGGCCAGGAGCACCGCGCGAGGCATGGTGCGAGAGGGATTTGCCACCTCGCCCGCCGGCGTCAGCGCGACCTCGATGCCAGTGAACGCGAAGAAGAGCTCGAGCGTGGCGCGTCCGATGGTGCCGATGGGAGCGTGACCCGACACCGGCACATGTTGGCCGCGCAGCACGAACAGGCCGACGGCGACGAGCAGGACGAGTGGTGCGACTTTCGCGATCGTCACGACCTCGACGACCAGTGCGCCGGCGCGCACGCCACGAATGTTGATCGCGGTCAAGGCGGTGTACGTCGCGATGAGCAGTGCGACGCGCCCCACCGTCGTGCCGAGCGCGGGGACGACGGCGGCGAGCGTCCCGGCGAAGATGTTCACGACCGCGGCGCTCGATGCGACGGCACTGAACCAGATGACGGCGCCGAGCAACACAGCCGCGTACGGGCCGAACGCGACATCGACGTACCGATACGGCCCGCCGGTCTCGGACACACGGCTCGCGGCTTCAGCGAGCGAGAGGAAGACGAGCGTGATCGCGACCGCGCAGATCACGTAGGCGACGAGCCAACCGGGCCCGAGGATCGCCGCGACGGCGGCCGGCAGCACGAAAATACCGGATGCGACGATGCAGTTGACGACGTTCGCCGTCATTGCCGTCAGGCCTAACGAGCGAACGAGCCCGTCGTCGTCGGACACTCGCTAACTTGGGCTTAGGATGTCTGTCGCGCCAGGACGTCGCGTATGGAGTCGATGGCGGTGGCCGCGATGTATCCGTCCGGCCGGACGAGCGTGAGGCCCTGCTGCCGCGTCGGTCGCACCTCGACGATGTCCGGAAACGCCTGGGCGATCGCCGATCCATCCGCCTGATCGAAAGCCATGAGCAGAAAGCGGCTCTGTATCCCGGTCCCACCGCGGAGCGAGTCGTCGAAGTACCGCTTGCCGCTGCCATCGATGATGGGGCTTCCGCCGTACGCGATGCCGAGCTCGGACAGCCGTTGCACGAAGAAGTGTTGGAATGGTGGCAAGTGCCAGACGACGGGGATGGCCATGTCGCGGATGGCTTGCGCGAGCTTGTTCGGCGCGCCCAGCGCGGTCGTCATGAAGTGCGTCAGGTCGATCACCTGCTTGATCACGGGTCGCCGCTCGGCGGTATAACTCTCCAGCAGTTGGTCATTCCCATGCCCACGGACAGCGAGATCGAGCTTCCAGACGAGATTCCACACGTCCTGCAGTCCGGTATTCATGCCCTGGCCGCCGAACGGGCTATGAATGTGCGCAGCGTCGCCGGCGACGAAGATGCGTCCGACGCGCATCTGCTCCACCTGGCGGTGATGGATGCGAAAGTATGTGCTCCAGTTGACCGCGCGTGCTTCCAAGCCAGCCGGCGCGCGCTGGAGGACCTCGCGCACGGTCTCGACGCTCGGTGTGTCTTCCTTGGGCGCGGTGTGCATCATCGCCACGACCCGCCGGCGCGTCGCGCTCATCGGGAATATGGCCACCGGGCCGAGCGCGCTCGGGCAGAGTTGCATCTCATCCGCGGGCAGCGTGTCATTCGATTCGATGTCGGCCAGCATGTACTCCGCATCGTATGCGCCGCCCTCGAACGGCAAATTGAGCACGTGGCGAATCGTGCTGTGCGCACCGTCGCAGCCCACGACGAATGTCGCCGTGATGGTGATGGGTTGGCCGTTCCGCTCGACGGTGACGCTGACGTGGTCGTCGTGCTCTTCCGCGCCGGTGCACGTGGTGTTGTACTCGACGACTCCGCCTCGCCGGTTGAGCGCCTCCGCCAGCAGTCGCTCCGTCACGTCTTGCGGGACCATGGCGACGAAGGAGTAGGGTGTGTCCGGGGGTGTGAAGTGCAATCGCGCCAACTGTCGTTCGTGATTCGCCACGGCGACCCAGGTCACCCGGTTCGCTGCGTCAAGAAACGGTTGCACGAGGCCCGCCATGTCGAAGATCTCGAGCGTGCGGGGAAAGATCGCCAGCGCCTTCGAGTGGTCAGACTGGGCGGGGCGCGTTTCGACGATCCGCCACCGGAGGCCGCGGCGGGCGCACTCGTTCGCCAGGAACAGCCCGACGGGTCCGGCGCCGACGATCAGAACATCCGTGTCGATTGTCATAGCCTCTGGAGTTGGTATCTTGCAGCATGGGGCCCAACACGTTGCACCACGATCACGACCACGATCATCAGGCAGTCCCGTCTGACTTCGCCCTGCGCGTCAAATCGCTCGAGTCTCTGCTGGTCGAGAAGGGCCTGGTGGATCAGAACGCGCTTGATGTGCTCGTCGATAGCTATCAGCATAAAATCGGCCCGCGCAACGGCGCGCGAGTAGTGGCGCGGGCCTGGTCGGATTCGGCCTACAAGCAACGGCTGCTCTCCGATGCGGATTCAGCGATTCACGAACTCGGCTACGGCGGGATGCAAGGCGAGCACATGGTTGTCGTGGAGAACACGCCGCGTGTGCACAACCTCGTCGTCTGCACGCTGTGCTCGTGTTATCCGTGGCCGGTCTTGGGACTGCCTCCGGTCTGGTACAAGTCGGCGCCGTATCGTGCGCGTGCGGTGATCGATCCGCGCGGGCTGCTCAAGGACCTGGGGTTCGAAATCAGTCCGGACGTCGAGGTTCGTGTGTGGGATAGCACGGCCGAGATCCGGTATCTTGTGCTGCCCGAGCGGCCGGCTGGTGCGGACGGCATGAGTGAAGAGGCGTTGGCCGAGCTCGTGACACGAGACTCCATGGTCGGCGTTGCCAGGGTTGTGGCATGAATGGTGTGCACGACATGGGCGGCATGCATGGCATGGGGCCCGTGGTTATTGAGCCGAACGAGCCCGTATTCCACGAGGCGTGGGAGGCGCGCGTGTTCGCACTGCGGCGGGCGATGGGTGCGTGGGGCAAGTGGAACATCGATGCCACGCGCCATTCGGTCGAGCTGGTTCCGCCGGCCGAGTATCTCGAGCTGAGCTACTACGCGCGCCAATTCGTCGCGTTTCTCGAGCTCATGGTACAAGTTGGGCTTGTGACGCGCGCCGAGATCGAGCGCGGGTTGCCCGCGTCGGGTGCGACGAAGGCAACGCCTGCGCTCACTCCCGCCAAGGCCGCGTCACTCATCGCGAAGGGTGTCCCCACGAGTCGCGACGTAGCCGTGTCGCCGCGGTTCCACGTGGGGCAGCGCGTGCGCGCCCGCACCATCAACCCGGTTGGCCATACCCGATTGCCACGGTACGTGCGTGGCCGAACCGGTGTGATCGATCGCGACCATGGTGTCTTCGTTTTTCCAGACACGAACGCTCATTTTCTCGGCGAAAAGCCGCAGCACGTCTACTCCGTACGCTTCGCCGCGCGAGACGTGTGGGGCGACCAGGCCTCTCCGAACGATTCCCTCTACATCGATCTCTGGGATGACTATCTCGAATCAAACTGAAGCCGACGCCGTGTTCGCCGAGCCGTGGCACGCTCAGGCGTTCGCGCTGGCGCTCGCGCTCTCGGAGCGTGGGTACTTCACGTGGCCCGAGTGGTCAGCGGCGCTCGCCGATGAATTGAAAGGGAAGTCCGATGATGGCACGCACTACTACGAACACTGGCTCGCCACGCTCGAGCGCTTGGTGACCGCCAAAGGCCTGGCGGATGTCGCGGCGTTGCTCGATCGCAAAGAGGCCTGGGCTGATGCGTATCGGCATACCCCGCACGGCAAACCGGTGATGCTCCCATGATGATTGCGCTGCTCGCGGCGGCGCTCAACGCGCCGGCGCTCGTCGACTTCTACGAGCACGTGCTTGGCGTCCCGGCCCAGCGCACCGGCGCCGACTACGCGGAATTTCATACCGGGGCGACCGTCCTCGCGATCTTCTCAGCCTCGGCGCAGGACGCCTACATCCCCGGCGCCGCGAAGCCCGCGCACAACGCGAGCGCTCTGCTGGAATTCCGCGTCGACCCCAAGGTTCGCGGCACGATCGTTGTCGCCAACATGAACGACAACACGGCGACGATCATTGATCTCGCGACGCATCGCACGATCGCCACGTTGCCGACGGGCGCGGGTCCGCACGAGGTCGCGATCTCCCGCAACGGACGTTGGGCGGTCGTCTCGAACTATGGCCCACAGAAGGAGCCAGGACACACGTTGACCGTGATCGACCTGGTGCCGAAAGTCCCCGTGATCGTCCGCACGATCGATCTCGGCGCCGACAACAAACGGCCGCATGGCTCGGCGTTCCTGCCCGGCGACACGACGCTCCTGGTGACGGTGCAGACGGCGCAGGCCGTGATGGTCGTCAACGTGCCGCGGGGTACGGTCGACGCGTCGATCCCGACGCACGGTCGCGTGACGCACATGGTCGTGCTCACAGCCGACGGCCGGCACGCGTACACGAGCAACGTCGCCGACGGGACCGTGTCCGAGCTCGACATCCCTGGGCGCGCGTTCGTGCGCTCATTCAATGTCGCCCCCCTCGTCGAGGGCATCGGCGTCACGCCGAACGGAGCCGAGGTCTGGGTCGGGAGCGACAGCGTGAAGACCGTGAGCGTGGTCCCGACGTCATCGGGGACGGTCACCACGACGGTGCCGGACTTCGGGTTCCCCTATCGGATCGCCATCACGCCCGATGGCCGCACGGCGGTCGTGAGCGATCCGGGTCGCGGCGAGCTTCGCTTCATGGATGTCGGCACGCATACCGAGATCGGGCGCGTGGCGATTCCGGCGACTGACGTTGTTGCGACCGCCGAGTTTCCGAAGTCGCCATGTCCCGAAGGCTTGAGTATGGCGCCTGACGGTCGGACCGTGTTCGTCACGCTGCAGGGCCGCAATGCCGTGGCGGCGGTCGACGTCGCGACCCGGACGTTACTCCTGACTCTCCCCGTCGGCACGTGGCCGGATGGGATCGCGTACTCGCCGCTCGAGCACAACTGAGGTATCCCGCTGCCGCGCCGAGATAGTCCAGTAGGTATCGAGCAGCCGATCCTTCTCCACGGCTGAGACGAGCCGAAATCCGTGTCGCTCGTAAAATCGAATCGCCCAGGTGGCGGCCGCCCACGTCCCCACCAGAACGCGCCCCGTGGCCAGTTCGCTCAGCGCGGTCAGTAACTCGCGACCGATCCCGCGACTTTGGTGCGACCGCCGGACATAGGCGTGTCGGATGAGCGTGACGTCCCGCACGGGCTGCAGTCCCATGACGCCGACGAGCGCACCCGCCTCGTCCCACCCCCAGAAATCAACACCCGCCGCGACCTCGGCCACGAGCTCGTCGCGCGGCATATAGGGCTCGTGCCAGCAGTCGGACGGAATCACGTCGCGGTACACGTCCGCGGCTTCGTTGATAATCGACTCGATCGTGGCGAGCTCGCCATCTGTGCAGCGGCGGATCATCTTCGGCTGAACCCCTATGTTCGCGATCACACAGTTCATTGACCGCCCTTGGACCCACCTATCGCCGCGACGTATCGGCGGCGTCCCGTCCGGACTCGGTACACCGGACCGGTTCATTCTGATCGGCCCAGACGACGCACCGCGCCTGCGCATCGACCTGTACTTCCCGAGCGATATCCCCGCGTTTCGGGTCGACGCCCGCGTGCTGGACGCCGCCGTCGTTATCGGCTTCGGGGACCAGGTCGACATTGTACCGTTCTCTGACGCCCCGGTCGAGACCCAGCGCCTGGATTCGTACTTCATGCGGTTCTACGAGGGCGATGGCTATCTTCTCGCCACCTCTGGCGCCGACGTCACGCGCATCAACGCCGACGGGACCATTGCCTGGCAGAGCGCCATGCTCGCCATGGATGGCGTCGTCATCGATCGCATCGCCGACGGTGTCATTCATGGTTGGGCCGGGATCGACCCTCCGGACGGCTGGCAGCCGTTTGCCATCGCGGTCACGACCGGCGCGACCCTCCAGTAGGCTGGCGTTGTACATTCCGGCATGGCGCCTCCGCCGCTGTCACGCGTTATCCTGTACGTGCGCGACATTCCGAAGGTCGCGGCATTCTATCAAAAGCATTTCGGATTCGTGCCGGTCGCGGGTGACGAGCCGGGTTGGCTCGAGCTCGCATCGCCATCGGGTGGATGCACGCTCGCGCTACACCAAGCGAGCAAGGGGCAGAAGCGCGGCTCGGAGATCAAGCTGGTGTTCGGTGTCGACGACGTCCACGCGTTCAAGGCCGGGCGGGCGGCCCAAGGTCTCAAATTCGGAGTCGTTCACGACGTAGGCGGCATTCAGTTCGCCAATGCCAGGGACCCCGCTGGCAATTCGATATCCATTTCCAACCGGGGTCGGAACCCGCGCTAGCTATGCGACGTTTCTGCCTCGCGATTCTGCTTGCATCCTCCTCGTGCACCCGCGGAGAGTACACGAGATTCGAGTACCGGGTGCCCATGCGCGATGGGGTCAAGCTCTACACGGTCGTGTACATCCCAAAGGATGCGTCGGACGCGAACCAGTATCCGATTCTTCTCAAACGGACAATGTTCTCGGCCGCCCCGTCCGGTGACGCGAACCCGATAGTGCTGGGCCCCAACGCGTACGTGATGCACGACAAGTACATCTTTGCCTACCAAGATATTCGCGGCCGCTACATGTCGGAGGGCACGTTCGTGGTCATGCGCCCGTATGTCGCCGACTCGATCAGCGAGGCGTCGGATGCGTACGACACGATCGCGTGGCTGCTCGCGCACGTTCCGCACAACACCGGCCGTGTCGGCGCGTGGGGGACGAGCTACGCGGGATTCTTGGCGAGCATGGCCGCACTGTCGCACCATCCCGCGCTGGTCGTGGCCTCGCCGCAAGCGCCGGCGACCGACTCGTACTTCGAGGACTTTCATCACAATGGCGCGCTGACCCAGGGCTACTTCTACGGCTATCCGTACTTCGTCGGCGCGCGCCCTGGGCCGGTCGTGACCGACGGTGCGGAGAACGACTACGCCTTCCAGCTTGCGCTCGGTCCGCTCCAGAACACGACCGAGAAGTACTACAAGGACAATGCGTTTTGGCAGGACATCGTCGCGCATCCGAACTACGACGCGTACTGGCAGTCGCGCGCTGTTCCTCGCGACTTGACCGGGATCCACAGCGCGATGCTCATCGCTGGCGGTTGGTTCGACGCCGAGAACTTGTATGGGACGCTCGCCACGTACAAGGCGCTGGTGCGACAAGATTCGGCGGCGAAAGTCACGCTGGTCATGGGTCCGTGGCGACACAACGGCTGGGAGGTGCCGAACGTCGATTCGCTGGAAGAATTTCAGCGCGATGTCGAGGCGCCGTATTTTCGCTCGTACCTCAAGGGCGACGGCACAACGGATCTGCCGGCCGCCCTGATGTTCGACACGGGCCGCAAGCAGTGGCGGCGGTTCACGTCGTGGCCCGCCAGCGACGCGACCACGCGTCGATATTATTTTCACGCCGACAGCTCCCTCTCGCCGGCCGTGCCCACGGAGCGACAGGCGTCACTGTCGTACGTGAGCGATCCCTCGCAGCCGATCCCGAGCCGATGCAAAGGGCAGACAATCGAGGACGGGACGCTCAACCATTACATGAGCGATGACCAGCGTTGCTACCGGTCACGCCCCGACGTCGTGACGTTCGAGACTGCGCCGCTCACCGCGGACGTCACGTTCGGCGGCGAGATCTGGGCGCGGCTCAACGTCAGCACGACGGGTACGGACGCTGACTACGTCGTCAAGCTCATCGACGTCTACCCGCAGACGGACTCGGTCAACGCCGGGTACGCGCCACTCGTGCGCGGCGAGATCATGCGCGCACGATTCCGGCAGTCGTTCGCCGAACCCCAGCCCATGCGGCCAGACGCGATCACGCCGGTGGCGTTCCGGCTCCAGGACGTGCTGCACACGTTCCGTTCCGGGCATCGCATCATGGTCCAGGTGCAGAGCTCCTGGTTTCCGGCGTTCGATCGGAATCCGCAGAAGTACGTGCCGAATATCTATAAGGCCGACTCGTCAGATTTCATCAAGGCGACGGAGCGGATCTGGGTCGATCGTGCGGAGCCGAGCTACGTCGAGGCGCAGGTCGTGCCGAGCCCGCGACCGTAGTGAGAGAAACCAGAATTCCGAAGGGTGTCGGCACGATAATCGATATCGCGCCGATCGAGGACATGCAGCGGCCAGTCTGGCTGATGCTGGCCGAGAATGGTGACCTGTTTCGGGTCGACGTGTCGAGCGGCGTTTGGGCCAAGTTGGGTGCCGCCAGGCCGACAATGCCGAAAACCCGCCTTCACATCTCGCGTCGCGGCGAGTTTGCCGCGGTGGTGAATGACTACGGTCTTCACGGCCAGGTCATCGACCTGAGGTCCGGAATCGTGACCCTCGAGTTAGACGGCGGAGACTACCTCCCGCGATTGGTGCCGTTCTCGTTCGCGTTTGCGGAGCTCCAGGGGCGTACGATCGCAGTGCATCGTACCGTGTGGAACCGGCTCGACATGTCCGACGCATCCGACGGGCAACTCCTGAGCCAGCGCCAGCGCGAAGAGAGGTCGGAGCACTATCTCGACTACTTTCATGGCGCTTTGTACGTGAGTCCTAGCGGCACTCGGATTCTTGATGACGGCTGGGTGTGGCATCCCGTCGGAATGCCAGTGAGTTGGAGCCTCGATCGTTGGCTCTCGCAGAATCCGTGGGAGTCAGAGGACGGGCCGACGCGGCGGGTCGTCTGTGCCCGCGAGTCCTATTGGGATCATGCGATGACGTGGGTCTCGGAGGAGCTGGTCGCGATCGAGGGAGTCGATGGCGTTCAGATATTCGACGTCACGGCGGCTGGCCCTGCCGGAGAGGGATGGCGCGATGACTTGCCGTGGGCGCGAGAGCGTATCGCGTTCCCGGGCCCTGCGGGCAGGTTTTTCAGCAGTGGCCAGTCTCTCTACTCCGCGGATGCGACAGGGCTGTCGGTGTGGGACCCGCACACTGGGGCGCGCACCGCGCATGTCGACGCATTTCAACCGACGCACCGGCATCCTGGCTCCGGCCAACTCGTCCAGTTGGTGGACGGTACGCTCATCGAGGGAGATTTATGCGAGCTTGCCCGCGAGGGCCAGAATTGATACGTTGGCGCCACATCGGGCAGGTCTCCCTCTCTTGAGGAACATCGTATGCGCCGAGTCGTCTTGCTGTCCGCCGGCCTGATCGCGGTCTGCGCCGTTCCCGCCCGTGCCCAGAGCGTCACGCTTGCCTCAGTCGCGGGGAAGTGGAACACGAAGGTGATGGTCGGCCCAAAGGACAGCATCGTGCTGATCAACGTGGTTGTGGCGTCGGCCGATAAGGACAAATGGATGATGAAGAACCCCGGCCAAGCGAGCCCCGTCGCCCTACGGGTCGTCGCCGTTGGCGGAGATAGCGTCGCCACGGAAGCCGGTCCGTATCCCAGCGCGCTGCGCCCCGGTCAGACGGTGACGCAGCTCCGTAATGTCTTGCACTACCAGGGCGACAAAGGGACCGGATGGTTCGAGGCCCACTACTCGTCGGGTGACGTCGTGAAGGGGAAGCTCGAGGCGACCCGCACGAAATGATGAGCGCTGATAAGAAAACCGAGGAGTTGGGGGACTGGCGTGAGCGGACGCTCGCCAAGGTGCGTCAGCTCATTAAAGAGGCAGATCCCGAGGCCGTCGAAGAGAAGAAATGGGGGGGAACGCCCACTTGGTCCCATGGCGGGATCATCTGCACGGGCGAGACCTACAAGAGCGCCGTCAAGCTGACGTTCGCCAAAGGGGCGTCACTCGAGGACCCCTCGAAACTCTTCAACTCGAGTCTCGAGGGGAACGTCAGGCGCGCGATCGACATCCACAAGGATGACAAGATCAATGGGCCCGCCCTGAAGAAGCTCATCAAAGAGGCCGTCGCCTTCAATCTCGCGAGCAAGAAGAAGCGCTAGCGCGCAATGCCCGCGATTACTCTCTGATCCCGATGAGATCGAATTTCCTCGTTCGATCGCCTGGCAGCAGTATTTCCCATTGCTGTCTGAGCTCGTATACGCTCTCGTGTGTTTCGCTGACCAGACGCGCCCTGTAGTTGCCCGGGAGCAACATGTCCGGTCCGGAGAGGGCTCCCTGCAGTTCGACTTTCCGGCGGTTGATGACGGCTGTGAGCAACTCGGGCTGCTGTGCGGCCAGCGACACTGGCGCGAGGAGGAGAGCTAGCACCGTGAGTGTCTTCAGAAGCGGCATACGCGGCGGTGGCTGCCGGCGTTGCTGCCGCTAACGCTGCGTGAAGCCGTCCGCGCTCCACTGCTCAGAGCCGACTCCGTTGTGGACAAAAAAGAGTCCGTCGGGATCGTATCGCTTCTTGACCTTGGCCAGGCGGGCGTGATTGGTGCCCCAATAGGAATGTTGGAAGTCGGATTCAAAAAAGTTGCTCTCGGACACGTAGGCTCCGCCGTTGGGCGCGACGGCGCGCAGCTCGTTCATCGCCAGGTGCACTTTATTGGCGCCTTGTCGCCCGCGCGCCATGTCGGGCTCATGACCGACGACTCCAGGATACGCGGGCCCTTGGCCATCCGCGATGATGGCGAGAGCAAATGCGTTGCACACCGCGGGATTCATAGCCGTGTCTCTCGCCGCTTCGACGACGTCCGCTGGCGCGCCAGCCAACCCCTTATTCAAGTGCAACTCGACCTCACTATGGCGCGACGCGGCGAACAGCGCATCGGCCAATTTCTGTTGCGAGTCATCGTCCAGCAACGATGCCGGCAGCCAGAGCGACTCGTATCCCCACACGACCCAGCCGACCTGCCCGGCGTCTCCGTTCCACCACACGTTGTTCGGGCTCGCTCCGGAGCGTGCGTCGCTCTTGAACACGTCGTGATGGTGCTCGGCGCGCCAATCGACGTCCCACCAATGCCGCAGGGGCATGCTGCCGATTTCCGGGTCGGAGGGAATCGTGTAGCCACCTGACGATCGCACCCAATCGAGAAACGGCTGCCAGATGCGTCGCGATTGCTCGGTGTCCAATCCGATATGGACCATGCTGATCTCGAGCGTGTTGTCCGGACCACAGTGTGCCTGTTCGCCCCAATGATCGTTGAAGAGCGATTCCCGGTAGAACGCAACGAAACGCCGGATGAGGCGGCGATACGCGTCGTCGGACGCGGCTTTCACCGTAAAGTTGGCGCCGCCGCCGAACTCGGGAAGATCATGCGTGCGCAGGGTCAATCGGCTGACGACGCCGAATGTACCGCCCCCACCGCCTTTGAGAGCCCAGAACAGATCGGGATTGGTGGAGGCGTTCGCGATACGAACTTGGCCATCGGCGGTGACCACTTCGGCCTCGAGCAAGCTGGCCGCGGCCGTGCCGAAGTGCTTGGAGAAACTCCCGAACCCTCCGCTTTGAATCAACCCGGCGACGCCTACCGTCGTGCAACCGCCGCCCTGCACGTACGCGCCGCTCTTGGTCGTGACGGCGTCGTAGGCTTGCTCCCAGATGGTTCCCGAGCCGGCCGTGACCGCCCCATTCCCCGTGGTGATGTCCCGCATGTGGCGGGTCCAAATCAGCAGCGAGTCGGGTGCGTTGGACGTGCCGAGGTAACTGTGGCCTCCACCTTTGACGACGACACGCAAGTTGTGCTCACGGGCAAAATTCACCGCGGCCGCGATGTCTTGGGCATTTCGCGCGGCCACCGCATACACGCTGGGCTTCGTCGTCCAGGCGTCGACCCACCCCAAGGTTTGCGTCAGGCCAGGACTGTCGCCGATGTAGTACGGGTTCTTGATATTCGAGGGGAGCGCCGTGTTGATCGGGAACTCGACCCGAATCAGGTTGCCGTCAACCGAGTCGTTGAGGCGCTGCCAT
Source organism: Gemmatimonadaceae bacterium (assembly GCA_035486035.1). GTDB lineage: Bacteria > Gemmatimonadota > Gemmatimonadetes > Gemmatimonadales > Gemmatimonadaceae > DASRDS01. The sequence goes on from DATHNL010000072.1 coordinate 35,363, forward strand.
GATTGTGGAGACGGCCAGCCCGGATCCGACGGACGCACTCGGCGTATTCGCGACGGTATCACCAGGCTGCGCGGCCACAGCCCGACCAGCGATGCGCCGCCCGAGAATTTCAGAAACGTTCTTCTATTCATGGGCGCTCATGTTAGCGCCGCCGCGTTCGGTGAGCCAACTTAGAGGGACGCGCGGGACCGGGGCGTGACGAGCGGGACCAGTACGGCTGAGGTTGGCATGAGAACGAGAACGATATGGATGGTCGCCGCTGCCACGTTCATAGCGAGTGGCCTGCGCGCTCAGAGCATTGCCGGGACTTGGCAGGGTACCGTGATCGCCGTCAATTCGTATCGGCAGGTCATGAAGTTCATGAAGGTGGATGGCGGTTGGAAGACCGTGTACTACGCCATCGACGAGGGAAGCGATTCCGTCATCGCCACCAGCACGGTGCTCACGGATCGAACGCTCAAGGTGGTCTTCCCTCCGTACGTCGGTTCTCCCGCCGGTGCGTCCTACGAGGGCACGCTCGGCGCGGACGGCCGCTCGCTGACGGGCACCTGGATCGACGCCGACGTTCGCTACCCGTTGACTCTGCGTGTAGTCACGGCGAAGGAGGCGTGGAAGTTGCCGCCTGCGCACCCGATCCGGTTTGTCCAGGTGGACACCAACGTCAAGCTCGAAGTGTTGGACTGGGGCGGCTCCGGCCCGCCAATGATCTTCCTGGCCGGCCTTGGCAACACCGCCCACGCTTTTGACCTTTTCGCTCCCAAGTTCACGCCCAAGTACCACGTCTACGGCATCACCCGCCGCGGATTCGGCGCATCCAGCTCGCCACCTTTCACTCGCGCGAACTACCTCGCCGACCGGCTCGGGGACGATGTGCTCGCCGTGATCGATTCACTCGGCCTGCGTCGCCCAGTGCTCGTGGGACACTCATTCGCCGGCGAAGAGCTGAGCTCCATCGGATCGCGCCATCCCGAGAAGGTCGCCGGACTCATTTACCTCGACGCGGGCTACAGCTACGCCTTTTACGATCGTTCGAGCGGAGTATTTCCCTTCGATCGCCGGGATCTCATCCAGCAACTGCAGCGGCTGCAGCCTTCGAAAATGACGGTTGCCGATGCGCGATCTCTCGTCCGCACGCTGCGCGACACGACGCTGCCGCGATTCGAGAAGGACCTCGACGAGCTTGCGAAAACGATCGACGGGTTGCCAGCAAATACGGCGCCTGACACCATGCCGAGCGCCGATCGCGCCATCACGGACGGCGAGGAGGAGTACTCGAGCATTCCGGTGCCTATTCTGGCGATTTATGCCGTCCCACGGAAACCGCAAGCAATGCGCGGCGTCGACTCAGCGACACAGGCGACGATGCGGGCGCGAATTGACTCCGCTATAGCGGCACAGGCGACTGCATTCCAGAAGGGCGTCCCCACCGCGCACGTTGTCCGCATTCCCAATGCGGCGCACTGGATCGTTCGCTCGAATGAGGCGGACGTCGTGCGCGAGATGACCACGTTTCTTGCGACAGTGCCAGAGCAGTGAGCTATACAGTATTCCTGACCGGCACGCGCCCCATGGTGCGCCCGAACGCGCCGGGCCCATCCCGCCACACGCTCATCATTGAGCCGAATCAACGCCTGCGCTTCCTCCCGAGGCGCGCGTTGGAGAAAGTGTGGCGCCCGCTCGCGGGGCTATCCTGGCCACACCCCCGCTGGGCGCGGTACGATCTCGTTCACAGTTTCAACGCCATCCCGCTCACGGCCAAGCCGTGGATTACGACCTTCGAGTCGGTGCTCCCGCGGACCATCGGGCCCGGTGGCGCGCGGCTGGGGAGAATGCTGCGTGACCGGATGACGCAGCCCAACTGTCGCACGCTGATCGCGATGTCGCGATACGCGACCCGGCGATTCGCGAAAGCCAATCGCGACTGGCCGGCGCTGGACGCGGTGCTGCGCAAGATGACGGTCGTATACCCGCACTTCCGGGCGCGTCCGGCCGCGACACGCCAATACCATCGGGGCGAACCGCTCCGCGTCATCTTCGTCGGCAATCACTTCGCGCAAAAAGGCGGGATCGCCGCGCTCCGCGCGATAACGCGGGCCACCGCTCTCGGCCTGCCCGTACGCCTCGACATCTTTTCTGCACTGAAGATTGGACGTGGCGTCTACGCCGATCACGTCGATGAGCGCCGTTATGCCGCGGATCTCCGCGCGCTCGCCGATCCGGCCGTGACGTTCCACGGTCGCCGCCCCAACGCGGACGTCCTGGCGGCCATGGCCAACGCGCATGTCCAACTGTTGCCGACGCTCGACGATACATTCGGCTACAGTGTCGTCGAAGGGCTCTCCACCGGACTGCCGGCTCTCGTCTCCGACATTTGCGCCATGCCGGAGCTCGTTCCCACGGACGTCGGCGCGCGACTCGCCTTGCCATCGGACGAGTGGAGCCAGTGGACCGGCCTAGGTCGCCGCGGGGACAGCGACTATTGGGATCTCCTGACGGCGACCTACGATTCGCTAGCGACCCAGCTCGTCGAACAGCTCACGGCGATCATCGAGGAGCCTGAGCGCATCGAGCGATGGAGCGTCGGAGCACTGGCGCGATTTCAGGCGCTCCACGAGTCGCGCGTCGTGAGCGAGCGGCTCGACGCACTCTACGACGCGGCGCTCGACGGGACGCCCAGCTAGTTTCGCGTCTCTAGGAACACGTTTGTACCCGAACCGACTCGGGTACTCCACGTGAAGTGCTCCACGATGCATGCGCGGCCATCCGGGAGCTGCATCACGTCGCACCGCGAGCGCCCGCCGTGTATATCGCCTGACGTCTCGCGTTGCGCGTATCGAAACGTCAGCTCGGACCCAACGAGCGCTCCGACGAGACAGCCGCGAGCGACGTTCCCGCCCGAGTACCGGGCGAACACCGCGGAACCTTTCTGCGTGAAGTGCAGCGTTGTGTCGGCGTCGACGACCCCAGACTGATCGGTCGAGCTCACGTACATTCGCACGCCATTCAAGCTGATCATGCTCTTGGCCTCAACGGGATGTGAGGTGTGCGTCGAAGAACGCGACCACGCTCGGCTCGAATTCCCGGAGGACCGCGGCGCGGTCCACGCCTGGCGGATCGTCGCAGAGAAACGGAACCTGCTTGGCGGTCGCGTCGCTGCACACCGGCGTGAACACGAAGTGGCCGGCGTTCGGCACGACGTGCTCCTCGGGCGGCGTCGGCAGCCCTGATCGGACCACGGCCGCATTCCACGCGTCTGGCGCGTTGGGATCGGCGGTGCCGCGCCACATGAGCACCGGGACGTGCACGCCGCGCAAGCCGCCGGATCGGAACATGACCAGCACTGCCGGCGACGCGAGCGCGACGGCCTGAATGCGCGCGTCGTGATCCCATACCGAGTCCGGCACCGCGGTCGAATCGAGTGGGTTGCCGTGGCGCTGCGCGACGAAGGCGCACTCCGGCGCGTCCGGGCGTTCGCGACAGAGCCGTGCGCTCTGCCTGAGATCCGGCGTGCCGCCCGCCAACACTAGCGCCGTCCAGCCGCCGAGGGAGAAGCCGAATGCACCGATGCGCTTGGCGTCGACCGGCCAGTGTGCCACCATGTAGTCGACGAGTCGATGGATGTGATGCGGGCGGTCGATGAGATTCTGGCTCTTGCCGGCGGCGCTCTGATCCTGATAGTTGTCGCCCGGATGGGTCACCGCGGCGACGACATACCCGGCGTTGGCAAGCGCCAGCGCGACGTTGTAGTCGCTGAAGCCGCTCCCGCTCACGCCGTGCGACATGACGATGAGCGGCAGATCCCGTCCGCGAATCGGCCCGTTCACCACGACCGTCTGGCTATACAAGCCAGCCGGTACCAGAGTGGCGTGACCCTCGCTCGGATACCAGATATTGACGGCCATCGGTCCGACCATCACCTGTCGGAAGCCGACGGCCAGCGTCAGAGCCGCGATCAAGTGCATGGCACGAAATGACGAATCAGCTCCCGCCGTGCGCAAGCCGTCCGGGACGAGTGGGCCCGGCCGCACCCGGGTTCGAACCTATGCGCCGGCTCCGTTGTCTCACTTTCTTATGGAAGCAGCCATCCAGCAACTACGCTACGCCGCTCGCCGACTCGCGCGCACGCCCGCGTTCACACTGATCGCGATCGCCACCCTGTCGATCGCAATCGGCGCCAGCACCGCGGCGTTCAGCGTTGTCGACGGCGTGCTGCTCAAGCCACTGGGCTTCGAGCGACCCGACCGGCTCGTGTACCTCCACGGGACGGATGCGCGGGGAACAGCGATGGGGATCGCGCCGCAGGATCTGATCGACTTCCGTGGCCAGACGCACAGCTTCACGAGTGTCGTTCCAGTCGAGAGTCGGCAGAGCCTCAATCTGCTCCGCCCCGGAGCTCCCGCGCTACGCGTCAACGCGGCGCGGGTGGGCGCCGAGTTCTTTTCAGCGCTGGGCACGCGCGCGCAGCTCGGCCGAACGTTCGCGCCCGGTGAAGACGCGAGAACGGCACCCAAGGTCATCGTCCTTTCCGATGGCGCATGGAAGCGCTATTTCGCCGCGAGTCCCGGGATTGTGGGAGCGCAGGTCACGCTCAACGGCGACCCGTACGTCGTAGTTGGCGTAGCTCCGCCGCGGTTCACGTTCCCCGACAACGCCGAGCTCTGGTACCCGGCGGCCTGGGAAGCCTGGGAGATCGGCGACATCGGCCGCGGCGATCATTCTGCCGCGGGGATCGCTCGCCTACGCGATGGCGTCACGCTCGGAAGCGCGCAGCGCGATCTGAGCGCGGTCGCGCGCGGCATCGCCCAGGCGTTCCCCAAGGACGAAGCGGGAATCGGCGTGGCGGCGGTCCCGCTCCGGCAACAGATCGTCGGTGAAGTCGAGGCCCCGCTCTGGGCCATGCTGGGTGCCGTGATGTTCGTGCTGCTGATCGCCTGCGCAAACGTGGCGAACCTGTTGCTCGTTCGAGCCGCCTCGCGCGCGTCCGAAGTAGCGGTGCGCACTGCTCTGGGGGCAGGGCGGCGACAGATCCTCGGCGAATCGCTCGCCGAGAGCATGCTCATCGCCTTGGGCGGAGCGGTGCTCGGCGCGGTGATCGCGGTGCTCGTCGTTCATGTGCTGGCGGCAGGGAACGCGCTTCCTTTGCCGCGCGTGCAGGATGTCGGCGTCGATACCCGCGTGCTCGCGTTTTCCGCAGCGCTTGCTGTCGCCACCGGCTTGGCTTTCGGCCTCGTACCTGCGCTCCATATCTCCAGCTGGGATCTCGCGCACCTGATCCGCTCGGGCAGGGTTGGCGGGACCTCCGGAGGCAGCCGCGTTCGTTCCATCCTCGTCGTGACGGAGCTCGCGCTGGGCACGGTGTTATTGGTGTCGGCAGGACTCCTCATCCGCAGCTTCCAACGGTTGATTGACGTGGATCCGGGCTTCAGGGCAGATCACCTCGTGGTATTCGATGTCGCCCTCGCGACCCCCAAATACGATCACGACGCGCCGGTGAACGAGTTCGCCGATCGTGTGCAAGCGGCGCTCGCGGTGCTACCAGGTGTACAGAGCGTGGCTGTGGCGGCCAACCGCCCGTTCGACCCGGCAAATTTTGGCCCTTCTACGTCGTTCACGATCGATGGCACCCCGCCACCCGTGCCCGGCACGGAGCCAGAGACACGGCTCCGTCCGGTCTCGCCCGCATTCTTTAGCACCATAGGGATGACGCTTCTTCGCGGGCGCATCTTTACCGAGGCCGAGAACCGGTGGGACGCGGCTCCGGTGATCGTCGTCAACCAAGCCCTGGCAGACCGCTACTTCCCGGGGCAGGATCCGATCGGGAAGCGCCTGACGTACGCCTTTTGGCACGGTGGCTCCACCGCGCCAGGAGACACCACTGTGCATCCTTCCGGCGAGATCGTCGGTGTCGTGCGCAATGCCTATTACGGGTCGCCCAAGATCAAACCCGAGCCAGCGACATTCCTGCCTTACCGTCGGTTCCCGCTCGGAACGACTTTCCTCCTGCGTACCGCGCTCCCACCCTCGGCGCTGGAGCCACAGATCCGGCGCGTGGTCGCATCGGTGGATCCGTACGTGCCGACGTATGAGCTGGGAACCATGAATGCAGCCGTCGCAGAGTCGGTGTCGCAGTCACGCTTCTACACCCTGTTGCTGGGCGCCTTTGCCTTCATCGCGTTGCTGCTCGCCACGCTTGGCGTGTACGGGGTGGTCTCATATGCCGTGAGCCAGCAGACGCGGGACTTCGGGATTCGATCCGCGCTCGGCGCGCGCCCGTACGATGTGATGACCCTCGTGCTCAGACGCGGCGCGCTCCTCATCCTGCCCGGTGTGGGTTCGGGTCTTCTCGGCGCACTGTTTTTCACGCGCGCGATCCACGGTCTGCTTTTCGGAATCCAGCCGCTGGATCCACCGACTCTCGCGCTCGTGTGTCTCGTCTTCATCGTCGTCGGGGCCATCGCCTCCTGGCTCCCAGCGCGTCGAGCGGCGCGCGTAGACCCTATTATCGCGATGCGCTCGCAGTAACTTCGGCCTGTGCCAGGTGGCGGCGTCCGTGGGTGCCGATGATCACGAAGCTGGACCAGACGCTGTAGCGTATGGTCGCGAGCGCCGGCGAGGCGATCTTCATGCGATCCAGCGGCAGCCCGGCACCCTCGATCACGAATTGTTGCACCATCCGCTGCGAGTCGAGGAAGGCCGCGAGCGCCGCTTCGCCCGAGGCGACATTGATGGGTTGCATGTGCCCCGGCGTTTTATACCGAGATCGCCCCGGCTCGAGTGACCAGTTCAGCATGCGTCCGATGAAATCCATAGAAAAGGGCTCACTGCCCTGCGCGCCGCGCTGTCTCGCGGCAGCGAAAGCGTCGCGCCACACCGGCGCGTAGGCGTTGGCGGTGATGGTCAGATGCGCGAGGCACTCGGCGGGGGACCACCGGTTCGGCTCCGGCCGCCGGAGCATCTGCTCGGCGCTCATCGATGCGCCGAGGGCCTCGGCCCGAGCCGAGACCTCGCGCAGCACGTCACTGATCTCAGCGAGACGCGACGGCATCGGGGCGCGCTAGCGCTCCAACGTATCGATACGTGTTGACGACCACACCCGTGGGCGTAGTGTGCGTGCTGACGAAAGCGAGCTCGCGTGCGCCAGCGCTATTCGAAAAGAATCGTTTGCCCGGGCCCAGCAAGACCGGATAGACAAGCAGCACCAATTCGTCGACCAATCCCTGGTCGAGCAGCACCGGCGTCAGCGTTGAGCTGCCGCAGACAATCAGGTCGTTGCCGTCCGTCGACTTGATGCGGCGAACGTCCTCCGCGATGTCCGGCCCGACCGCCTTGACTGGACCCCACTCGAGGCTCGCCGGGCGGTGGGTGGCTACATATTTCGTCGCCGCGTTAATGGCGTCCGCGAACGGCCCGCCTTTGACCTTTGGCCAGAAGCCAGACCAGCCATCGTAGGTACGGCGGCCGAGCAGCAGATCGTAGCTCTTACCGTACCTCTCGGCGAGGGTGGCGGCCCCGGTCGGACTGCGATACCGCGCCGTCCAGTCACCATACTGGTAGTCGCCGCCTTCGAGTCCGTCGGGCATCTGGATCACACCGTCCAGCGAAGTGTGTTCGAAGATTCTAATTTTTCGCATTTCGAGTCGCCTTTGCTAGATGTTTTTCGATGTCTCTACCTTGGCGACGAACGACGGGACCGCAAATCGACACGCCAGCCGTGTCGATTTCCGCGGACTCCGTTCGTCGCCTATTCATGAGAGAGTTCACCGCTGACCTGTTCATCTCGCTTGATGGCTTTGCGTCTGGCGTGGATCAACCCCCGTACTTCGGGTACTTAGGCCCCGATCTCGAAAATTGGGTCCGGGCGCATCTCGACCAGCCGCAGGTCATCGTGATGGGCAGAGTCACATATGAGGCGTTTGCTCAATTCGCCGCATCCGCCACCGATGAGGTCAGTACGCGGATGCGCGAGACACCGAAAGTGGTGTTTTCCAGAACACTCAAAGAGCCCCTCATGTGGAAAAACACACGGCTCAACAGCGGCATCGCCGCAGAGGAGATCGCTGCACTCAAACAGCAAGACGGGGATCCGCTGCGCTCCTTTGGCAGCATCCATCTGGTCAGCAACATGTTCAAGGCGGGACTGATTGATCGGCTCCGCCTCATGATGTTTCCCGTGATCCTCGGCGACAGAGGGAGAGAGCCCATCTTCGCGGATTTGTCGCAGGCCGCACTTGAGCTCATACACACCACCGTTCTCGATGATAGGGTCGTCCTTCTGGAATACCGCCCTGCGCGCTCAGCCGCGTATAGTTCTAGCCGCTGAAAGCAGTCATGGCAGCCTCGTGGGGCTCAACCACTTCCAAGCGACAACCGCCACCACACAGAGCAGGAGCACGGCCAGCAATTGAACGCCTCGTGCTGCTACGTTGAGCCGGATCTGCGCATTGAACGCATCATGGAGAACCTTCACGACGGGAGAATCCGCCTGACCGAAGACAAAGGCTCCCGGTGGCATGTACTGTTCGCGCACTGCATCGTAGTACGCTCGGCGTCCGGAGATGTAGTAGCGCCCTACTGCCAGACATACGAGGGCCAATGATGCAACTAGCAGGAACGCCGTAAAGCGCGGCAACGACCAGGCATCCACATTCATGAGCAGTAGAATCCGAAGAGGACGAGCGTTAAAGATATCGAGTGCGGCGAGTGCCAGTGTGAGACTGCTCATCGGTGCCACCTTGCTGGCTATGGTTTGCGGCTGCGCTGCGCGCACCAAATGCCCACCGAATGCCGGTGGCCCCACGGTTTGGGAGATCAACATTCCCTGGACTGCCGGACCCCTCGCAATGCGCGATGATCGGTTCCAGCGCGTGCGTGCGGACCCTTGCATCAGCTGGGACAGCGTCGCGACGAACCATCTCACGCTCTACGCTTCGCATAATACGTATGCCGCGAAGCACCTCGCGCAATTCAGCGCCCAGGCGAATCGCATATGGATTGCGGACCTGCGCTTGGCGAATGGGGCCGACACGGTCTATCCATACCATGTTCGTATCTTCTACTTCGACACGCCCGAGGAATACTGGCGTGTAGTGGGCCTCCGAGGCACCGGCGCGAGTTTCCCCGAGGCACAACTCCTCGTCGCGCTTGCGCCCCCCGGAGACACGGCGACGGATCTGGCGCACGAGTTGGAGCACGTCATCTCGATGACACTGTGGGGGCTCAATCAGCCTCAGGACACGTGGCAACGCGAAGGATTGGGAGTCTTGGCATCTGCCGACGAATGGCCCTTCTCGATCGACGAGATTGCCGCCCAAGCCCGACGGGACGGCGATGGCAGAAAATTCGAAGATCTGGCCGGTCCCGCTTTCTCGGCCGGCGACCGTATGGCGCGATTCCGAGCGTATATGCTCAGCGCCTCATTCGTTCAGTTCCTGCTGCGGGAACACGGCACCGAATCATTTCGAGCACTGTGGCAGCGCGGATCAAGCGCCGCGCCGGAGATCTACGGAATGGCCCTCCCCGAGCTAGAGGCGCAGTGGACGACCGCCCTGTCGCATGTCACGCTCCCGGCGAGCGGGATCGACTTGGACAAAGTACAAAAAGGTGTTGGGGCTGGTGCCGCTGCGCGGGCCAAAGCTACCAACAGAAGCGATTCGCGACGCGAGCCTAGCCGGCGAGATTGATGTTCAAGTACTCGGGCTCTCCCGTGACCTCGCGCACGATGTAGGGCGCGAGCCAGTCTGGTGGGGCGACGGGGGTTGTCGCGTCTGAGAGCTCGACCTCGGCGAGCACGAGCTCGCGGTCGGTGAACTCGTCGATCTCCCAGACGAACGGCTCGTCGGCGATTGCGTAGCGGCGCTTGTGAATGCGGTGGCCCTCGGTGAGGGGCCACATCGCGTCGAAGAGGGCCGGTGGCGCTTCTTCTTCGATTTCCGTGCGCTGAATTCCCGAGCCGAGTTTCACGGTGCGGTAGCAGTGCACGTCGCCGTTTTGGCGGACGCGGCGGAGGCGTTCGGCCAGATGCTCGCCGGGGACGTAGCCCTGCTCAATGTCCTCGGACGGCGCGTCGTGGGCGCGGTCCGGCAATGCGTGGAGGAGATACTTGCGCTCGATCTCCGTGTCGCGCGGCTTGTGGGCTGCCAGGCGGGCGGTCAGCTGTGCGACCGAGGCGAAGAATGCGAGGGACAGGGGGCACCCCTCGAGCCAATCGCGGCCGAGCACCTCGAACGCCGCGATCTCGCGCTCGCGGAGCGCGCGGGCGAGTGCCACGATACCTGGGCGGCCGACATCCGTGGGCGACGAGGTCTCGGCCTCGGCCATGACTTCGCGTGAGAGCACGTAGGCGTCGTGCATCTCGCCGATCACGTTCTGCAACACCTTGAGGTCGGCGATGACATCGTCGGCGCCCTCGATGATGTCGCACACCGGCTCGAGGAGATAACGCAGCCGCTTGCCCTCGATCCGCGCGTCGTGCGCCAGCGTCTGGTCGTCGACTGACCGGACATGACGCAGGCGGTCGCGCAAGGAACCCGCGTGACGCGCGACGAGATCGGCCAGCGCGGCCGACATCGGATGGATGCGCGGCGGCTCGTCGACACGAGCGCGAATCGCGTACACCGGCAGCGAGAGGCTGAGCGAGTCGACGGCCCGCGCCAGGTCTCGGGCGATCTCCTGGTGCAAAGATGCGTCCGCGTCGTACTTCCTGAGCTCCAGGCGACGCCGCAAGTGCGATGCGCCCACGCGCTCGGTCGGCTCCAACTGCTCCTCGCGCGCGAGGAGCCACGCGAGCTGCACCTCCGTGTCGCGCGCGGTGCTCGTGGCATCCGCCACGCGCTGCAAGCGCTGACGATCTTTCTTGCCGACGCTACTCGACACGTACGGGCGGAACGCGCGGATCCAACTCCGCAGACGACGGACCGCCACGCGGAAATCGTGCAGGGCCTCGATGTCGGTCGGATCGATGAGACGCAGGCGTGTCGCGTCGACTCCGCGCAGGAGATCGAGTGCGACGATGCGTGAGGCCCGCTCGACGGGTTGGTCGAGAAAGTCCTTCGGGAGTTCCATTAGCGTGCGATACGTTCCAGTTGCGAGCGAGTCAGCAGCCAGCGCAGATGCGCCTGGCGCGGTTTCGGGCGACCGGTGAACGAGAGCAGGCACGCCCCGCCTTTCTTCATCTCGGTCCATGGTTCCGTGGGCCGCCCAGTCAGGAGCCAGCAGATCGACGCACTCAGGTCCGGCTCGTGCCCGACGATGGCGATCGTGATGCGCTCACCACGGCGTTTCTTCGCGCGGACCGCCGCGGTGCTTCGTACCCACCGCAGAATACCATGCCGGTCGCCATCGCCGATCGCGGGCGCCTCGACCGGCGAGACATCGAACGCCCGACCCAAGATCGCCGCAGTCTCGCGCGCACGTACGAGCGGACTCGTACCGATCGCGTCAACCGAGCCCACAAGCTGCCGCATCCCGCGCGCGGCTCGGCGCATCTCCCGGATGCCGCGTGAGGTAAGTGGGCGCGCGTCGTCGTCCTGTCCGGTTTTCGCCCACTCGTCGCGGTCGCCGGCCGGCCCGTGGCGCACGATGAGCAGGTCGAGCGCGTACGACGGCGTGCGCTCGGTGCGGCGAACGCGCGGGCGTGGTTCGCTCGCGGCTGGGGTAGCGTCGGCGGCCGGCGCAGCGCCGTCGGTGGCGGGAACTGGCTGTGACTCCATCGTTACACAGAGTCGCCGTTTAGACGGCCGGATGCAAGGCTTTTTTTCGCCATGAACGGTAAAGGTTGGTCGCCGGAAGAGGTGCGTCGCGTCGGTGCCAAAGTCGTCGATCTCATTGCCCGCTATTTGGAGCAGCTCGGCGACGGACCCGTATGGAAACCGGTGCCACGGAAGCTCGTCGAGGCCTGGCAGCATGCGCCGCTGCCGACCGCCTGTCAATCGAGCGACGACATCCTCGACACGTTCGCCCGTGACATTGCGCCGTACCCATTTGGTAATGGGCATCCACGTTTCTTCGGCTGGGTGAACTCGCCGCCCACCGAGATCGGGATTTTCGCCGACGCGCTCGCGGCCGCGATGAATCCCAGCGTCGCTGGCGGTGATCATGCCGCCGTCTACGTCGAGCGGCAAGTCGTTCGCTGGTTCGCCGAGATGCTCGCCTTTCCGGCGGGCGCCATGGGGTTGCTCGTGAGCGGCAGCTCGGTCGCCGCGCTCACCGGCCTCGCGGTTGCACGCATGCAGGCGTGCCGACGACTCGGGCACGACGTTCGCGCCGATGGGCTGCCACGCGTCACGCTTCGCGTGTACGCGACGGCCGAAGCGCACTCGTGCCATACGAAGGCTATCGAGTTACTTGGCCTCGGTCGCAAGGCGATGCGTGTGGTGCCATCTGACAACGCCCTACGTGCCAGGCCTGATGACCTCGAAGCGATGATCCGAGAGGACAAGGCCGCCGGTCATCAACCCATGGCCGTCATTGCCAGCGCAGGCACGGTCAACACGGGGGCCATCGATCCGCTTGACAGCCTCGCCGACATCTGTGCCCGACACGGAGTGTGGCTTCATGTCGATGGCGCGTACGGCGCGCCGGCAGTGCTCACGGAGACGTATGCGACGGCTTTGAGAGCCATCAATAGGGCCGATAGTCTCGCCGTGGATCCGCACAAATGGTTGTCGGTGCCCGTCGAGAGTGGTCTTGTTCTGGTGCGCGATGCCGACTTGATGCGCGATACGTTCAGCCTCGTGCCACCATATTTGCGCACCGACGACGAGCCGTGGCTCAGCGAGTACGGCATCCAACAGACGAGAGGATTTCGCGCGCTCAAGACGTGGATGGCGCTACGATATCATGGCGTCGAGGGCTACGCGCAACGGATCGCGCACGACTGCGCGCTGGCCGGGCGGCTGGCCGAGTTGGTTCGCGCGCGGCCGGACCTCGAGTTATGGGAGCCTACCTCGCTGAGCATCGTGTGCTTCCGGCTCACAGGCAGCGACGAGCACAATCGTGCCGTGCTGCGTGATATCCAGCATGGCGGGAAAGCGTTCGTGTCGAGTACCATCCTCGACGGCCGATTCTGGCTCCGCGCCTGCTTCGTGAATCATCTGACGACTCTAGACGATATTGATGTTCTGATGCGAGCCATATGAAAGAACGGCTCGCGGTCGGGGTCAGCGGCATCTGTGCATTCTTGGATCTCTACGCCACACAGCCGCTCCTGCCGACCCTCGAACACCAGTTCAACGTCAGCAAGGCCGGCGCAAGCCTCACGGTGAGTGTGTCGACGGCGGCCGTCGCGCTGGCCGCCCCGTTCGTCGGACTCGCGGCCGATCGACTCGGCCGGAAGCGCGTGATCGTGCCCGCGATGTTCGTGCTCGCCATTCCGACGATGCTCGCCGCGACCGCGCACACGCTGAGCGCGCTCGTTGTCTGGCGGTTTTTGCAAGGCCTGGTCATGCCAGCGGTGTTCGCCGTCATGATCGCGTATGTGACCGAGGAATTCGCGGGGCGCGGCGTTGGGGCCGCGATGGCGGCGCTCGTGACTGGAAATGTGCTCGGCGGATTCTCCGGACGGGTGATTGCCGGGCTGGTCGCGTCGGTCACTGACTGGCGCGTCGCGTTCGTTGTGCTCGGCGTCCTGAACGTCGTTGGTGCACTGGTCACCTGGGCATGGCTGCCAACGGAGCGAAATTTCACGCGACACACTGCGCCGTTCGCCATCATGCCGCATCTCCGTAATCGGCGACTGGTGGCCACGTATGCTGTGGGATTTAGTGTGTTATTTTCGCTCGTCGCCACGTTCACCTACGTGAACTTTTATCTGGCCGACCCACCCTTCTCGCTCGGCCCGGCGCTGCTGTCCAGCATCTTTGTCGTCTATCTCGTCGGTGTGTTCGTGACTCCGGTCGCGGGACAGTGGATTGATCGATTTGGATCGAGAAAGACGCTGACCGGAGCATTGCTCATCTCGGCGGCCATCATGCCGCTGACCCTGACCCACAACCTCGCCCTCGTCGCGATTGGCCTCGCCGTGTGCAGCTCGGCAGTCTTCGTCTGCCAATCCTCGTCGACGAGCTACCTCCAACACGCGGCGCCGCTGGCGACCCGGTCGTCGGCGGCTGGCCTGTACGTCGCCTTCTATTACCTCGGCGGGAGCGTCGGCGGAGAGCTGCCCGGGCTCCTGTGGCGATGGGCCGGGTGGCCCGGGTGCGTCGCCCTCGTCATCGGCGCCCAGCTCGTCACGATCGCCGTTGCGTGGCGCTTCTGGGCGTAGTAATCCTGCCTATCATGTCGATTCGAGAACAATTCCCCGCGCTCGCGCGGTGCCACAATGGTCGGCCGGTCGCGTACTTCGACGGGCCGGGTGGAACCCAAGTGCCTCTCGCGGTCGGTCAGGCCATGACCGACTACCTGTACCATCACAACGCCAACACCGATTGGGCGTATCCGTCGAGCGAAGAGACCGACGCGATGATACATGCGGCGCGCGAGGCGGTGGCGGACCTGCTCAACGCGTCGCCCTCCGAGGTCGTGTTCGGTGCGAACATGACCACGCTCACATTCCACGTTGCCCGCTCGCTCGGGCGCGGCTGGAAGGCCGGCGATGAGGTCATTGTCACTGACCTCGATCACCAGGGCAATGTGGCGCCCTGGCGCGCCATCGAGCGCGAGCGCGGCATCACGATTCGCGTCGTTCCGTTCGATCCCGCGACTGGGGAGCTCGATCTGGCCGAGTTCGGCCGGCTGCTTTCGCCGCGCACGCGGTTGGTTGCCATCGGTGCGGCATCGAATGCGCTTGGCACCGTCAACGACGTTGCGGCCATCGCCAGGCTCGCTCGAAGCGCCGGGGCCCTCGTCTTTGTCGACGCAGTCCACTATGCGCCTCACGCAGTGATCGACGTCAAAGCCTGGGACTGCGATTTTCTTGCGTGTTCGGCTTACAAATTCTACGGGCCGCATGTCGGGGTGCTCTATGGACGGAGACAGCTGCTACAAGACCTCGACGTGCCCAGGCTCGAGCCGGCGTCAAACGAGGCACCCGAGCGGCTCGAGACCGGAACCCTGAACCACGAGGGCATTGTCGGTACGCGTGCCGCTATCGACTTCCTCGCGTCCCTCGCTCAGACAGGGGCGACACGACGCCCGCGGCTGGTGGACGCGATGACTCGGTTGGATCGGGAAGGGCAAACGCTGGTGGCCAGATTGTGGAACGGCCTGGCCCAGCTACCGTGTGTGCGACTATTTGGGCCGCCTCCGGGGCGACCGCGGACCGCCACGCTCTCCTTCGCGTACCGTCATATGCTCCCGCGGACGGTGGCCGAGCGGCTGGCCGAGTCGGCGATATTCGCGTCGAGCGGGGACTTCTATGCCTCGACGGTGATCGCCCGGGTCGGACACGCTCCGGAAGGCCTGGTTCGAGCCGGCTGCGCGTGCTACACGACCGCGGAGGAGGTCGACCGGTTCATCGCCGCGATCGCGGGCCTGTCACGCCTGTGACCTGAGCGGCCCGGGTAGCGTATACAGGGTATGCGCCGCCACGTTCTGGTCCTCATGGTGGGAGCCGCGGCTTGCCGGCCAAGTGAGGCGGCGCCGATCGACGACCATGATAATCCGGCGGTCGTTGCGGCGGTCCGGGCGATGGCCATCGGCGAGACCGCGCACCTGCTCACGACCGACCGGCGGCCCGGCAGCGCGGCGGACTCGCTGCGCGGCGACGAGCTGGTGGTCGCCATTCGCGACGCGATCGGCAAGTACGCGACGCCCGACCTCGCGGCGCGCGACGGGTATCGGGAGCTCCATGACGGCGATACCACGGCGAGGGCCATTGTTCACGTGTTCAACTGGCGCTACGCGATAGAAGAAGCCGTCCGTTTCAATCCCGCCAAGCCCGCGGCGCTCATCTATCGTCGGGGCAGGAATGGATATCGGCTGCTCGGCGCCACGTATATGGCACCCGGTGCGAGCACTGAGGAGGTACTGGATCAGCGCGTGCCGTTGAGCGTTGCGCAGTGGCACCAGCATGTGGATTTGTGCGTGCCCAAGCCGGACGACACCGCGAGGTGGTCGGAGGTGGGGGCGGACGGTAAGCCTGTCTTCGGGCCTGAGAGCGCTATTGATACCCAAGCCGCCTGCGACGCTGTCGCCGGCGTGTTCAAGCCGAGGGTATTCGGGTGGATGCTCGAGGCTCGGGTCTTCGTCTCCGACAATCCCGATTCGATATGGGGCGCAGCGCCCGCTGCGCGGGCGACCGTGGACTCGATGGTCGCCGTCGCACAGAAGCCCGAGCCGCCGAAGCCAGCGGCACCGAAACCGGCGGGATTCGAGAAGGGCACTGTGACAAGTGACAACGTGCCGGTCAGCTGGGAACGTTTCGAGGCAGTCAGCAAGTCCCACGGACCGCACCCGGCGCTGATCCTGTTGCATGGCGCCGGCGGCGTCCCGGCCGAGGACTCTGTGCTCAAGGAGGCCGCAAAGAAGCTGGCCGCTCACGGGTACGTCGTCGAGATCCTGCAGTACTTCGACCGCACGAAGACCATCGTCGCGGATGTCGGCGACCAGCGCGCGGACTTCGGCCAGTGGATGCGTTCGCTCGGCGACGCGATCACGCAGCTCCAGACAGCGCCCGGCGTGGACTCGACGAAGATCGGGCTCGTCGGCATCAACGTCGGCGCGGCGCTCGCGCTCCATCGAGCGCAGATCGACAAACGCGTCAAGGCGGTCGTCGATTATTTCGGCGTGTATCGCGTGCGCGACCCCGCGAACGCCGGTAAGCTGCCGCCGGTGCTGATCGTCGGCGGCGAGGCAAGCACATTCGTGCCCATCGCCGAAGCCCGGCGATTGGATGCGATGCTGACGAAGTACAATGTGCCGCACGAGACGGACGTGTACCCCGGCTCGCCGAATGGCCTCACGCCGGCCGAGAGCCAGCAAGCGGCGGAGCATGTGATAGATTTCCTGCGGAGATACTTGCCGCCGGGGTAACATGAGTCTCGTGGACGAAGCGCTGGCTGTGTGGGAAGCGACCCGGAACGGGGTCATCGCTGAGATCGATCTCGCCCCCGAGGATCAGCTCGACTACCGGCCCGACGCGCAAGCTCGGTCGATTCGCGAGATCGGCCAACACGTCGCCGAGCACGGCATCGCGTTCACGAACGAGTTGCTCGCTCCCGAGTGCAACTTCGGGAATCTCTTCAAGCCTGCCGTGATGGACGCCGTGCGCGCCGCGTTGCCGCGCGTGCGCACCAAGAGCGAGCTTCTCGCGTTATTGCGTGAGTCAGGAGCGGATGTGCGGGGGCGGATTCGTGAGCACGGGGACGCGCTGATCACGGACACGCAGCCAAGCCGACTGGTTCCCTCGGGTAGGATGAGTCGCTTATCCGGCCTGTGGTTCGTGATCAACCACGAGTCGCACCATCGGGGCCAACTCACCGCGTATCTCCGCGGCGCCGGCGTCGTCCCGGCGCTGACGCGGCAGCTAATGGCGCAACAGAATCGCTAGCACGATCTCGAGCATAATCAGCACGACGATCAACAGCTCGAGGGCCTCTGAGCGCGCCGCCTGCGACTCGGCGTTGAGCATGTCGTACGTCTCGCGGATGATCGAGAGCTTGCGGTCGATGGCGGCCCGCCACTCGCGTCCACGGAAGATCTCGAGCGCGGCCGTATAGATCCGCGCGAGATAGACGTCGTCCGTGACCTTGAGCGCGCTCTCCACGCGCTCGACCAGCTCCGTCGAATCGGCGACGAGCGCTTGCATGTAGGAGAGCAGGCGCGCGTAGCGACCGCGCAGCAGGCCCGCACCCCGCGGCCGCGCGACGGCCACGCGATCGTACATCCGCGGTAGCTCAGCGTCCAGGATCGCGTCGTAAACACGTAGTTCGAGTAACTGCGCGTTCGCGAATTCGAGAATGTATTGGACATCGGCATCATCCGCCGATGGCTCGACGATGAGCGCGTTGTCCCACGTCAGGATGGTCAGGTCATCGGTGTAGTACGAGAATCGATGAGGCAACAACTCACTGCGCGCGGTATCGGACAGGGCGCGACGTTCATTCAAGAGCAGCGGGACGATATTCTCGTCGCGCCACGTATCCGGGCTCAGGCGCGACGTGATGCGAAAGACGACGTAGTCTTCGGTGACCTTCTTGACCTCCTGTCGCTCGACCGCCGGCCCGATGCAGGCGAGCAGCGACGCCAGCTGGCGGTCGAATATCGGCGTCAGGTCGATTCCCACGTCCACCGCATTGCCGAACGCCGTGAACTCGGCCCACGTCATCTCGGCGGCGGGGATCGTGATCCGCAGCGAGACGACGCCGAAGTCGAAGATCCTCGCCGAGACCTCCGCCGGACCCGAGGCGCCGGGAACCCCCAGCGACTCGGCGCCGAGCGCCACCGTGATCGGAGGGTTCGCGATCTGAATCGCTTGGGCCTCGCCACGCACCGGTCGCACACGCAACGGCTCGCCCGCATCGCGCGCCGCGGTGAGCAGCTCGGCCGCGCGATTGAGATCGATCTCGAAGCCCACATCATAGAGACGGTAGACGATGGCCGCGCCACGTGTGCTCGTCATGGAGCCAATATACCTTTCCATGGTGCAGCGTATAGTCGCGTTCGTGAAATGGGCGGCGCTGGTCGTGATCGGGGTCCCGCTGGGGGTCGCGATCGCGCCGTATGCGATTGGTCCCGTATATCGCTTTCCAACACCAGCCCCGTTCAGCGGCACGGCTTTTTATAATCCGTACGCCGATGCCCCCGCTGGCGCGCACTGGCGGACCGCGAACTTCCACGCGCACGGCCGGGCGTGGGGTGGGCTCACCGAGGGGCGCCAAACAGACAGCGCCATCGTCGATTACTACTATAACAAATTGGGCTACGACGTTGCGGGCGTATCGGATTACCTGCACATCGATCACCATCGGACCGATTCGTCGTTCGTGCCCGTGTACGAGCACGGGGTCAATGCGCTCAAGACCCATCTCTTGGGGATCAACGCGCGGCATGTCGTCTGGTTCGACTTTCCGCTGCCCCAATCGCGCTCGGAGAAACAGTACGTCATTGATCGAGTCGCCGGCGACGCGTCATTGGTCGCGCTCGCGCATCCCGCGTTACGCGGCGGGTATTCGCGAGACGATCTCGCCTATCTGACGCACTATCAGCTCTTCGAAGTGCTCAACCACTTCGTGGTCTCGGACTCGCTGTGGGATGTCGCGCTCTCGACCGGGCACGCCGTCTGGGCGATCGGCAGTGACGACTCGCACAACATCACGGACGCCGGGCAGACTGGCGCGATGTGGACGGAAATTCTGACGCCGAGCACGAGAGCCGCCGATGTCGTTGAGGCGCTCAAAGCTGGGCGGACCTATGCGGTTGCTGGACATCAAGCGAGAAGCGACGCGCATCCGGAACAGATTGCGGTTCGCGGTGATACACTCACCGTGACCTGTGAGGGACCCGTGTCGCGCATTGACTTCATCGGGCAAGGTGGCCGATTGCTCGCCCGGACGTTCGGTGTCGAGTCGGCATCGTATACCATCCAGCCCGGTGATGCCTATGTGCGCACGGTGATCTCGACACCCCATACGCTCATGTTCTTGAATCCGATCGTGCGATATGATGGCAAGAAGGTGGCGCGGCCCGTCGCCATGCTCGATGGCCCGAAGACCTGGGCGCTCCGCTCCAGTATTCTGGTGACGGCCGTGATGTTGATCTGGCTCGCGCTCGCGCGGAGGCGCTTCGCGCTCCGTCGCCGGCTACGCCCCGAGCCCGCGTTGGCCTGACGTGCGGTTTTCCCTCATCGCCGGTCTCGCGCTCGCGGCGCAGACCGTGGCGGCGCAGACGGACCCGGTCCCGTTCAAAGCAGGGGAACGCTTCTCGTACAACGTGAAGTTCGGCTCACTTCGCGTCGGGAGCGCGACGCTCGCGTTGACGGGGAGCGATACGGCGCACGGCAAATCGGTCCTGCATGTCTTGTTCGCTGTGCAGGGCAGCGCGCTGTTGTACCATGTGAACGACACGACGGAAAGTTGGTTCGATCCGTCGACGATGACGTCGTACCGATTCTGGCAGGACGTCAACGAAGGCGGGCATCACGTGCATCGGCGATTCGAGTTCTACCCCGAGTCGCAGACGATGCAGCAAGAAGGGAAGCAGCCCGAGCCCTCGGTCTCAAACCCGTTGGACGACGCGACGTTTTTGTATTTCGTTCGCACGCAGCCACTCGTGGTAGGGCAAACCTATTCGTACGACCGGTATTTCCGGCCGAAGATCAACCCGGTTGTGCTCAAAGTCCTCCGCAAGGAAAAAGTCACCGTGCCGGCCGGCACGTTCGACGCGATCGTCGTGCAGCCGATCTTCAAGACGCCGGGGATTTTTTCAGAGGGTGGGCACGCCGAGGTGTGGGTCTCGGACGATGCGACGCGAGCGGTGCTGCAGATCAAATCGAAGCTGTCGTTCGGCTCGCTGAATCTCTACCTGCGTACGATGGGCACGGGCCCAGAGACCGCCGCGGACACGGCGGCGACGAAAGAGGACTCGTCGCCGCCGCGCCCGTAGCGCGTATTACGGACAGGTGGTGGTAAAGGTCCCACCGCGCGCCGTCGCTTCCGCGAACGGAATCGGCGTGATGGTGGTGTGCAGATCGCCGTTGGGCGCGACCGTCGCCGGGGAGTGGATCCACGTCGTATCCAGCTGGGCCGCGAGGTTGTACATGCGGAGCGCGATCATGCGGTCGCCGCTGGCCTCGACCGCGGTCGAGATCTGCTGCTCGTGGAGCAGCGCGTCCCGCGTCGAGAGGTAGTCCGCGCCGATCGTCGCCGCCGGGAGCCCGCCGACGACCGTACGCACCTCGTTGATCAACGTCGCCGCCGCGGCATAGTGCTGCAGTGCAAGCTCGATCTGGGCCTTCACCAGAATGAGCTCCTCGTTGCGGACGATCGGAATGTACGAGTCGGTGCTCGCGTACATCGTGTAGAGGTACGAGGAGACGGGCCCGACGTACAGCTGCTGCTGTGGGGGAACTGTGGTGAACGTGAACTTCGCCTTCCAGCGCAGGTCACTGATGGTATCCTGACTCGAGGGGATCGTGTTCAGGACGCGGAAGGTGCCGAACAGCGAGTTCATCGGGTTGACCGCGTCGCCCGACTTGGCGCTGAAATTGTGGAGCACGCTATACCCATCGGGTTTGAAGCCACCCGATGTGTTCGGGCCGAGGGCGCCCAGATTGAGGAGTGCCGTGCGCGCGAGGGCGGTATCGGCGGCCAGGAGGGCCGTCTGGTCCGGCGACCCTGCGGTGGTCGGTGTCGCTCCTGCCCCGGTGCTGCGGGCAATCGCGTAGGCGTATTCGAGGTACGCCTTGCCCGCCAGCGCGCGATTGAACCACGCGAACGAGCCCGCCGAATCGCCGACCGCGCTGAAGCCGTCCGGCAGCTTGACGGGCAGGCCGACGATGCCGCCGCTGTGGAGGTTCGCGTATGCCGAGTCCAGCAGGGCCGTGATGTACTTCCATCCATCCTTGAAGCACACCGCGGGTGGTGGTGTCGTGCCGGTGGTCGTCGCCGGGAGAATCGCGATACCGAGGGAATCATGATCCTCGGCCACGAGCATGTAGTTGTACGCTTCCAGCGTCTGCACGAGCCCCGTGAGGGCGGCTTGCTGCGCATTGGACAGCGTCGGCGCAATCTGCGGAATGGTGGTGATGATCTGGTGCGCCTGCAAAATATTGGCGTAGCTGAACGCCCATTGGCTCGCCCACGCCGGGCTGATGGGGTCGAGCCCCAGCTCGTACGTGATGAATCGCGGCTCGGTGTTCGTATAGTTGCCACCGTCGCGCGCGAAGGCCGCGGCATCGATCATGTAGCCGCCGACATCGTTCCGCGAGCCGGCGACGAGACCGGTGACGGCGTTTTGAATGCCGGCTATCGAGTTCGGAATGCTCGTCGGCGCCGTGAGGAACGGCACGTTCGAGTCCTTGCACGCGACGAGCGACGCGCCGGCGAGGCTGAGTAGAAGTATGCGTCTCATCGTCAAAATCCGAGTTCGAGGCCGAGGAAGTAACTGCGGGTGGGCGGGTAGTTCGTGATTTCCTGGCCGCGCGTGACCGTCTGGTTGCCGTTGGTGCTGAGCTCAGGGTCCAAGCCGTCGTACTTGAACTGGGCGAGGAGGTTGCGTCCCGTGAGCGATAGCTTGGCGGAGCCGATGCGCCCGTGCGTGAACGCGAAGAGCTGGTTGGGCAGGGAGTAGCTCAATGAAACCTGTCGCAGTTTGAGATAGTCCGCCGGTTCGACGTAGGCGGTCGCGCCGCCCGCGAAGCTGGCGAACCGCTTCGCCGACTGCGCCGAATCGGCCCACAGACCCGGTCCGCCGTCGAAGTAGAGATCCGTGAGGTTGATGGTGTTGCCACCGCGGCTCCAATCGAGCAGCGCAAAGAGGCGGAACGGGCCGACGGTGAACTCGTTGCTGAAGCTCATACGGAACGCCGGCTGGAAATCACCGACTTGCTGCGGCAGCCCATCGGCCAGCGTCGACGCGGTGTTCACGATCTCCGATACCGAGCGGCCGGTGGCGACATACCCCTCGCCGAAGCCGTAGGTGTTGCCGATGAGACCCGGCGTGGTCGGCAAGGCATCGACTCGACTGTAGTTCCGATAGAAGGTGGTCGTCGATACCCAACTGCCACCCTTCGCCTGAATCGGGGTCATGGTGACCGTGAGCTCGAGGCCGCGGTTGGTGAACTGGCCGCCGTTGAACCATTGCTGCTGATACCCCAGCGATGGCGCGACCCCCGCCTGCAGGAGCAAGTCGGTCAGCCGCTTCTGGTATACGGTCGGGGAGATTTGCAACCGCGAGTTGAACAGGGTGAGGTCCAAGCCTGCCTCGATCTCTGTTTCCGACTCCGGCCGAATAGACGGCGCGCCTTGCAACGAATTCGCGGCGAGGCCATTGTAGCCGCCATCCTGCGTCGGGAGGTATGGCGTGTACTTGACGCCGTAGTTCGGCAGGTTGCCCGACTGTCCGTACGCCGCGCGGAGCTTGAGCTCATTGATCGCCTTCGGCACCGGGACCTGGAAGGAGCCCGACGCGCGGGGATAGTAATACCACCGATCAATGAAGCCGTCGCTCGTCGACCGCTCGGCCGTGACGCCGCCGGTGATGGTCAAGCGCGACCAGAGCTGCACCTGTTCCTGCCCGTAGAACGACTGATCGTACTGCTCCGTGTGATACAGGAAGTTCTCCTGCACCGTGCCCACGGTCGGCGAGCTGACGCCGGCCAGCAGGTTCTGTCCGACGGTGACCGGGTTGAGCGTCGACCGGCGGTCGCGGTTGTACCCGATCGAGGTCGTGGCTTCGAGGAAGGACACGCCCGTGTACGTGTGACTCAGGTTGAAGCCGTAGTTGTAGTAGTTCGTGGTCGCCGAGTTGGAGACCGACGTGCCCGGGAGGTTGCTTGGCTCCAACTGCTCGACCTGCAAGTCGGGCGGGGCGTACAAGAGATCGCTGACGCTCGTCAGGTCGGCGCCGCCCTGGATGTTGAGCTTCAGGGACTGGTGCTCCTGCTGGAAGATCGTCCAGTCGACGGTGCCGCCGCCGATGAAGCGACTGACCTGTTCCGGCGTCTGGATCTCGGCCGCGTCGGCAAACGGGTTGGCGGTGCCGAATCCGTTCCACGGCCAGCTGCCGTTCGCGCTCTGCGTGTTGAGCTTCACGAACTGCGGCGTATACGAGAAGACGTTGTACGGGCTGATGCCGAGGTTGTCGTTGCCCGTGATGCCGCGGCGCGTGAGGTCGTGCATGTAGCTCAGGTTCGCCGAGACCTTGAAGTTGGAGGCCAACTCCTGCGACACGTTCGACCGGATCGACTGCTTGTTGTATCCGGTGTTGTTCATGATCCCGTTGTCGTACTTCGTGCTGCCCGACAGGTAGTACTGCGTTTGCCCGGCGGTTCCGGAGACACTCAGGTCGGCCTGGTTCGACAAGGCTTTGCTGCCGAAGAGCTGACTCTGATAGTCCTGCGGACCCGCGTAGTACTTCGTGATCGTATCGCGGGGATGCCCGTACTCGGCGCCCCACGCGATCGCGCTCTGGAGCGTCGGGAACTGGCGGATCGGGAGCGTGTTGGCATCCTCGAAGTGCCCGAGCTTGGTCGAGAGATCCCACTTCGGTTTGCCCGCCGTGCCGTGCTTCGTCGTGATGACGACGACGCCGGCCGATGCCTTTGATCCGTAGATCGCGGACGCCGATGCCCCCTTGAGGACCTCGATCGTCTCGATGTCGTTGGGGTTGATGTCGGCGATGCGGTTCACGCCACTGTCTTCATAGCTCGGCGCGTTGGCCGCGGCCTGTCCGGTCGACGTCTGGCCTCCGCCCGAGTTGTTGATGGCGTTGATGTCGCTGTTGACGGTCTCGTTGTTGACAATGACGCCGTCAATGACGTAGAGCGGCTCGGCGTTGGCGTTAATCGAGGTGATGCCGCGGATCTGCACCTGCAGTCCGCCGCCCGGCGCGCCGCCGTTGTTCTCCTGGATCACGGCGCCGGCGATCTTGCCCTGCAGGGCGCTTTCGACGGTGGGCGCCGGCACTTCGTTCACTTGCTGCGAGCTCACCACCGCGACGTCGTTGGCCGAATTCCGCGAGGAAACGGTCGTCGCCACACCCGTAATCACCTGTTGCTCCAGCTTGAGCACGTCTCGCTCGAGCGAGATGGTGATGTCGGTTTGTCCGGGGGTCACGGGCACCGTCGCCTGCAGATAGCCAATGCGGCGGACCGTCACGCTTTTCGCGTCGCTCGGTAAACGCAGCGCGAACATGCCGCTGTCGTTCGAGAGCGCGCCGATCGTGGTCCCGGTCACCAGTACCTGCGCGGCCGGGACTGGCACTTTGTCAGCCACGTCGATCACGTGGCCCACGAGACGGGTCCCCGGCTCCTGCGCCGATGCCGTTCCCGCAACCGCCAACAGCCCTAGGAGTCCGACCGATCTCACTATTAATCGTCTCACTCCAATCCTCCTCTAATAAAGTCAGGTACCGGATAACACGCAGTGGGACAACTGTCAATAATGAGACAACGCGACGATAAATTATTTGAAGCAAATGATTAACGAGACCGAACCCTAGTATTCTGTTTGTATACATCGGTCTCTGTTCTTCAGCCCGCGCATGACCCATACTGTCGCGTGATCGCATCTATCATCTCATTGCTGTCCGTATTGCACGGCGAGCCGGCGCCGGTGTACGACGGCCGGGCCGGCCAACTCACGGTCCGTGCACCGCGTGTCGACGCCGATATCACGGTCAATGGCGTGCTCGACGAGCCCGCGTGGGGCCAGGCGGCGCGCCTCAAGGGATTCTCGCAATTCCTTCCAGTGGATGGTCTTCCGGCGGCCGACTCGACCGTCGTGCTGGTCTTCTACTCCAAGCGCGCGATCTACTTCGGCATTCGGGCGTACGAAGCGCACGGACCCGTGCACGCGACCCTCGCGGACCGGGATAAGATCGCGGCCGACGACTACGTCCAGATCATTCTCGACACCTCACACGACCACCGAACGGCCTACGTCTTCGGCGTCAATCCGCTCGGCGTACAGGCCGACGGGATCCTGAGCGAGGGTATGCAGAGCCGCGGTTCAGGGCTCGGCGCCGCGGCAAGCTCACGCGACACGGTGGACTTCTCGACCGATTACACCTGGGAGTCGCGGGGCCACCTGACCGATTTCGGCTATGAGGTGGAGGTCAAGATCCCGTTTGCCAGCATCCGGTTCACATCCGGTGAACAACAATGGCGCCTGAACATCGTGCGCCAGGTCCAACATTCCGGCTTTCAGGACACCTGGGCGCCGGCGCGAATCGCCGCCGCGTCATTTCTCGCGCAATCCGGGACGCTCGAGGGACTCGCCGGCCTCAGTCGCGGCACGGTGCTCGACGTCAATCCAGAGCTCACCTCGACGACCGACGGCAATCCCGGACCAAATGGTTGGAAGTACGGCGTCCAGCCGCTCCACCCCGGCGGCAATGTTCGCTGGGGAATCACTGACAATTTGACATTGGATGGGACCGTACGTCCCGACTTCTCGCAAGTCGAGTCGGATGTTCCACAGCTGTCCTACGATCCGCGCGTCGCGCTGTTCTTTCCGGAAAAGCGCCCGTTTTTCCTCGATGGCCTCGAGCAGTTCGACACGCCTTCGGGCCTCGTGTACACGCGGCGCATCCTTCAGCCGGACGGCGCCGCCAAGGTCAGCGGCGAGCTCGCCGGCGCGAGCGTCGGCCTCCTCTCGGCCATCGATGCGTCGAGCGCATCGTTGAACGGACAGGATCACCCGTACATCAACATCCTACGCGCGCGCCGGGAAATCGGCTTCGGGACGACCGTCGGCCTCCTCGGCGCCGATCGCGAAGACGGCTCCCTGTACAATCACGTCGGCGGGATCGATACGCGCACGGTGTTCGGTGGCATCTACGATCTCCGCCTGCAAGGCGTGATGAGCTCGACGCACTCCGACTCGGTCCGTGGACTGGGCGGCTTGTGGAACGCGCTGTTCGAGCGCAACGGCCATCACCTGCGGCTCACGTGGGCGATCAACGGCATCGATCCGCACTTCGTCGATCAGGACGGGTTCATCTCGCGCGCCGGCGTCGTCAACACGACGTTCGACAACGCGCTGATTTTCTACGGGAAACCCGACGGGCTCTTTCAGAGCTACACGTTCGATTTCGCGCAGGTCACGACCTGGGAGTACAGTCACTTTCAGGCGCTGCATCGCGGCGAGGACGTGCGCTGGCACTTCAGCAACACCGTCGCGTTGCGCGGCGGGTGGCAGATGTACGGGAATGTCTTCGTCGAGACGTACGGCTACGACCCGACGCTCTACGCGAACTACTACTACGTCGCGGGCCACGACACCGTGCCGTACAATGCGGGGAAGGCGACGGGAAACCTGCCGAACCTCGACATCATCACCGGGTTTGCGACGCCGAACTGGAAACGCTTCGATGCCTCCATGCAGATCCTCTCGGGGTTCGACGACAATTTCTACGAGTGGTCGTCCGCGTGGATCTTCTTCGTCAACTCGACGATCGATTGGCGCCCGAACGATCGCGCGCGCATCTCGCTCATCTACGCGCAAAATCAATACGTCCGGCGATCGGACAACACGCAGGTGTTTGTCCAGCGCGTGCCGTACCTCGAGATTGCCTACCAGCTCTCGCGGCCCATCTTCGTTCGCTTCATCGGTCAGTACAACTCGACGTGGCAAGCCAGCCTGCGGGACGATGGGCGCACGAACGATCCGATCCTCATCCGCGATCCGACGACCGGCGTGTATTCACCGGCGCTGCATTACGTGTCCAACTCCGTCAGCAGCAACTTTTTATTTTCGTATCAACCGACGCCTGGCACGGTCTTCTTTCTTGGGTACGGCGGCGCCTATACCGAGCCGTGGGCCTTTAACTTCACCGGCCTGACGCGCACCGCTGATAGTTTCTTCGTGAAAGTCACCTATCTCTTTCACCTCGGGAACAGTCTCTGAAAATTCTTCGCCAGATAGAGATCGACTGTTATTTTCCCCCGAATCGAGACCTCGCGCCATAGCGCGATCGACTCGAAGTACGGCTCATAGCGCGTCAACATGTGACCGACTGTCTTTGATCGCATCACGATCATGGCGTCGCGCCCCATAAACGCCCCCTGATCTCGCGTGAACGCGAACTGGTGTGGCGCGGTACAGAGGCATATCACCGGGACATCGGGGCCAAGCGCCCACGAAGCCTTGCCCGCCTGTATCCAACTCGGCGCCGCAACGAACGCCTCGCCAGCCGCGTCGAGTCCTCGCCAGTCGATCAAGTCCTCGACCGGTTGGAGTACGGCGACCGCGGTCACGACGGATGCCAGTATGCATCCCGACACGGCGAGCCAGTTGCGCGCTCGCAGCGGATACTTGGACGCGGCGTGGCCAAGGAATGGAAACAGCATGAGATACCCCGGCGCTGGCCAATGCGGCTGCCCCGGATTGCCACCGAGCGACGCGAGCGTGAACAGGGCGATCGGGATGATGCCGAGGATCGCGCAGAGTGGCGACGACCGACGCTCGTGCCAGGCGGAGATGATGAGCGGTATCCACACCCACGGCGTGACCAGTGCGACCTGACCGCCAATATTCTCAGCGAGCGCCAAGAGTCGTGGCGCGTGGGACTCGGTGTTCCGGCCGAGCTGAAATGCAAATGAGATCCACTGGTGCTCGGCATTCCAGACGATAACCGGCGTGAACATCGCCAGAGCAATCAGCGCCGCGAAGTACGGCCATGGACGAGCCAGCCATCGGCGTGCAGCGATGAGCAAGTAGAAAAAAATCCCGCCCATGAGCAGCACGCCATGGTATTTCGAGAGAAGCGCCAGCCCGGTGGCGACGCCCGCGCCGACCCACCACCAGGCCGACTCATCGACACGGAGGACGCAGTACACCGCCGCGAGCCACGCGCACATCAGGGGCCCGTCAGGGAGCACCCAGCCACCGGTGCTCACGCTGAACACGGGCGAGATATTGAGCGCCAGCGCCGCATACATTCCCGCGCGGGCGTCGAACACGCGCGCGGTGACCAGGTACATGAGCCACGTCGTCAGCGCGAACAGCGCGATGAACGGCGACCGAACCGCCAGATCGGCGAGCGGACTCGCGCCCCTGTGCAGCTCGGCCGCGGCCGCGATCCAGAAATGCAGCGGCGGATGATCGAAGTAACTGAGCGCGATGGGATGCGCGACGGAGGCGGCGTACGACTCATCGACGCCGAGGCCGACGGTCAGCGCCAGCGCGATGCGCGCCGCCATTGTCGCGGCGATGAGGATCAGCACAACGCGCGCCGGAGACACGGCGCGCAGTATACGCTACGAGCGGAGAGATGTCGCGGGGTCGGCGCGAGCCGCCCGTCGGGCGGGGAAGTAGGCGCCGCCGAGTGCCGCGGCGGCGAGCATGAGAGCGGCAGCGACGTGAGTGGAGAAGTCGTCGGGCGCCACGCCGTAGAGGAGCCCGGAGAGAAGTCGCGTCGCTAAGAGCGCCACGATAGATCCTACACTCAAGCCGACCAGCGCGACGCGCGCGGCGTCGCCAAGGACGAGGCGCACCACGTCGCCCGTGGTCGCCCCGACCGCGATGCGTACGCCAAATTCGCGGCGGCGATGCTCGACGAGGTAGCTGACCGTGCCATATACGCCTTGGATCGCGAGCACGAGAGCGCCGAGCGCAAACACGGCGAGCGCGATCGCGTCGAAGCGCTGCTGCGCGATCGTCGCGCCCCGGTGGTCGAGCATCGAGCCCACATGCACCAGCGGCACATCGGCGTCGACGCGCGCGATCGCCTCGCGGAGCGCCGCGGCGCCGCGTCGGGCATCGCGGGCGCGGACGACGAGCGTGCCGAAGCGCTGCCAGCTCTCGGTCCGCTGTGCGTAGGGCATGTAGACGGCTGGCTCGTCCGGGGTCGCCGGGTCGCTGCCGGCAACATCGCCCGCGACGCCGATCACGGTCATCCATCCCGGGCTGCCGTCGATGCGGATCCATTTAATTTGAGCGCCGATGGGCGACGCGGCGGGCCACAGTCGTTCGGCCAATGCGTGGTTGACGATCGCGACGGGTAACGCGCCCTCGCGATCCGCATCGGTGAACGCACGCCCAGCCGTGATCGGGATCCGGAGCGCGCTGAAATAACTCCCGACGACCGGGCGATCGGCTGCGCCATCAGCGCCCGCCGGCAATGGCGGACGACCTTCGACCGCGAGTGTGTGACCAACGTGACCGGTCGCCGAGAGCGGAGGCCCGAGGACGGATCCCGCCGCGTCGACGCCCGGTGATGTCGCGAGTGCCTGCACGACCGCGCGGAACGCCGCGGTCTGCTGCTCGCGGGTCCCGTAGCGGGCTTCGGGCAGCACGAGGTCGGCGGTGACGACGTCCGCGGGATCGAATCCCAGGTCGACGTGCTCGAGGCTCACGACACTGCGAACGAGCAACGCCGCGCCGGTGACGAGCACGAGTCCCGCGATCAATTCGGCCACGACCAGCCCACGCAACACGTTGCGCGAATGCGGCGCGAGTTGGCCGCGGGCGGAGAGACTGGCGGCCGGCGACGCCCGCACGAGCGCAATCGCGGGTCCGAGCGTGAACAACACACCGGTGACAACGGCGAGGGCGACGGCGAACGCGATCACGCGCGCGTCGATGCCAATTTCCGCGACGCGCGGCAATGATGCGGGCGCGACGCTCACGAGCGCGCTGCGACCGGCGGCCGCGAGGACGAGCCCGAGCGCGGTGCCGACCGACACGAGTATGAATCCCTCGGTCATGAGCTGCCGGATGATCGCGGCGCGCCCGCCGCCGAGCGCCCGCCGGAGCGCGATTTCGGCCCGGCGCGTCTCGGCGCGCGCCAGCAAGAGGCCGGCGAGATTCGCGCTGGCGAGCAGCAAGGCAAGGGTGATCGCACCCAGAAGCAACACGAGCGGCGCGCGCACCGGCCCCACCAATGCATCAATGAGTCGCGTGGCGCCGGCGATCTTGCCTTCGTTGCTCTCCGGATACTGCGCGGCGAGTTCCCGCGAGATCGCGCTGACCTCCTTTCGCGCGCCATCGAGCGTGACGCCCGGAGCGAGGCGGGCGACGGCGTCGAAGTTGTTTGTGCCGCGATTGTCACGCGCCCAGGGGGTCTCGATCGCTTCGACCCCCCAGAGATCGACCCCGGCCTCGAAGACATCGGCGGCGTCGGGCATCACGCCCACAATCGTCGCGGGTTTCCCGCTCAGCAGAATCGCGCGGCCGACGACCGCGGTGTCAGCGTTGAACCGTCGCACCCAGAGCCGATGAGCGATCACGACCACCCGCGGACCACCGGCAACGTTGTCGGCAGCCTCGAGCTCGCGCCCTCGCTCGGCATGGAGTCCCAGCACATGGAAGAACCGTGGCTCGACGACGGCGCCATTGACGCGCTCGGCCGGCGCGCTCAAGTCAAAATCCCACGAGCTCAAGAACAAAGCGATGTCAGAGAACGATCGGCTGCGCTCCCTCCAGTCGATGCCATCGGGTATCGAGGCCTGGCTGCCCCTGGTCAGGACCACCAGGCGGTCGGCGCCAGCATATGGGAGTGGATGGAGCAGAACACCACTAACGACGCTGAAAGTCGCTATACTGGCGCCAATACCTAGCGTTAGTGTCGCTATAACGGTCAGCGAAAACGACCAGGATCGCGCGAGTATCCGAATCGCCACGCGTAAGTCATTCAGTAGGGCGCGCACAAGTGAGCTCAATTCCAAGCACGCGGCGTGCCCAAACGCAACACCTTATCTGGCAACGATATAGGCGATTGCTCCCAGGATTGACACTGTCCCAAAGCGGGACGGTGTGCTCCGGCTGTGGGAGGCATCACGGCATGGCAGAATCCGCCGCATTACCGTATCGTAGCCTCATCCGAGAAACCGGATCCCGATGGTGCTACCTATGATTGATACAAACGGGACGCTACGCCATCGCGCGTTCTTTGACGTCCTGGCGACGACCGACGAAGCCAGCGATGCGTGGCGTTCCGCGCGCGCCGGCCTCGTGACCCTCCGTCTCCTCGACGCGTGGAGCGAGTACGGCAGTGGCGCGCAATCTTCGCTCGCCACGCTGCGCGCCCAAGAGAAGGCCTTCAAGTATGAGGTCGACGCGGTCCAAAGCGTGATCGCCGAGCTGCCGACGAAAGGCGCCGAGCGCCGGCTCCTGAGCTCGATCGTCGCGCGGATCGTCGCCGCGCACGATGGCGAGCCACCGCGACTCGTCGCGCCGCTCTTCGCGTACGCTCGGGCGCTGCACGTTCGCTCGGCGTACCTGCTCGCCGCCGACGTCTACGCGATCGTGTGGGACGCGCACATCGGGGAGGGGGCGATCGGGACGGTCGATGCCGACGTCGCGACCGCCGCGGCCATGTACATGGGCGCCTGCTACCGGACCATGAATGATGCGGAGCACGCGGCGCAAGCGTACCACGCGGCCGGCGCG
The DNA here is from genome assembly GCA_035486035.1 of Gemmatimonadaceae bacterium. GTDB lineage: Bacteria > Gemmatimonadota > Gemmatimonadetes > Gemmatimonadales > Gemmatimonadaceae > DASRDS01. The sequence continues at coordinate 67,351 of DATHNL010000072.1, forward strand.
CTGGCCGCCATGCGCGGCGACGACCACAACGTGCTGCGCGCGAAGCTCGGCGAGGCCAAGTTGGTCGCCGGACGGAGCGACCTGACCACGGCGCATGACCGGCTGGCGGCGATCATCGCGGGCGCGACCGGCATCGATAACGGGGAGATCCGTGCCGAGGCGTGGCACGAGCTCGCACGCGTCGCGGTGCGACTCGGCCACTTCGAGGACGCGATCACGTACGCGTACGAGGCGTGGACCACCATGTCCGACACGATGGAGCGTGAGCGCATCCTCGTGACGCTGGCGACGTTGTTGCTGCAGGGTGGGTATGCGGACATCTCGCGCGAGGCGAACGCGCTGCTCGCCGAGACCGCGCAAGAACCGCTCATTCGTTGGGCCGCTACCATCAACTTGATCGAGATCGCGACGCTCGAACGGCGCGAGCTGGATTTCATGCGACACCGGCGGACTCTCGCCGGCGTCGCCTTGCCGCCCGACTTCGACGCGGAGTTCGGCTACTACGTCGGGCAGGGCCACTTGGCGTTCGGCCAGCCGTCACTCGCGGCGGCGGCGTTCGACCGGGCGGTCGCTGTCGCGCAGCGGTACGGACTGGCCGAAGTACTCCAGCGCGCGGAAGCGGCGCGGGCGGCGCTCACCGCCGGTCGCGCGTTGCCGCCACCGAGATCTACGACCGTGACCCCTCGCCCGGCCCGTGTGAATCGGGTCGCTGAGGCAATCCACGGCGCGCGTTTACTGGCCGCCGCGAGCGGGTGACCCCGCGTGCGGCCAGTCGATCAGGTATTCGAACCGAGAGACATGGGGCAACCCACGCCAACCGCCGTTCAGGTGCCGCCGCCGGTGGTCACGCCGCTCGGCGACGCTGCGGTGTGCGTGCCGCCGCCAGTGGTCACGCCGTCGCCCGAGGATGTCGCTCGTGCGGCGTCGCGCGATGTTGCCGACGGT
>DATHNL010000073.1:0-7370 GCA_035486035.1 Gemmatimonadaceae bacterium
CGATCGAGTCGCCGACCGCGAATTCCGGGAACCGATGGATGTCGTCGGTCGTGTACTCGCCGAGCAGGAATGTGGTCGTGTCGTATGCGGACAGGAGCCCGGCGAGCTCGGCGACGAGGCGCCGCATCTGCGGCACGGACGTGCCGAGGTCGTGAATGGCACGGAATGAATCGATCAGAATGAGCTTCGGCCGCGCCGTCTTGATGATGTCGGCCAGCCATGGCACCAGGACGTCCGGACCATCGGCAGCGAGCACGGCGCCCACATCGTGATACTGAATGTCCGAGTCCAACTTGCGCGCATCGAAGAAGCGGAACCGCTGCGCGTAACTCACCGCTTTCGCGAGGGGCTCGGAGAGGGTCGTAATAAAGAGCGAGGGGCGGTCGCCGCTCGCGTTCTCGAACAACAGCTGCTCGGCGAAGATGGTCTTTCCCGTTCCCGGCTGCCCCATCACGATATTGATCGAATTGCCCGGAAATCCGCCGCCGAGCACTTCGTCCGCCTGGGTGTTTCCCGTGCGCACGCGCGGGGCCAGTTCCGGTGATGCGCCATTGCCCCGAGAGGCAGACCCGTTGCCGATCACGGGCGGGGCGACGCCGACACGCGCGTTGCGATCAACGCGCGGACGGTCTCCACGAGTCGGCGCTCGGCCAGCGGCTTCATGAGAAAGGCATCCGCGCCCGCTTCTTCGGCGCGCGCGTGGGCGGACAGGATGCTGAAGACGAGGACCGCGGTATGGCACAGCGCCGGATCCTCCTTGATCGCGCGGCAGAGCGCGAGCCCATCGAGTTTGGGCACGAGGATCTCCGTGATCACAATGTGTGGCGCCAGCGTACGCGTCATCGCCAGCGCGGCGAGGCCATCGGCGGCGAATTCGACTCCGTAGCCAGCCTCGTTCAGGAAGAATTGTTCGAGGTCACGGACATGCGGATCGCGCTCCACGACGAGGATGACGGCGCGGCCCCCTGGAAATGTCAGTGAGCGTACCGAATCCGGTCGGGGATTTGTGGCGGCGGCAATCTGGCCGCCGAGCGACGACGATGCGGCGTCCATCGGCTATCCGGCGCGCGCCGGGGCCTCATCCATCTCCCCAGCGACCGAATCGGTGATCTTCTGCAAGAGCAAGCGGAGCTTGCGCTCCTCGCCTTCCGAGATCCCCATCACCGCGGCCATCTCGATCGGCACCCGCTCGGCCTCGCGCTCGAGGGCCCGCCCCTTGGGCGTCGGCGTGATGTCGACCGTGCGCTCGTCATCGAGCCGACGGCGGCGCGTAACGAGCCCGGATGCCTCGAGTCGCTTGAGCAACGGTGACAGCGTGCCCGAGTCGAGATCCAGGCGCTCGCCCAAATCCTTCACGGTCCGCGGGGCGTGCTGCCAGAGCATCCCCATCACCAGGTACTGCGGGTAGGTAAGCCCCAACGTAGACAGGATCGGCCGGTACGCTCGCGTGATCGCGCGCGCCGCGGCGTAGAGATCGAAGCACAGCTGATCGCTCAATGCGACCGAGTCGCTGCCGTGTAGTCGAGCCAGCTTGGGCATGCAATAAGATAGCATCATATATGATAAAGCACAACTAGATCTTGACAAATTAAGTTGTGTACAATATAATAGTGAGCAAGTGATAGCTCGTCGCACTCTTTGGCCCGGGAGGGTCTATGCGCCTCCAACGCTCGGTACAGATACTGATTATCCTCACCACCGCCGCAACGCTCGCGGCGTGCGCCTCGTACCCACGGGAGTCGCAGCCTGCGCCTCAGGTCGTCACCGTCGCGCAATGGGATTCCGGACCGCTCGATCGGGACTACGCGCAACAGCGGACGTCGATGGACAGCCGGCATCAGCAAGAGATCGCCAACCCGCGCAACGACGAATCGTCGGATCAGCGCGTCCAGCGACACGCCACCGAGAGCCAGGATCTCGAGTCCCGCTATACGGCCGGGAAAGCGTCACACGCCTATGCGCTGCCGCCGTCTGATAAATCGCACGACGACCACCCGTCTGACAAATCGCACCAGTAGAAACGACCAGTCGGTTTGACGACGACTTCGCATCTGTTCGAGGTGCGAGGTCGCTTTCGTTTCTACGACCGAGTCGCGAACAACCGATCGGGTACGAGCACAACCTTGCCCGCCACACCAGCCGCGACGCGCGCATACGCCGCCGCGGCCTGAGACAACGGATATCGCTCGACAACCGTGAGCGGCGCGAGAGCGCCGGACTCGAACAGCGGAACGAGCGCCGTGAGGACCCGCGCACATTTGACGGCCTCGTCCGCAACCGTGTCCACGCTCAACACGCGCAGCCGGCGGTGATAGAACGACAGGAGGTCGAGCGTCACCTCCCGTCCGCCCGCGGCCGAGTAGACAACCATTGCCCCGCCTGGGGCTAAAGCGTCGAGCATCGGCTGGAAGATCGCCGCGCCGACGCCGTTGAGCGCGAGGTCCGCGCCCCGCCCACCAGTGGCAGTCCGAACGACCGCCACGAGATCGTTCTGGTCCGACCTCGCGATTGCCGCAACATGACTCGCACCGAGACGCGAAGCCTCGGCGGCGTCTCTGACAAGCGCGACCACGTGCGCACCACGCGCGACAGCGAGCTGGGTGGCGGCAAAGCCAACCGCACCGGCAGCCCCGGAGGCGATGAGCCACTGACCCTCGGCGAGCTGCCCCGCCTGCACCCCAGTCCACGCCGTGATGAACGGCACCCCAATCACGGCTGCCTGCTCGGCCGTAAGATTCCTGGGACGGACCACGATCGCGTCGCGGGGAAGCACCACATACTCGGCGTGCGCACCATCCCGCCGAATGCCGAGGTCGCCGCCAGACCCATACACGTCCCGACCCACGAGCTCCGCGGGGCCTTTCACAACCCGTCCCGCAAAATCACGTCCGAGCGTACGCGGAAGGCGCCCATTGGCGAAGCGCCCCTCAGCACTAACGATGTCGCTGGGATTTATCGCGGCGGCTAGAACCTCGACCAGGACGTCGTCCGCGCCGGGTGTCGGCACCGGAATGTCGCGTGGCGCGAGCGCGGTAATAGGACCGTACGCGTCGATGCGGAGCGCTTGCATTGCGCGTTAAGAATAACGCTCACGGGAGGTGTCGACATTCGCGTAAGCCGCCTGCTTTTTGAAGGCTGTAGCGAATGTCGAACGCCGACCCCCGCGCCGAGGCCCCCTAGTACATGCCTCCCATCCCGCCGCCGCCTGCTGGGGAGGCACCACCTTTCTCCTCTTTCTTCTCGGATACGATCGCTTCAGTCGTAAGCAGCAACCCGGCGATAGACGCCGCGTTCTGCAGCGCAGTACGCGTCACCTTCGTGGGATCGATCACGCCGGCGAGCACCAGATCCTCATAGGTGTCCGTCTGCGCATTGTATCCATAGTTGTTGACGGTAGAAGCCCGCACTTTCTCGACCACGATCGAAGGCTCGACGCCCGCGTTCTGCACAATGATGCGGATCGGCTCTTCGATCGCTCGCCGCACAATGCCCACCCCGACCTGTTCGTCGGCGTCCGCAAGCGTCAGCGCTGAGAGCGCCTTTTGCGCGCGCAGGAACGCCACGCCGCCACCCGGCACGATGCCCTCCTCGACAGCCGCACGCGTCGCATGCAACGCGTCCTCGACCCGGGCCTTCTTCTCTTTCATCTCGGGCTCGGTCGCCGCGCCGACATTGATGATCGCCACGCCGCCGGCGAGCTTGGCCAGCCGTTCCTGCAGCTTCTCCTTATCGTAATCGGAGGTCGACTTGTCCATGGCCGTGCGGATCTCTTTGATGCGCCCTTGGATCGCCTCGGTCTCACCCGCGCCATCGATAATCGTCGTATCGTCCTTGTCGACCACGATGCGCTTCGCCTGACCCAGATCCTTGACGCTGGCGTTCTCGAGCTTGAAGCCGACGTCCTCGGAGATGACCGTGCCATTCGTGAGCACGGCAACGTCCGCGAGCATGGCTTTCCGACGGTCACCAAAGCCCGGGGCCTTGACCGCGCAGATGCGGAGTGTGCCGCGAAGCTTGTTGACCACAAGGGTTGCCAGCGCTTCACCCTCGATGTCCTCGGCGATGATGAGGAGCGGCTTCCCGAGCTGGGCGACCTTTTCGAGGATGGGGAGCATGTCCTTCATCGACGAGATCTTCTTGTCGTGGATGAGGATGTAGGCATCCTCCAGGACCGCTTCCATCTTCTCCGGCTCCGTCACGAAGTACGGCGACAGATACCCCCGGTCGAATTGCATCCCTTCGACGGTGTCGAGCGTCGTCTCCAAGCCACGAGCCTCCTCGACAGTGATGACCCCGTCTTTCCCGACTTTCTCCATTGCTTCAGCAATGAGATTGCCGATCTCCGCATCGTTGTTGGCCGAAATGGTGCCGACCTGCGCGATCTCTTTCTTCCCGGCGGTCGGCAGGCTCAGCGTCTTGAGGTCCGCGACGACGGCGGCGACGGCCTTGTCGATGCCGCGCTTGAGCGCCATCGGATTAACGCCCGCGGTGACGTTCTTGAGCCCCTGGCGGAAGATCGCCTGCGCCAGGACCGTCGCGGTCGTGGTGCCATCGCCCGCGATGTCAGAGGTCTTGGTCGCGACCTCTTTGACCATCTGGGCCCCCATGTTCTCTATTGGGTCCGAGAGCTCGATCTCTTTCGCGACCGTGACCCCATCCTTGGTGATGGTCGGCGCGCCGAATTTCTTGTCGATGACGACATTCCGCCCTCGGGGACCGAGGGTGACCTTCACCGCATCGGCGAGCTGGTCGACGCCGCGCTTGAGCGCCGCGCGCGCGTCCGTACTGAAATGGAGCTCTTTGGTAGACATGTTCGGATTTTCCAGGAAGACCTAACTGATGACCGCGAGGACGTCCGACTCGCGAAGGATGAGCAGCGGTTCTGAATCGACGGTGACTTCGGTGCCGGTGTACTTCCCGTAGAGGATTTTGTCGCCAACCTTGACCTCCATGGGGACCCGTTTGCCCTCGTCGAAGCGGCCGGGTCCTACGGCGACGATCTCGCCCTGCTGCGGCTTTTCCTTGGCGGTATCGGGGATAAAGAGCCCGCCCCGCATCTGCTCCGTCTCTTCCAGCGCTCGTACGACGACGCGGTCCGCCAAGGGACTGACGCGTGCGGTCGTGACACTCTTGCCGTCCATGAAGACTCCCGTTCGATAGACTATGAAATTATACCCCGGGATGGTATCTGTCAATGTTTTGTCCTAGACATATATTTGACAGACTCACGCTTGAGGGGTATCCTTCAAGGGTCAGATCGCCACTCAGCCTTATGTCAGGAGTTGTCCCTATGGATGGCCCAATGCGCGAAGTCACGTTCACGCAGACGCACCGTCGCACGCAGCGGCGACGCAACATCATCGTCTCGCAATTCGACGACGCGAAGAGCGTGATTCCCATTCGGCCCAGCGAGACGACGGCGCACGCGCTCCCGAACGTGAGCCTCGCGTGGCGCTACATCGTGCAGACCGACGACGGCCCGTGGACGACGCATCGCCGTGTCGACGTCGCGCTCGACGCATCGGACAGCGAAGTCGTGATGGCGGTGGCGCGCCATCTGGCGAGCCCGGGTTGGAATCGCGATGCGGCCGTGGCGCGGATCCTGTGACGATGGCCGCACAGGAATTCGACTTCGAGGATGACAGCCGCACGTTCTCGTGCCGCGTCGAACAGCGGAACGAGCTGGCTGAGCCGTGGTGGTGGTTCAAGGTGTCCGGGGACAAGCAGCGATATGCGCCGTTTCGGGCCGCCCCTGGCGACACGAAGTATGCGATTCAGTCGCGCATCACCCTGTACTACCGCGATCTCCTGGTCCGTCGCGCAACGCCCGCGGTCCCGTGGCACCGTCGCGGGAAGCCGGTGACTCCGGCAGTGGCAGTGCAGGAGGGAACACCTCCCGCTGGGGATCCAACGGCCTGACCGTTGGTCTCCCGGTCAGGCGTCGAATGACGAACGCGCTGGCGCGGAGCGTGAGCAGCGCGCCTCCGACGACCAGCGCGATCGCTCCGATGACAATGGCGGCGGGCGTGTTTCGCAGAGTGATCCGATAGACGCGCATCTAGGTCTCCGACAGGCTCGCGGCGCGGAGCGCCTGTCGCAAGTCGGTGAGGTTCTCGATCACGTGGACTCCCGCTCCCCTCAGCTCGGCGGCGATCTCGAGCGCGCCGGCTCCGCCGGCGAGCAGAGGCACGCGGGCCGCGAGTCGCACGCGCAACGCCCGCAGTTCCTGGAGCAACAGGTCGTTGTTGCCGGCGCGCGGCACGGTCACGCTCACCGCGCGGGCCGACGTGCTCGCGGCGGCCACCGCGATCTCGCTGACGGGCACGCCGGGACCGAGATACGTGACGCGCCACCCTTCGATGGCCGCTCCGGCCGTCGCCATGACGGCTTCGATCTCGTGGCGGTCGCCCACGGGAGTCGCCACGAGCAAGTTCGGGGCATCGCCCGAAACGATGAGGACGGGCACAATGCCCTCGATGACCCGGCGGAGCGCGACGAGCACCAGCTGCTCCTCGCCAGGGGCGAGCTCCCCAGCGTTGCGCTCGTCGCTGATCTCTTTCAAAAGCGGTGTCGCTACGGTGTCGATGAAGGCGCCCGCGCCGACGAGTGCGGCGGATCGCCTCAACGCGCGCTCCAGGCCGACGGCGTCGAGGGCGCGCGCGCGGGCTCGAGCCGCGGCGACGTCATCCGTGGCGGTTGTGCCCGAGGTCCGGCCTCGACGAGTGGTGCCGAGTTGGCGGCGCGCTTCCTCGTCATCGCGGACCAACCGCGCCAATTCTTTCGTGGGCAGCTTGGCAACCTGGGAAATGCCGCGCCCGGCCGCGGTGGCCAGAGCCATGAGGCGGAGTCGCTCGATATCGGCGTCGGAGTAGAGTCGCCGGCCGCCATCGGTCCGCGTCGGCTCGATGGCGCGATAGCGGCGCTCCCATACCCGGAGCACGTGCGGGCTGATGCCGGTTCGTTCGGAAGCGACTCCAATCGGATGCTCGTCTACCATTTGTCAATGGTATATGATTGACATTGGCTAGTCAACGCGACGGTCATTCCGCCACAGGCTGGTCGAACGCATGGCGTTGAGCATTGTTCGCTTCCAAGTTCTGCCAACCTCTGCCCCATAGGCTCAACGCATGAGACTCGCTGCCGCCCTCGCGATCACGCTCCTCTTCGGCTGCCACATCCAATCATCGTCGGGATCGGCGCAGTTCGCCATCTCGTTTCCTTCGTCCGTGCACGACGGGCCCATCACTGGCCGCCTCTTCATTCTCGTCACGCGCGACTCGACACCCGAACCGCGCGAGATAGTCGGTGGGATGTCGACCAACGTCACGATGTACGGCTCGGACGTGAGCGGCCTCCGACCAGGGCAACTC
>DATHNL010000074.1:0-13376 GCA_035486035.1 Gemmatimonadaceae bacterium
GCTCAAGGCCTGGACGCGGGCGGCGGCGGCGGAGAGGCGAGAGGTGCGGCGTTCGACAGAGACTGAGGCGGAGCGGTGGACGTGGCGGGCGGAGCGAGTGAGGGTGGAGTGGGCGTCGCGGATGCGACGGGTCGCGGCGGACGCGAGGTCGGTGCCAGCGGCGTGGAGGCGAGCGGAGAGGTCGGACTCGGCGGGTACGGCGGCTTCGGCGGCGGCGGACGGTGTTGGCGCGCGGTGGTCGGCGACGAGGTCGCAAACGGTCAGGTCTATCTCGTGACCGACGGCGGAAATCGTCGGCATGGGACACGCGGCGAGCGCACGGGCCACACGCTCGTCGTCGAAGGCCGAGAGATCGTCCTTGGCACCGCCGCCACGGCCGATGATGACCGTGTCGGCGTCCGCCCAGCGGGCGACAAGCGACAGCGCGGCGCACAATGCGTCCGGCGCGCCGGCGCCCTGAACGCGAGCGGCCACAACGACGACCTCGACCGATGGGGCCCGGCGCGCAACCACCGCGATCACGTCGCGAATGGCGGCGCCATCCGGGCTGGTGACGACCGCGATACGGCGAGGCCAGCGCGGGAGCGCACGCTTTCGCGCATCATCCAACAGACCATCTTTCTCGAGCGCTCGTAGGGCGCGTTCGACTGCGGCGCGACGGGCACCGGCGCCGAGGAGCTCGACGTCCATGACGGCGAACTGCATCTCGCCGCGCGCGGGATACACCGTCAGCTGACCGCGTACGGCGACTTGCCGGCCATCGGCCGGCGGCGTCTTCATGCGCACGGCCTCGCGCGACCAGACAACGCAGCGCAGCTGCGACGAGTCGTCGCGGAGCGTGAAGTACCAGTGGCCGCTACGGCTCGCCTTGAAATCGGATACTTCCCCCCGGACCCAGAGTGGGAGGACGGTACCCTCCAATACATCGCGCACGAGATACGTCAGGGCCGTAACAGTCGTCGCGGCCGAAGGCGTGGAGCCTGGCACGGGCGAGGAGAGTGCGGCCGCCGCGGCCGAGGAGGCATTGAACGCGGCGCTGTCGAGCGGAAAGAGATCGGCCTGAGCCTGGCGCGGTCGCATGGCGAAATTTACTGCCGGTGACCGGGCTTGCCCGTCATCGCCGCCGCGCGCACCGTGTTTTTGAGCAACATCGCGATCGTCATTGGCCCGACCCCGCCAGGCACGGGGGTAATCAATGACGCGACCTCACAAGTGCTCGGAAAATCGACATCGCCGACCAGGATGTAGCCCTGTTTTGCCCGACTGTCGGATACCCGGTTGATGCCGACGTCGATCACGACAGCGCCGGGGCGGACCATGTCACCGGTGATGAACCGCGGGCGGCCAATCGCGGCGATCAGAATGTCTGCGCGGCGGGTGTGCGAGGCGAGGTCGCGCGTCTTACTGTGGCAGACCGTGACAGTCGCGTCATCTTGGATCATGAGCGCCGCCATCGGGCGGCCGACGATCGTGCTGCGGCCGACGATCACGCATTCGGCGCCCTTTACCTCGACGTTCTTGCGGCGCAGCATCTCCATCACGCCCGCTGGTGTACACGGTGCGAATCCCGTGCGGTCGCCAATGAGCAGCTTACCCGCATTGATCGGATGAAAGCCATCGACGTCCTTCTCCGGGCGCATGCGGGCGATCACCGCTTGGTAATTGATATGCTTCGGGAGCGGTGACTGGATCAGGATTCCGTGGATCGACGCGTCGGCATTCAGGCGGTCCACGAGAGCCACGAGTTCGGCCTCCGTGGTTTCGGCCGGGAGACGGATGGTTTCGCCGTGCATGCCCGCTTCTTCGGTCGCCTTCCCTTTTGCGCGCACGTACACAGCACTCGCCGGGTCGTCACCGACCAGTACAACAGCGAGGCCCGGGGTTATGCCCTGGCGGACCAACGCCGCCGCTTCACGCGCGACATCTTCGCGAACATCGCGCGCGATTGCGACGCCATCGATCAACTCAGCGGGCAAAGTCGACTGCCCTCGTCTCACGGATCACTACGACTTTTATTTGACCCGGATATTGCAGCTCGGCCTCGATCCGACGGGCGATCTCCTCGGAGAGCGTCGTCATGCGAGCGTCGTCGACGTCTTCGGGCGTGACGACGACGCGAACCTCGCGGCCCGCCTGGATCGCGAACACCTTGTCGACGCCGCGGTACGATGACGCGATGCGTTCGATGCCCTCGAGGCGCTTGACATACGTCTCGAATGCTTCGCGCCGGGCGCCTGGACGGGAACCCGAGATCGCATCGGCCGCCTGCACGAGCACCGAGACTTCGGTCTCGTGAGGCACGTCGTCGTGATGCGCGGCGATGCAGTTCACCACCAACGGGTTTTCGCCGTACTTGGTGGCGACCTCGACGCCGAGTTGCACGTGCGTGCCCTCGTGTTCGTGTGTCAGTACCTTGCCGACATCGTGCAGGAGGGCGCCGCGTTTGGCGAGGGCGACATCCAGTCCGAGCTCGGCAGCCATGATGCCGGCGAGCCAGGCGACCTCCTTGGAGTGTTGGAGGATGTTCTGGCCGTAGCTCGTCCGCCAACGCATACGCCCGATCAGCTTGATCAGTTCCGGGTGGAGACCGCGGACGCCTGTCTCGTATGCGGCCTGCTCGCCCGTTTCGACGATCGCGGCGTCGACTTCGGTGCGCGCCTTGTTGACGACCTCTTCGATCCGGCCCGGGTGGATGCGGCCGTCGGCTACCAGCTTCTCGAGCGCCAGGCGCGCCACTTCTCGACGAACCGGGTCGAAGCACGAGACGACAACCGTGTCCGGGGTGTCGTCGATGATGACGTCAACGCCCGTTGCCAATTCAAACGCTCTGATATTGCGGCCTTCGCGACCGATAATACGACCCTTCATCTCATCGTTCGGGAGCGCGACGGCTGACGCCGTCGACTCGGCCGTGTGTTCGGCTGCGATCCGTTGGACAGCGAGCGCCACGATCTTCTTCGCTTCACGGTCGGCGGTACGTTTGGAGGACTCGCGGATCTCGCGCAACCGATTGGCCGCGGCTGCCTGCGCTTCCTCCTCCATCCGCTGCATCAGGAGCGCTTTGGCATCTTGGGCTGACATGCCAGCCAACTGCTCCAGGCGACGCCGCTCATCGGTGACGAGACGGTCGAGCTCGGCTTCACGCTCCTCAAGAACCTTCGAGCGGCGGCCGATGTCTGTGGTTTTGGTGCCGATCTCGCGGTCGCGCTGGTCGAGGACGTCGAACTTGCGATCGAGGACCGTCTCGCGCTCCTGCACGCGCTTCTCGTCGCGCTCGATCTCATCGCGACGGCGACGGGCTTCGACCTCCCACGCCTCGCGCTGCTTGATCAGCTCCTCTTTGCCGCTGACGAGCGCACTCTTGCGCAGGTTCTCGGCCTCTCGCTCGGCCTCTTCGATCGCACGGCGACGCACATCCTCGGCACCCGCCTTGGCCGCGGCTAAACGCTCGGCCTCAGCCGCCTGTCCTTGACGGCGCCCGGCCAAGAATGTGATCACGCAACCTGCAACGAGCACGGCCGCAAACGCGGCCAGGACGATGACCTGTGTTTCCATACGAATCTATACTCCAGCGCGGCTCGTTTACCGCCGCGGCGTAGACGTTGTTCAGGCGCGCTTTGCCGGTGGTAACCAATGGCGGACCTCGGCTCCCAACGACTCGATTTCAGCCGCGAGCGTTTCCGCCGCTCGATTGGCTTCGAACAGCTCGTTCGTAATCTGGAGCGCCGCGAGGATCGCGGCCTTTTGCGGCTCGACCATCGAACCGTGCATCACCGTCCGGATCGCGTTATCAACGTACTCGGCAACGCGACGCGTGTGCTCAGGGTCTGCCTCGGTCTTGATCGAATATTCATCACCGACGATCGTTACGCGAACGACGGTTTTTGTCATCGGCCACCCTCCTGTTGCTGACGGAGGAATCGCACGCGCTCCAACATATGTCTCGCCCTCCCGCGCGCGGCCTCCAATCGGGTGCGGAGATCCGTGTTCTCGGCCTCCAACTGCGCCACCCGCTCGGCCAACCCCTCGGTGTTCGTCGAGCCGGCGACCTCTATCGCTTTCACGCGCGACTCAGCCGTGAGCGCGCGCTTACGGAAGCTCGCCAGCTCGTCGCCTAAGTGGCGCACGAGCAGCGTCAGCTCGCGGAAAGCGAGGATCTCAGATCGCTCGTTGTCGGACACCGAGCTCCGTCTCTAACGTTCGCAACAGCTTACGTTGTCGCTCATCAACCTCTTTCTCGGTAAGAGTGCGCGTTGGGTGACGGAACGTCAACCGCCATGTAACGCTGCGATCTCCGGCGTCGATTCCTGGGCCTCGGTACTCGCTGACTAAGCGAATTTCTTCAAGCAGACCGCCCTCGGCTCTCAGCACGCGCTCCACCTCCCCCGCCCCGCCTTCCAAGCTGTCAGGCACGAGGAGGCTCACGTCCCGCTCCACGGCCGGGTACGATGGGGGCGCAACGTACTTTGGTGCGTGGCGCGCCAGCGCATCGGTCGCTTTCGCATAGGCATTGGCGCCTGGCTGCGCCACCGGATCAGTCGGCGTCGTCTCGAGCCACAATTCGATTCCATAGGCCGGGCGCGCCCAGGCTGGAGCGTCGAGTAGTACGCGAGTCACGATGCCGATGGCAAACCCACCGGCGTGGACCTTCCAGATCGCGACGTCCGAGGAGCCGGGGCGCATGCTGATCGGCGCACCCGGGAAGGCGAGCGATGCCAGACGTTCGGCAATGTCCTTGGCGTCCCACTCGTCGAAGGCCGGTGGATCGGGCTCCGTGAAGTGCGGCGGGCGGCGAGCCCCCATCATGAGCGCGGCGACGTGGGTCTGTTCGATCGGCCGGGGGCTCTCGTCGCGGAGAAAGACCGTACCTATCTCGAACAGCCGGAGATCACCTTGCTTCCGGTCGAGATTGTACTCGGCTCTCCGGGACAGCGGGCCCATGAGATTAGAACGCAAATAGGGCTCGCTATCGCCGAGCGGGTTTCGGAGACGCACGCCTTCGGGACCGGCGTCGGCAACGAACGAGAGGGGCCGCGCTTCCAAGAAGCCGAGGCCGACGAGGGCGTCCGTCAGGCGGCGCGTCGTGTCGAGCAGCGCCGGATCCGGGACGGCGCTCGGGCGGTATGGACGAAGGTCGCTCGGGAATGTCTCGTAGCCGCGCAGGCGCGCGACTTCTTCGATGAGATCGATCTCGCGCGCGATGTCCGAGCGGAACCATGGTGCGGTGACCGCCAGGTCGCCTTCGATCGGCACGGCCTCGAAGCCGACCGCATTGAGCAGGCGAGCCGACTCGGCCGACGGGATGTCGACGCCTAGTATCGTGCGCACCCGCGCGGTGCGGAGCGTCAGCTTGTGGCGCTCTCTCTCTGGCGCTGTCACCAGGGCCGGGGCGCCCGCGATGGCACCACCGCATAGCTCGAGGATGAGCTGGAGCGTGGTGCGATAGACATCGGCCGGCAGCTCTTGCGGCACGCCGCGTTCGTAGCGGTAGCTCGCATCGGTCGAGAGGCCGAGCGCGCGGGAGGTGCGACGGGTGCGGCGCGGATCGAACGTCGCGATTTCCAAGAAGACGTTGACGGTGTTGTCGCTGACTTCACTGGTGCGGCCGCCCATGATGCCGGCGAGCCCTTGGGCACGTTCGGCGTCCGCGATGACTACCATCTCCGGGTCGAGCGTCCGTGAGATCCCATCCAGTGTGACCAGCGATTCGCCCGCTTTGGCGCGACGAACTTGGACGACCCCTCCACGGAGGGCATCGAGATCGAACGCGTGCATCGGCTGGCCGAAGCCGTGCAGCATGTAGTTCGTGGCGTCGACGAGATTGTTGATCGCGCGGACGCCGACGGCGGTGAGGCGGTCCACCAGCCACTGGGGACTGGAGCCGATTTTGACGCCTCGGATCACGACGCCCATGTACGCCGGCGAGTCTGTCGCGTGGTCCACGACAACGCGAGCTCCCGCTGTCATGCCCGAGGCGAACGTCGGGATCGGCGCCGGGGCCTGAATGTCTATCACGGCGGGACTTTTGAGTTGCTTACCCGTCGCGGCAGCAATCTCTCGGGCCAGGCCTCGGTGCGACAGGAGATCTGGGCGGTTCGACAAGACATCGACTACGAGCCGGGTGTCGGCACCCTCGAGGACTTTCAGTAGCGGCGTGCCTGGTGCCGCCTCGGTCGAGAGGGGCAAGATCCCCTCGTGATCGGCGCCGAGGCCGAGCTCGCGCGACGAGCAGAGCATGCCGTTCGAGACGCGCCCGCGGATCTTGCGCTTCTCGATCTTGAGCCCGCCCGGCAAGGTGGCGCCGACCGGAGCGAACGGGTACTTCGTGCCGGCCGTGACGTTCGGCGCGCCGCAGATGACTTCGAGTGGTTCGGAACCACCCGCATCGACGGTGGTGAGCCAGAGATGATCGCTGTCCGGATGGCGTTCGGCCGTGAGCACCCGGCCGACGATGATCGATGAGAGATCGGCGCGCAGCGGCTCGACGGCATCGACGGTCGCCACGTGGCGCGTGATGAGATCCGCGAGTTGCCCGGGCGTGAGGCCCGTGTCGACGAACTGCGAGAGCCAGGACGTGGACGCGTTCATGTGGAGAGGGAGCCGAGGACGCGCACGTCCGTGTCGTAGAGGGCGCGGATGTCGGGAATGCCGTAGCGCAACTGCGCGACGCGGCCCGGGCCCATGCCGAAGGCCCAGCCCGAGTAGCGCTCGCTGTCGACGCCCGTGGCTTCGAGCACCGCGGGGTGGACCATTCCCGAGCCGAGAATCTCCATCCAGCCCGTGCCCTTGCAGGCCGCGCAGCCGGAGCCCTTACAGATCTGGCATTGCACGTCCATTTCGGCCGAGGGCTCCGTGAATGGGAAGAAGCTCGGGCGGAAGCGGGTGATGGCGGTGCCGAAGAATTCGCGGGCGAAGTGGGTCAGTGTGGCCTTGAGGTCGACGAAGCTCACGCCTTCGTCGATCGAGAGGCCTTCGACCTGCGCGAACCCTGGCGCGTGTGAGGCATCGAATGGATCGCGCCTGTATACGGTGCCAGGCACCAGCACTCGAATGGGGGGTGCCCAGCGTTGGAGCGTGCGGATCTGCACCGGTGACGTATGCGTGCGGAGGAGCACGTCATCAGACAAATAAATCGTGTCGTGCGCGTCCATCGCCGGGTGGTTCGGCGGGAAGTTGAGTGCGCCGAAGTTGTACCACTCCGTCTCGGCCTCAGGGCCCAAGGCGATCGTGAAGCCCAACTGGCGGAAGATCTGCTCGATCTCGTCGATGACGAGCGTCACCGGGTGGCGGCCGCCGCGCCACGTCTCGCGACCCGGCATGGTGAGATCGAGCGCGGGCGCTTCGCGCACGGCACTCGCTTCGAGCTCGGCGAGGCGCTCGGCGAGCGCTTCCGTGATGTGGGCCTTTACATCGTTCAGCGTCTTGCCGAACGCCCGCCGCTCCTCCGGCGGTAACGTCGGCAGCTTCGCCATGAACGCGTTGATCTCGCCGCTGGCGCGGCCGAGATAGCGCACGCGCGCGTCCTCGACCTCCGCCAACGACGAGGTCTGGTTGATCGCATCCAGCGCGATCGCTTCCCACTGCTGAAGGCTCGTCAGTTCTTGCATAGAGATAAGTAAAGGGGCGGCAGCGCCATCGCGCCGCCGCCCTTTTTCTGCTAGAGACCGCCCGAGTTTACGCGGCGGTCAGGGCGTTGCGGGCGCGCTCGGCGAGCGCGGTAAATGCTTGCGGGTCGCGGACCGCGAGATCGGCGAGGATCTTCCGGTCGACTTCGATGCCGGCCTTTTTGAGGCCGTTCATGAACACCGAATAGCTCATGTCGTTCTGATGGGCCGCGGCGTTGATCCGGGTGATCCACAGACGACGAAAATCGCGCTTCTTGTTCTTGCGATCGCGATACGCATAGCGCCAGCCGCGCTCGACGGTCTCCTTCGCGGCCTTCCAGAGCTTGGAGCGCCCGCCGAACGCACCGCGGGCGGCCTTCATGATCTGCTTTTTGCGCTTGAGTCGTACGACGTTCGATTTGACGCGAGGCATGTGAGCTCCTTACGCCTGAATGAGACGCTTAATGCGCAGCGCGTCGCCGTTCGGTGTAACGATCGTCGGGCGGCGCAGATTGCGCTTTCTCTTCGCGGACTTCTTGGTCAGAATGTGGCTCTTATACGCCTTCAGGCGGCGCACCTTCCCCGTCCCCGTGACGGAGAAGCGCTTCTTCGCGCCCTTGTGCGTTTTCATCTTCGGCATCGTCAGTCCCTATTTCGGCGTCAAGATCATGATCATCGACTTCCCTTCGAGCTTGGCGTCGCTCTCGACTTTGGCAATGTCGTTGAGCGCTGCCGCGACCCGGTCGACGACTTCCTTCCCCAACTCCGGGTGCGCGATCTGTCGGCCCCGGAACATCATCGTCACTTTCACTTTGTTGCCATCCTGCAAAAACTCGCGAGCGTGCCGCGTCTTCGTCTCGAAATCGTGGTCCTCGATGCCCGGCCGGTACTTCACCTCTTTGAGGTGAATGATGTGCTGCTTCTTTTTCGCCTGCCGAGCCATCTTCGCCTGCTCGAACTTGAACTTCCCGTAGTCCATGATGCGGGCGACGGGTGGCCGCGCTGTGGGTGCGACCTCGACCAGATCGAGTCCCTGCTCCTGTGCCGCTGAGAGCGCGGCATCCACATCCATGATTCCCAACTGGCTGCCGTCGGATCCAATCACGCGGATCGGACTGATGCGAATTTGCCGGTTGACGCGAACCCGCTTCGAATTGTCCTGAATAACTCCGTTCCCTCTAGTGAGAAAAGCAAAAAACAAACGCGAACCCACGTGGAGTTCGCGTAGATAGACAGCTCACGCCGCAGCGTGGGCCGTCGCCTAGACTGAACTCCTACAGCACCAAAAGGGCCGGAGGGTGAGCCCCGCACCGCGCGGGACTACTTAGCGTGTTGTTGCTGCAGAAGTTATGCCGTTTTGCCGGGAGAGTCAAGCGTATAGGTGTTTGCCTCGCGGCGGATCCGGCTCCAGGCCGTATACGCATCGTGAGGGAACACGACTAGCCAGCCCTCCTCGGCCGCCCGAGGCAGGATCCGTCGCTTGGTCTCTAGAGTCACGAGCGGCTCGACGTCGTAACCCATGATCCAGGGCAGCGGGAGGTGGGTGGTCGTTGGCACCAAGTCCGTGATAAAAAACGCCTTCTCGCCGCGGCTCTCGACCAGGATTCCCTGGAGGTGAGGCGTGTGGCCCGGGACAGGGATCGCGGTCACGCCCGGCACGATCTCGCGCTCGCCGCGCACGTAGTCGAATCGGCCCGCGGCTTCGACCGGAACGAAGTTGTCGTCGAAGTAGCTCCCCGCCGTGCGCTCGTTCGTGTGTGTGGCATAGTGATACTCGCCCTTTTGCACCACATAGCGCGCGTTGGGGAAGGTCAGCTTGATCTGGTCTCCATCTCGATACGTGTTGCCGCCGGCGTGATCGAAATGCAAGTGCGTGTTGATGACGAGCGCGACTTTTTCCGGCGGGAAACCTAGAGTCGAGAGACCGGCTTCGAGTTGAGTGCGGCCATCCGGCGTTCGCGAGTCGATGCCGTAGATGTCGTAGAACTTCTCGCTCTCCTTGTTGCCCACACCCGTCTCGATCACGATGGGACCGATGTCGTGCTCGATCACGAGGCTGCGCATGCACATCGGGATGCGATTGCGGTCGTCAGCCGGGAGCTTCTTCTCCCAGAGTGGCTTGGGAATGATTCCGAACATCGCGCCACCGTCGAGCCGTATGCCACCGGAGCGGAGCGAGTGGACACGCCAGGCGCCGAGTTGACGAGTTTCGATCTGCGGAACGGTCACGCGCTTTCCTCGTGCTGAACCTGAGTTGGGAGCGCCGAATGGCGCTTTGGGCGAGCGGGCGCAGGGAGCGCCAACAGGGATTGCACGTCACTCCACGTGATGATGCCTTGGCGGTCGGCATCGCGCAGCATGCGAATCAAGCAGCGCGCGGTTGCGACGGCGTCGCCGCCGGCGCGGTGCCGAGCGGTGATTTCGACGTCGTAGTGGTGGGCGACATGGTCGAGCGATCGGCGGCGCAGGTGCGGAAGCAATCGGCGGGCGAGGCGCACCGTGCACAGGCGCGGCGCTCGGAGTCGGCCGGCGCCGGCTCGCGCCAGCTCGGCCGAGAGAAAGCGCCAATCGAATTTCACGTTGTGGGCGACGAATACGTGACCATCCAATCGGCGCGCGACCTCTTGGGCGACGTCGGCGAACCGTGGGGCTTCGCTCAACGTCTCGGCCCAGATTCCCGTGAGGCGGGACACGAAGCGTGGGATCGGGCGTTGCGGATTGATCAGCGTCTCGTACACGTCATGGACCTGACCATCGCGCACAGTGACAATCGCGACTTCGATCACGCGGTCGGGGCCATGGCGGCCGCGCTCGGGTCGGCCACCTGTGGCCTCTACGTCGACGACTGCGTAGGAGAGGCCGCTGAGTGCAGAGGCGCCGTCGAGGGACGGAATGGAGCGAACCGAGACGTGCTTCCAAAGCCCGGTGACCAGATCGCGCGCGAACTCCGGGTGGCCGGCGAACAAGACGGCGGCCATGTGGTCGGCGACGACGTTCGGAAGGGCTGGAATGCCGCACGCATGGGCCAGTAGCTCCGAGGCAGGGGCTGGTCCCGCGGCCAGGTAAGCCGCAGCCTTAGCTCGCGTTAGCTCCACGAACGCCTCACGGGTGCAAGATAACGTGCAGGCTCGTAACTTGTGAATAATTTCACATGGCACGAGCAGCGAACCGACGCATTGCCGACTCCACTGTCCGGCGACTTTCGCTCTACCTCCGCTATCTCGAGGAGGTCGGCGGGCGCGGGTTGGCTACTATTTCCAGCGAAACGTTGGCGAAGCTGGGTGGGACGACGTCGGCGCAGGTTCGCAAAGATCTCTCGTTCTTCGGCTCGTTTGGCAAACGCGGCCTGGGATATCCGGTCCCGGAGCTCGTCTCGCGCCTGCGCGAGATCTTGGGACTCGGGCGCGAATGGCAAGTCGTCATCGTCGGCGCCGGCAAAATCGGCTCCGCTCTCGCCCAGTACTCCGGCTTTGGCCATCGCGGGTTCCGGGTCGTCGCCGTGTACGACAACAACCCCGCGAAGATCGGCACGCAATGGGACGGACACTCAGTGCGCGACATCGCGCAGCTGGTGAGCGATGCCGACGTCTTGCGACCCGACATCGCGGTGCTCGCCGTCCCTGGTGGTGCGGCACAGGAAACGGGCGAGCTTATCGTGCGGGCCGGGATTCACGGCATTTTGAATTTCGCGCCGATTCAGCTGCGCGTGCCGGATGACGTAATCGTGCGCGCGGTGAATATGGCGGCGGAGCTCGAAGTGCTCTCGTATGCGCTTGCTCACCGCGGCGAGCGTTAGCGCTTCATCCTTCTGAAGAGAGCGACGAACGCGGATGGCGTGAGCGTCTCTGGGCGTGACTCGGGGTCGATTCCGGTCGAGGAGAGTATGCGGTTGGCCTCGTCTGGCGGGACATTAGCGAGTGTGCGAATGACGCGGCGCATTTGCTTGCGGCGGAGGCCGAAGGCCGCGATCACCATCTCGGAGAAAGCCGATTGCTCGGATGGCGCGATCAGGGGCTCGGCGCGGGGCTCAAGGGCGAGGATCGCGGATTCGACTTTTGGAGGTGGGGAGAAAGCGGCCGCCGGTACTTTGGCCACGAGACGTGGGACCGCTAGGGCCTGGACGTTCACCGAGAGAGCGCCGTAGATCTTTGAGCCCGGTTCGGATACTACGCGTTCGGCCACCTCTTTTTGCACCAGAAATACCGAGCGCTCGGGCATCGGGGGCTCTAGTGCGTGGAAGAGAATTGGCGTCGTGATGTAATACGGGATGTTGCCGGCCAGCACGAATGGTGCGCCGCCGGCTGCGCCGGCGAGCGCGACATCGAGAACATCGGCCGCAACGACGGTGAGGCGTGGGTCTCCGGCGAAACGGGAGTGCAACTGCGCGACGAGCGTCGCATCGAGCTCTATGGCTACGACGCGGGCGGCGCGGGCGAGGAGGAGCTCGGTGAGGGCGCCGCGACCGGGGCCGATTTCGATGACTGTCTCGGCCCCTGTGAGTGCGAGGGCGTCTGCGATACGCGCGAGCGCGTGTCGATCGGTGAGAAAGTGCTGGCCGAGTCGGCGGCTCAACTGCGCAGGACGACCAGCGTCAGGTCGTCGCGCAATGGTACGTCTCCGCGGTGGCTCGTGACGCGCTCGTGGATGCGATCGACGATCTCGGCCGGCGGACGGTCGCGGTGTGCGAGCACGGTGTCGAGCACGGCTTGTTCGCCGAGGCGAACGTCGGCGCGGTTGCGGGCGTCGCTCACGCCGTCGGTGAAGAGGACCAGCAAGTCTTCGCGACGCGACCATGGGCGGGTGGCGCCGGACGGCGCGCCGATCCCCAGGCCAAGGGGCGGGTCGAGCGCGTCGAGGCGTTCGACGGTGCCGGAGCCGCGGACGATGAAGGCGTGAGGGTGGCCGGCGTTCGCGTAGCGCAACTCGCCACGCACGCGATCGACGACGCCGTAGAAGACCGTGATGAACATCTCGGTGCTGGAGAGCTCATCTTGGAGGGACAGCAAGAGAGAGCGAAGGGCTTCGGCTGGGTCCAGCGTTGTCTGGGCGTGGATGGCCGAGGCGCTCATGGCGAGGGCCATGATGAGCGCGGCGCGATAGCCGTGGCTCGAGACGTCGCCGATCATCGCGCCGGTGTTGCCGGCGCCGAGTCGGAACAGGTTGTAGAAATCGCCGCCCACGCTCTCGGCTGGCGAGACGCGCGCGGCAACGTCGGCTTCTGGAGCCACGGCGTTGACCGAGGGCAGCAAGTGCATCTGGAGGTCGTGCGCCAGCTGCATCTCTTGGACGAGGCGTTGCTGATTGAGCGAGGCACGTACCAAGCGAGTGTTCTGGATCGCGGTGCCGATCTGCGTGGCGATCGCGGCGACGAGCTTTTGGTCGCCGGCGCTGAACGGGTTGCCGGAGCCGCGGTCCGAGAGATTGACGACGCCGAGTGGCTCACCGCCGTCGGGGGCGGTCCACATGATCGGGACGGAGAGCATCATCCCGCGGCGGTAGCCGGCCTCGGCATCGCACGGCATTTCGTCGCCGTCGACGATCAGCGGGTGTTGCGTGCGGAAGACGCGCGCGGATACGCTGCACGGGTCTTCGGCCGCGATCGGCGGCGCGTCTTCGGCGCGGACGCCAATGGCAGCGACCACTTGCAGCGTGTCGGTGACGCGGTCGTGCACGAGGATCGAAGCCTTGCGCGCGCCGACCGTCTCGGAGATCTCCTTGAGGATCGTGGCCGCGGCTTCCTCAAGGCGCACCGTGCGGCCCAAGATCTCGCTG
>DATHNL010000075.1:0-15390 GCA_035486035.1 Gemmatimonadaceae bacterium
AACCGGCCCAAGCTCACCGATGGCAGCCGCCAGGCGCGCCAGCGCCGGCGCCGAGTCCGAGACCCAGGCGGCGCGCTCACGCCAGATGATGGCCCCGTGGTGCGCGAGTGGCGGTTCCCAGATGGCGACGGGTCCCCCGGATCGCAGCGCAGCGTTGCGGCGCGCCAGCGCCGCACGATAAGCCTGCAAAGACCGCAAGTAAGGCTGGGATGTGACGCCGAGCATGATATCAAGAAAGCGCCGCCGCTCACCGGGCGCACCACGAACCAGCGCGACGTCGGCAGGCGAGAACATGACCGACGGAACAGCGCCGAGCGCGTCGGTGAGCCGCGGCGGCTCAACGCCGTCGAGCGTCACGCGCTTCCGTTTTGTCGCCCGCTCGTACCCGATCCCGACTTCCCGACTGGTCTGAGCCCGAACATGAAAGGCGGGGGCACCGAATCTCACGACGTCTGCGTCGTGCGCTCCACGCATCGAGCGCAGGATGTGGAGGTAATAGATAGCCTCCAATAGGCTGGTCTTTCCGTGCCCGTTGTCTCCAACGACCGCAATACCCTCAGGAGGCAACGGAAGGTCGACGCGGGCGAGATTCCTGAAATCGCGCACGTCCAACGCCCTAAGCGTCACTTCCCGACGAATCGCGGCGCGCGCTTCTCGAGAAAGGCCCCAGTCCCCTCCACCGCGTCGGTCGAGGCGGCGAGGACGCCAAAATAGGCGGACTCCAAAACGAGCGCCGAATCGAGGCTCATGCCGAGCCCACGATGCACGGCGTCGATCGTGAGGGCGAGCGCGAGCGGCCCATTGGCGAGAATCTGCGCCATCACGGCTCGGGCCGCGGACTGCACTTCCTCCGCCGGCACCACGCGCGTCACGAGCCCGATGCGGAGCGCCTCGGCCGCATCGATCGTCTCGCCCGTGAGCAACAGGTGCATCGCGCGCCCGGCACCGACGAGCCGCGGCAAGCGCTGAGTACCGCCATACCCCGCCGCGAGACCGAGCTTGACCTCCGGCTGGCCGAACTTGGCCGTCTCAGCGGCGATCCGGATGTGGCACGCCATCGCCAGCTCGCACCCGCCACCGAGCGCGAAGCCGTTGACCGCCGCGATGACCGGCTTGGGCGATGTCTCGATCGACCGGAACACGCGCTGCCCGAACTCCGACGTCGCCTGTGCCTCGATCGCGCTCAGTCCCTTGATCTCGCTGATGTCGGCGCCCGCGGCAAAAGCGCGGCCGGCGCCGGTCAGGATGATCCCCCCGACCGTGGGATCGGCCCGAGCCTCCGCGATCGCGGTGCCCAGCTCGGAGATCGTAATGCGGTTGAGCGCGTTGAGCTTGTCGGGTCGGTTGAGCGTGATCGTAGCGATGCGCTCGCCGACCTGCGAAACTACGGATTGATGCGGCACGAGAGAGAATCTAATTGGATCCTGCGGAAGGGCACCGCGCGCTCGGGCTTTTGGTACGTCTCGCCGACAGGCCAACACCTGCGCGATCGCGGCATCTTGGCCCGGATCAAGGCACTGCGGATCCCGCCAGCATATCGCGACGTTCACATCGCGAAGCGTCCGAATGCCACGATCCAGGCATTCGGTTACGACGCCCGTGGACGGAAGCAGTATCGGTACCATCCGAAGGCGGTGGAGAAGAGCGCGCACCGCAAATTCCGTCGGATCGCGGGCATGGGACGCGATCTCCCGGCCATCCGCGCCCGACTCGCGGCCGACATGCGGCGCCCGGGGCTCACGCGCCAGCGAGTCTCGGCGGCCGTCGTCAGGCTGATCGCCGAAGGCTATCTCCGCGTGGGCAACGAGCGCTATGAGCGCGAAAATCGCTCGCACGGCGCCACGACGTTGCGCAAGTCGAATATCAAAGTCGATGGGACTCGCGTCAGCCTGCACTACCGGGGCAAGCACGCCATTGAGCAACGACACACGATCGTCGACGGCCGCCTCGCGAAGTTCATCACGCAGCTCCACGCGGCGCCGGGCGTACACGTCTTTCGCTATCAGAATGGCAGGCGGTGGTTCGACGTGACGGCGAGCGACATCAATCACTACCTGCGCGATCTCGTCGGCGTTCCGTATACGGCGAAGGATTTTCGCACGTGGGGTGGGACCCTGCGATGCGCGGTGTCTCTCGCCGCAACGGAGCCCGCGGACAACGTAACCCAGGCGAAACGCAACGTGGTCGCCGCCATCCGTGGCGTCTCCGAAGAGCTGGGTAACACTCCGGCAATCGCCCGAAAATCGTACGTGCATCCCATCGTCATCGCCCGGTACTTGGACCACGGGGCGACGATTGCCCCGTATCTCACGGGTCAGTGCGTCCGGCTCGCCAGGTGCACGCGTGAAGAGGAGGCGCTCTCTGAGTTCCTCCATTCGCATTTTCGCTAGATTGCGCCCCGTGGAGCCCCTCGCCGCCGTACGGTGGACACCTGACTTTGCGGCCGTTCGCATCATCGATCAACGCCTGCTGCCTGGCGAGTTCGTCGAGCGCGACCTGTCGACACTCGACGAGATCTGCGATGCCATTTCCACGCTGGCCGTCCGCGGCGCTCCTGCCATCGGTGTGGCCGGCGCCCTCGGCCTGGCAGCGCTCCTCGCGCACGAGCCATCCATGGTGTGCGCGGAAGCCTACGCCGCCCGAATTCGCTCCGCGCGCCCCACGGCGGTAAACCTCCCGTACGCCATCAATCGAGTCATGGCCGCGGTTCGAGAGGCCCCCGAATCCGAGATCGCTAGAGTCGCCCGTTCAGTCGCGACCGCGATTCTGGAAGAAGACCGGGCGATGTGCCGGCGTATCGGAGAGGCCGGCGCGCCGTTGATCCCGGACGGCGCGCGTATACTGACGCACTGCAACGCGGGCGCGCTCGCTACGTCGGGCATCGGCACCGCACTCGCGCCGGTCTACGTCGCCGCCGAAGGCGGACGACGCATAGAAGTCTTCGCGGACGAAACGCGACCGCTCATGCAGGGTGCACGGCTCACGGCATGGGAGCTTTCGCGCGCCGGTATCCCCGTCACGGTCATTCCCGACAGCGCCGCCGCAAGCCTACTCCGCTCAGGGACGATCGACCTGGTGCTGGTCGGCGCCGATCGCATCGCCGCCAACGGTGATGCCGCCAACAAGATCGGGACGTACGGCGTGGCGATCGCCGCCAAGCGCCATGGGGTGCCGTTCTACGTCGTGGCGCCAACGTCAACGTTCGATCCGGCCACCGCTTCGGGTGAGGATATCCCTATAGAAGAGCGCGGCCGTCATGAGCTGTCCGTCCCAGACGGAGCTCGCGTGTTCAACCCGGCGTTCGATGTCACTCCGGCGGAGCTGATCACAGCCTTCGTGAGCGACACCGGCGTGCACTATCCGCCGTATCGTTTTTAGATGACTTATGTGCTGGCCCTCGACCAGGGCACGACGGGCAGCACGGCGCTTGTCATCGACGAGTCGGGCCGCGTCGTCGGTCGCGGCTATCGCGAGATCACGCAGTACTACCCACGGCCGGGTTGGGTCGAGCACGACCCGGCCGAGTTGTTAGACAGAACAGTCGCGGCTGGCCGCGAGGCGATCGCCGCAGCCGGTGTGGCGCCAGCCTCGATCCGCGCTCTCGGCCTTACGAACCAGCGCGAGACCGTCGTGGCGTGGGACCCCGCCTCGCCCACGACGGCACCCAAAGCGATCGTCTGGCAGGATCGCCGCACGACGCCGGCGATCTCGGCGCTAACCCCGCACGCCTCCCGCGTCGCCGCGGCGACCGGCCTCACGCTCGATCCGTACTTCTCGGGGACCAAGATGGCCTGGCTTCTCGGCGCGCTCGATCACCGAAAGGTGCACATCGGCACGGTCGACACCTGGCTCCTCTGGAACTTGACGGGCGGCCGTGTCTACGCGACCGAGCCGACGAATGCGTCGCGGACCATGCTGTTCGATATCGATCGCAAAGAGTGGAGCGTCGAGATGTGTACTTTGCTCGGCGTCCCTCGCGAATTGTTGGCCGAGGTGCGGCCATCGTCGGGAATATTCGGCACGACGGAGGCGTCGTTCTTCGGTGCGCCAATCCCTATCGCCGG
Source organism: Gemmatimonadaceae bacterium (assembly GCA_035486035.1). Classification (GTDB taxonomy): domain Bacteria; phylum Gemmatimonadota; class Gemmatimonadetes; order Gemmatimonadales; family Gemmatimonadaceae; genus DASRDS01. The sequence continues at coordinate 4,065 of DATHNL010000075.1, forward strand.
AATCGCGGGTGATCAGCAGGCAGCCCTGTATGGCCAAGGCTGCCACACGCCCGGGACTGGGAAGGTCACGTATGGCACGGGTGCGTTTCTTCTCGTGAACAGTGGTCTCTCCCGCCCAACTGTCGATCCCGGACTGCTGGTGACCATCGCCTGCGATGCACGCGGCGCGGCGTGCTACGCAGTCGAGGCGGCCATTTTCATCGCTGGCGCCGCTATACAATGGCTTCGCGACGGATTAGGGATAATTGCGGCCGCGAACGAGACCGAGGCGCTGGCGCGGTCGGTTGCGTCCACGGACGGCGTGTACTTCGTGCCAGCCTTGACGGGTCTCGGCGCGCCGCATTGGGAGCCCCGTGCGCGGGGAACGATCGTCGGGATCACCCGGGGAACCGCGCGCGCGCACTTCGTGCGCGCCGCGCTGGAATCGATCGCATACTCGACCGCTGACGTCCTCGGCGCGATGCATGCGGGTCTGCCCGCGTTGAGGGTCGATGGCGGGGCCGCGATGAATAATTGGCTTATGCAGTTCCAGGCTGACGTACTGGACATACCAGTCGAACGACCGGACATGGTCGAGACCACGGCCGCCGGGGCCGCCGGTCTCGCCGGCCTCGCGACAGGCGTGTGGAGCTCCCCCGACGAGTTCCTGGCGAGCCGCACGTTCACGCGGTTCGACCCGGGCCCCGGCCGGGATGCCGCCAAAGCTGGCGCGGCCGGTTGGTCGACTGCCGTGGATACGGCCCTCTACTGGGCGCGATCATATATTGAGGGGCATGGCGAAACGCGATGAGCTACCAAACGAGCGCCGCGCGAACCTCGAGCTGCGCTCCGTGATCGATGAGATGCTGGAGCGCGTGCGAGACTTCCGCCGGTTGACCGGCGCCTGGACCAAAGAAGAGCGAGAGCAGGCGGAGCGGGAGTTGGAGGCCATTATGGCGCGAGTTCGCTCAGCGGCGACGAGCTCAAAGGAGTAGGCGGTATGCATCCACGGACGAAATGGTTGATCGGCGGCGCCATCATCCTCGGCAGCGCTGGGCTGCTCATGGCCAACGCCATCACCAAAACCGGCGAGTACTATCTCACCCCCCAAGAACTGGCGACTCGCGTCGCCGGCGATCCGTCATTCGTAGAGACGGGCGTGAAAGTCGGCGCGCGCGTGGTGCCAGGCTCCATAGTACGCGCCCCTGGCGGTCGTGAAGTCTCGTTTCGCGTCTCTGACGGCGCCCAGACGTATCCAGTCGTCTATCGTGGCATCACGCCCGACACGTTCACTGATGGTGTCGATGTCGTGGTAGAAGGGCGACTTGGCCACGACGGCACGTTCCACGCGACGACACTGCTCGCCAAGTGCGCATCCCGCTACGAGAACGCGCCCGAGAAATATCGGAGCACACCCGGATACCGGACGCCGAACGCGGCCACATGATCCTTATCGGCGAGCTGTCGCTCTGGCTGGCGCTGATCGTCGCCGCCTGGACGACCATCGTGTCGTTCGCCGGCGGCGCGCTCCACCGCCCAGACCTGGCCAAGAGCGGCGCGCGCGCCATGTATGCGACGTGGGGATTTATCCTACTGGCATCGGTGGGATTGTGGGACGCGCTCGTCACGCACGATTTCAATCTCTCGTACGTGGCCGAGCACACCAGCGCGAACCTGCCGTTCGTCTACACGCTGACCGCGTTCTGGGCCGGCCAGGCTGGCTCGATGCTCTTCTGGTGCCTGATCCTCACGACCTATAGCGCCATCGCGGTCTGGACGAACCGCGGACGGAATCAGGCGCTCATGCCCTACGTGACCGGCACCCTCGGCGCGATCACGCTCTTCTTCGTCGCCACGATGTGCTTCGGCGCGAGCCCCTTCGAGCGCCTCGACTGGACGCCGCCCGACGGCGCCGGGATGAATCCCCAGCTCCAAAATCCCGGCATGGCGATTCACCCACCGAACCTATATCTCGGCTACGTCGCGACCGCGATCCCCTTCGCCTTCGCGATCGCCGCGCTGATTACGCGCCGGCTCGACGCCGAGTGGCTCAGCGCCGTGCGCCGGTGGTCGCTGGTGTCGTGGTTCTTCCTCACCGTCGGCATTACGCTCGGCATGTGGTGGGCCTACGTCGAGCTCGGCTGGGGTGGGTACTGGGCCTGGGATCCCGTCGAGAACGCATCGCTGCTCCCGTGGCTCACGGGCACCGCGTTCTTGCACTCGATCATGGTCCAGGAGAAGCGGGGCATGCTCCGCAAATGGAATGTCGTGCTGGTGGTGTCGACGTTCTTGCTCGCGATTCTCGGCACGTTCATCACGCGAAGCGGCGTGATCTCGAGCGTCCACTCGTTCGCGCAGTCGCCGGTCGGCAATTGGTTCGCGGGGATGCTGATCGCTTGCGTCGCGGTCACGGCCTACCTGGTGGCGACTCGCCTCAAGGACTTGGAGTCCAAGGCCGAGCTCGAGAGCATGGTCAGCCGGGAAGCCGCGTTCTTGTATAACAATCTGTTGTTGGTCGGAATCGCGTTCTCGGTGCTCTGGGGCACCCTCTTCCCGATCTTGAGCGAAGCGGTTCGGGGTTCGAAGATCACGGTTGGCCCGCCATTTTTTAACGCGGTCAACATCCCGCTCGGCCTACTATTGCTATTGCTCACGGGAATCGGCCCGTTGATCGCTTGGCGCCGGGCGTCCGTGGCAAACCTGAAGCGCCAATTCGCGTTCCCCACATTTGCTGGTCTCGCCACGCTCGCATTGCTTTTGGCGGCTGGGATGCGCGACGTGAATGCGGTCGTGTCGTATACGCTCGCCGGGTTCGTCGCGGGAACGATCGCCCAAGAGTTCTACAAGGGAATCGGCGCGCGACGTCGTATGCATGGTGAGTCGGTCGTCACCGCATTTGTGCGACTCGTGGCTCGTAACCGGCGCCGATACGGCGGATATATCGTGCACGTGGGTGTCGTCATCCTGTTCTGCGCATTTGCCGGCCTCGCGTTCAAGCGCGAGAACGACGTCACGCTGCACACGGGCCAGACGTACGAGACGACCGATCCCTATGGCCACCACTGGGCATTCGTCAGCCAGGGGCTTTCGCAGTTCGACCAACTCAACCGTCACGTGGTCGCGATCACGCTCAAGCCCACGCGCGACGGCAAGCCGATGCCGCTCATCGAGAGCGAGAAGCGGCAACACTTCGACAGCCGCGGCCAGGCGAGCTTCGAACCGTCGACTGCCGTGGGAATCCAGGAGGGGCTCGCCCAGGATGTCTACGTCGTGCTGGCTGGCGCGACGAACGAGGACACGGCCGAGGTTCGGATCACGTTCAACCCGCTCGTGTGGTGGGTATGGTACGGTGGGATGATCATGGCTCTGGGTGGGCTCATCGTGATGTGGCCGCAGGCCGATCGGGCCCGCGCGAAGAGCGGCTATCGGACGGTGCTGGCCCCGGCGCACGTCGAGGCACGGTGAGGACGAGTCGGCGCGCCTTCCTGGCAACGATGGTGATGACGGCTGTCGCGCCGAGGGCCGGAGCGCAGCAAGGGCGACCGACGATGTCGGGCCCGATGGACGAGGCGACGTATCGCCCGATCTCGCGACCGCCGAAGGCGGGAGCGACCGCGTCGATGTCGAATGACGCCCGCGACGCACTGGAGCATCGCATTCATTGCCAGTGCGGCTGCACGCTCGACGTCTACACGTGCCGCACGACGGACTTCACGTGCCCGGTCTCCCCGCAGATGCACCGCGACGTGATGACCCTCGTCGCGGGTGGCTACACGGCTGACGAGATCCTGGCGACGTTCGTCGGCGCGTATGGCGACAAAGTCTTGATGGCGCCACCACGCCAAGGCTTCAACTGGGCGGGTTATCTCACTCCATCGATCGCACTTCTCGCGGGTGCTGTCACGTTGGCGGTGATCATCATGCGCTGGCGTGGTGGCCGTGCGCCGCAGGCGCCGAGCGAGTCCGTGCCTGTCGGCGCGACCAGCGATGAGCTCAAGCGCCTCGAAGATGCGATTCGCCGGGACGCCTAGGATCTCGGCGCAGCCGAGATCGTCCAACCGACAAGTCGAGCGCGAAGCGCATCGACGCGATGCGGCGTAGCCGCATGCTCGCGCTCGCGGTCGGTACCATCGTGGCGCTCGCCGCCGTGGCCTTCGTGCTCTATCCGTTGCTGGTGCCCAGCAAGCCAGCCGAGAGATCAGCCGAGGGGCTGGAAGAAATCCCCGGCTCGACGGCCGTCGAAGCACTGCGCGAGATCGAGTTCGATCGGCAGACGGGCAAGCTCTCCGACGCCGACTATGCGTCGCTCAAGGCCAGTTATACCGAACGTGCATTGGCGGAACTCCGTACCGAGCCCGCGGCGGCTCCGGATCCGGTCGAGTCTCTGGTACTGGGCTTTCGCGCGCAACGCCGGACCTGCGCCGAGCATGGCGCGCGTCCGGAGTCCGATGCCGCCTACTGCAGCGAATGCGGTCGCTACCTCGCGGGCGCCTGCCCGACGTGTGGCGCCGCGATCACGGAGCCAGCCGCGCGATTCTGCGCCGGCTGCGGGAACGCGCTGGCCGCGTAGGAGGCACGACGTGAGGTACGCGATACGGCGTTTACTGAGCAGCCCTGGCTTCACGATCGCGGCGACGCTCACGATGGCGATCGCGATCGGCGCGACCGCGTCCGTATTCGGACTCGTCGATGGCGTGCTGCTCAAAGCATTCCCGTATCGAGAGGCCGCCCGCGTGCTCACGCTATGGGAACGCAACCCGGCGATGCGCGTCCCCAAGGGTACGTTCTCCTTGCCGGACTATCTCGACGTCCGGGCGCAAAGCCATGTCTTCACGGAGCTGGCCGCGGCGGACGGGGAGTGGGAGGAGACCGTGACCGGCCAACAAGCGCCCGAGCTCGTGCGCGGCCAGGCGGTGACGCCGAGCTATTTCTCGGTGCTCGGTCTCACGCCGGTGCTCGGGCGCGGCCTGTCGCAAGACTCGGGCGGCCCTGACGAAGTCGTGATCGGATATGGCTACTGGCAGCGGCGGTTTGGCGGTGCGCCGTCGGTTCTCGGAAAGGCGCTGACGATCGAGGACCAACCGTTCACGATCGTCGGCGTGGCGCCGCCTGGTCTGCCGGGCGGGGTTGAGCTCTGGCCACGGTGGCGATTCCCGAACGAGCTGCTCGCGCATCGCGATGGGCACCTCGTGCAGGTGTACGGCAGACTGGCACCAGGGGTGACGCCGGAAGCGGCGCAACGGGAGCTGAACGTGATCGCGGGACGTCTGGCCACGGCCTATCCGCAGACGAACTCCGGCTGGTCGATCAGCGCCGTCCCCCTGCCGGACCAGCTCGTGGGCGACGTCAGACCAGCCCTCACGATGGTACTCGCCGCAGCCGCGTGCGTGCTGCTCATCGGCGCGGCCAATCTCGCCAATCTCTTTCTTGTTCGAAATCTGTCACGTGAGCGTGAGCTCGCGGTTCGCACCGCGCTCGGCGCGACGCGCGGTCGCTTGGTGCGCGAACTGATCGCCGAAGCACTGGCGCTGGGCGTCGTCGCCGCGGCTCTTGGTGTCGGGGTGGCCGTTGCCGGCGTCCGCATCCTCCGCGGATTGGCCCCGGCAACGCTGCCGCGTATTGGCGACATCACCGTCGATGGCCGGGTCGTCGCGTTCTGCGTGCTGACGACGATCGCTACGGTGCTCATCTTCGGCGTGCTCCCGGCCTGGCAGGCCTCGCGCGGTAATCCGGCGGACGCCGTCAAGGAGGGCGCACGCGGTACTGGCTCGGCGCGCCATCATCGCGTGCAAGACGCGCTGGTAGTCCTGCAGGTGGCGATGGCACTCGTCCTCTTGACCGGCGCCGGGCTACTCGTCGAAACCTTTGCGCGGTTTCAACGCTCGGATTTTGGCTACCGGCCGGATGGCGTGCTCACGGCGCAGGTCGCGCTCTCCGACCAGCGATATCCGACCGCCGAGCGTCAGACCGCCTTCGGTACGCGACTCGCAGAGCAACTCGCCGCGCAGCCGGGGGTCGTGGCGGCCACCGCCAGCTCCGCGCTGCCCAGCAACCCCAATATGCGATGGATTTTTCAGATCATCGGCGACCCGACGCCCGATCCGAGCAGCAAGCCGAACGTGAGAATGTACTTCGTCAGCCCGGGTTACTACCGCACCATGGGGATCACGCTGCTGCGGGGACGAGGTGTTCAGCCGTCCGACGACGACCGATCCGTCAGGGTTGCGGTTATCGATGAGCTCATGGCTCGCCGATTCTTCGCCGGCCGAGACCCGATCGGTAAGCGGATCACGTTCCCTGGTATGCCCGATGCTGACACGCTCACGATCGTCGGCGTGGCCGCCGCCATCCGTCAGGGCGGGCTCAAGGCTGACGATGTGCCGCTGATGTATGCGCCGTACGCGCAATCGCCCTTGGCGTTCGGCACGGTCTCGGTCTCGGTGCGGACGAGTGGCGAGCCCGAGGCGCAGGCCGCCGCGATCCGCCGCACGGTCGCGGCGATCGACCCGCTCGCGCCCGTGTCCGACATGAAGCCCATGGCCGCGCGCGTGGCCGAGTCGGTCGGCACGACGCGTTTCTCGACGTTTCTCGCGTCGCTGTTTGCGATCGTCGCGCTCGTCCTCGGGATGGTCGGGATCTACAGCGTGCTCGCCTACATCGTGAGCCAGCGCCGCCGCGAGATCGGTGTTCGTCTCGCCCTCGGTGCCACCCACGCCCACGTGATCGGCGACGTGATGCGCCGCGCGCTCGCGCTGGCCGGCGCCGGCATCGCGTTCGGATCCATCGCAGCCTGGTGGCTCACGCGAGGGCTCGCCAAGCTGTTCGTCGGCGTCAACCCACATGATCCGACCATCTTTGCCTGCGCCGCCTGCATGTTCACGCTCGTCGCCCTCGCGGCGGCCGCGATCCCGGCGTTCCGCTCGACGCGGGTCAGTCCAACCGTAGCCCTGAAAAGTTGAGGCGTTGCAACCAAATGCGGGTCGAGCGCCACAGATTGGCATGCGCACACTACTTTGGATGGTTCTGATCGTGCCGACCATCGCCGCGGCACAAGCCCGTGACCAGGAAATCCGTCTCGCCAGAAGCGCCGCACCCGCCGATGTCTCGAAGGACGCCAAGGTGTACGTGCTCGACCACGACCACTATATCGTTGCCGACCCGGGGCACTCGACCGAATCATGCCTGGTCGCTCGCCCCATGCTGCAGGCGTTCGCGCCGATGTGTGGGGACCCAGAGGCCGACGGGACCATCCTGGCTGTCGAGCGCTTTCGGTCCGTGGAGGTTCTGGCGGGCAAATCGCCGGACGTCATCAAGCAGGAGATCGCCGCCGGGTTCAAATCGGGCCGCTTTCATGCGCCCAAGCGGCCGGCATTGATCTTCATGATGTCGTCGGCGCAACTTCTCCCGAATCCGGACTTCACCAAAATCGGGAAGTTCCAGCCGCACCTCATGGTCTTCTACCCCGGCATGCACAACGCCGATTACGGACTCGTCGACTCGAATGACAACAACGTGCCGGGTGTGATCGAAGCGGATTCGCCGATGTCAGCCATGATTGTGGTCATGCACGACTGGGTGGATCCCGCGCCGACGCAGTGACGGGCGGCGAGGATGCGTTTCGGGCGTTGTATCGGGCGCATACACCGGCGCTCTACGCCCTGGCGTTGCGCCTCACGGGGAGTGACCAGAGCGAGGCTGAGGATCTCGTCCAGGAGACCTGGGTGCGTGCCACGCGCAAGATGTCAGCGTTCAGAGGGGAGTCGGCGTTGCGCACGTGGCTCTGTGGCGTGTTGGTCAACGTCCGCCGCGAGCGCGTGCGGTCGGCGTGGCGGATGGTCGGCCCGTTGGATGTCGAGCCCGCGACCCCGGCGAGGGATGACACGGCGTTCGACCTCGAGCGCGCGATCGCCGCGCTGCCGGACGGCGCGCGCGACATTTTCGTGCTCCACGATGTCTACGGCTACGCGCATCGCGAGATCGCTGAATTACTCGGTGTCGTCGAAGGCACATCAAAAAGTCAATTGGCGCGCGCCCGCATGCTCCTGCGCGCGACGTTGAATCTGGACGAGGCTCGCCCATGACCGAACTGCCTGACGACATCAGACGCGCACTCGCCGAGTTGCCTCGGGAGCGGCAGCCCGATCCCGCGCTCGAGGACCGGGTGGTCGGCGCGGTATTCCCACGCCGTCGCGGGTGGGCATGGGCCGGAGTGGCGGCCGCGGCGGCGGTGCTGCTCCTCGTCGTGGCGCATCCCTGGTCGCGCCCGAAGCCAACGGGCGACACGTATGCGCTGCTTTTGATGGTGGACTCGACGTATAGCGTTGCCTCGCCGGCTGAGCTGCGCCGGCGGGAACACGAGTACGGGCTGTGGGCCGACAGTCTCGCGGCGCTTGGGAAGCTCGACCTCGCCGGGAAGCTCGTCGGCCACGGGGAGCTGCCGGTCGACGGCCTGTTCATTATCCGGGCGGCGAACGACGCCGACGCCGAGCGGATCGCCTTGACGTGCCCCCATTACAAGTACCATGGGCGCATCGAGGTCCGGCGATATATCCAGTGACGCGCTAGCCCGAGCTAGCTGCGCTCGATGGCGGCGAGGCGGCGCATCGCGATGCGGATCGGGAGCAGCGTCGATCCCACGCACAGAGCGCCGGCCAGGCCGAAGCCGATGATGAGATCGCGCATGTCGTTCGTGCCGTCCCGGTGGCCGCCGAGGATGGCCGTGGCTTGCTCGCTCACGTAGTTGTACACGGGGCGCGCCTCGGACCCGACGACGGCGAGAATCAGCAGGACGGACACCATCATGAACACCAAGCCGCCGAACGAGGTCGGGATCTGCGCGGCGTTCTCGGTCTCGAACTGCGGGAAGATGGTCCCGAAGCAGAGGGCCAGGGCGGCGATCGCGAACGTCAGGAACGTGATCGTGAAGACCGACACGGCGAACACGAAGTCGTTGACCTGCAAGAGCGTGTCGGTTACACCGACGATCAATAGGGCCAGAATCAAGAGTGGCGCCGTCCCCACCCAGAACTTGGCCCAGAGGAGGTCGCCGATGTCCAGTGGGCTCGCGCGCAGGAGCCACCACGTGCGGCCTTCCAAGCTCACGCCGGGGAAGATGAACCGGCCGGCCACCGAGGCGATCACGAATCCGGCGACCAGCAGGTTGCAGAACGGGATCACGGTGCGCAGCAGATTCGTGACGCCGTCGGTCTTGAGCGGCAGGAACTTCACATTGAAGACGTAGACGACGATCAGCACGGCCAGGAGAATGAGCTGGGACCACTGGGTGCTGTCGCGGAAGAAAATGCGGAGCTCCTTGAGCACGAGCTCGCGCCGCAGCACGCCGAACGGCGCCAGCATGGTGCGCATGACTCGTGACAGCGCTCCGCTTTTCGCGAACTGCTTGCCGGACTCCTGCGCCTTCGTGAAGGCGATCGGATAGAACCAGGCATGCAGTCCGGCACCAATGACGAACAGCGCGGCGGCCGTCGACCAGAGCAGATAGAAGGGCAGAGGATCGGGCGTGCCCGTGAGCCACGACATCACGGCTTGCTGCATCCAATCGCTGGGCGACCAGGGGGACTGGCTCCGGAGCACGGACACGAAATCGACGAGGTTTTTGAACTCCTCGGGGCGCGCGAACCGCTCCGGCCGCATGACGCGGAACAGGACGACCAATCCGCCCGCGGCGAGGACCGCGATGACGCTCAGGATGTCCTTCGTGCGGCGTGCCGGGAAGACGTTCACCAGCAGCAGCGTGACGGCACTGCCGACGATCGCCGGCAGAACGATATACGGGAGAAACGCGCCGATCGCGATCAACGGGAAGAGTGGGCCACCGTGAAAGACCACCCCGTACGTCGCCAGAATCGGCGCCGCCATCAAGGCGACCATCCAGCTCGAGTTGACGACCGTCTCGGTCAGCTTGGCGGTGTAGAAGCCGAGCCAGTCCACCGGCGCACCGACCAGCATGTCGAGGTCGCGGGCCAGGAAGAAGGTCGACAAGGCGTTCACCACGTTCGATAGGAGCAGGATCCCTAAGAACCCGAGGAGCAGTATCCCGAGCAGCTTGCCGGCGACCAGTGGTCCGATCTCCGGCACGTGCTTGAAGTACGAGAGGATCCGGTACAGGACGCCAATGATCACGAACCAGAACAGGACGCCGAGCACGGTCAAGGCGATGATCCGCCCAGTCCGCGCGCGGCCGCCGTTGCGTGAGCGGGCGCGCGCCGTGAGCCACTTCGGCGAGAGGAGGCGGACGGCGGTTCGGGCCGCGCCCGGCTCAGCGATCGAGGACACCGAGCAACTCTTTCACTGCATTGTCCCCAGTCAGCCGCAAGAAAATGTCTTCCAGCCCCGCGGCGCCGGCGACGGCGTCGGCCCGGAGCTCATCCATGGTCCCGCAGGCGCGAATGCGGCCGCCATTCATGATGGCGATGCGGTCGCACATGGTCTCGGCGACTTCGAGCGTGTGCGTGGACATCATGATCGTGTGGCCGCGGCGCGTGTATTCGCGGAACAGCTGCTTGAGCGTCTTGGCGGCGCGCGGATCGAGACCGACGTGCGGCTCATCGACGACGATGACATCCGGGCGATGGACAAAGGCCGACGAGATAATCAGCTTCTGTCGCATCCCGTGGCTGTAGCTTTCGACCAGCTCGTCGCGCCAGTCCTCGAGATCGAACACGGCGAGCAGCTCGCGGGCTCTCGTCTCGACCTCCGGACCGCTCTGGCCGAACAAGCCCGCGACGAATCGTAAGAACTCGGCACCCGTGAGTTTTTCATATATAAAGGGCCGGTCGGGAATGAACCCGAGGACGCGCTTGGCGGCCGTCGGATCGGCTGTGACGTCGACGCCCGCGATGCGCACGGTTCCGGCCGTCGGCCGGAGAATGCCGGCGATCATGCGCAGCGTCGTGGTCTTCCCGGCGCCGTTCGGTCCGAGGAACCCGAACAGCTCACCGCGCGGCACGACGAGATCGACGTGATCGACAGCGGTGAAGGTGCCGTATTTCTTCGTGAGAGCAGCGAGTTCGATCATTTGAAGCGGCGTCCTGGCCAGTTACGGTAGGCGAGCTCGTAGCACATCCGCCGGAACCGCAGCGCGCCGGCGCCGGCGAGCTCCATCTCGGCGTCGACGATCCGTCCTTGCCCATCGACCCACGCCGACACGGTCGGCGTCGCGAGCCGCCAGGCGCGAATGGTGTCGACCGTCGCGGCGCGCCAATGGTGCGCCGTTGAGTCGTACACGGCGCTGTCGGCAATCGAGAACAAGGACTCGGCCGCAATTCGGAACGTCACTGGGACGACGCGCCGGCCGGCGACGTCGGCGACCTTGAACTCGACGCGC
>DATHNL010000076.1:0-15787 GCA_035486035.1 Gemmatimonadaceae bacterium
TCCCGTCGCGAAGAAGTTCGAGATGAGACCGAGTGCATCACCCGCCGCCGCCCTCGGCTCGTCTTCTGCTTCTTCCTCCTCCGCGTCGGGAGCGAGTGACATCTCGTCTACTACCACGCTCACGGCGACTTCATGCTCGATCGGTTCGTGGTGCTCGTGGTGCTCGTGGTGCTCGTGGTGCTCGTGATGTTCATGATGTTCATGATGCTGGTGCTCGTCATGCCAACCGTGCTCCTCGGGCGCGCTCGCCCACACCTCGGGCTCGGGAGCCGCTGCCGGCGCCTCGATGACTGGCGCGGCCACCACGGGAGTCTCAGCGTGCGCAACCTCGACGTCGACAGAACCGCCACAGAGCGCCGCAGCAAACCCGTCCTCGTCATTGCCACCGAGCAGGATGCCGATCGACAACCCCGCCTCGGGCGCGCCAGGAATCACCGCCCCGACGATCTCGTTGGCGACATCCTGGTCTGCCTTGCCACCGACAGCGCCAGCGCTCCCGCTGGCCGCGAGGCCGACAATGGCGCCAGCGTTGACGAGCGCATCGCGGCACGTCACGCGCGCGTCATTCTCCGTCTCATCATCGCCGGCGCCAGACCGCCAACCCGCACCGAGCGCCGCGATGCCCGAGCCGAGCTCGGCGCCGCGCGACAGGATGCCGCCGTTGCCATTCTTGATGGCGAGCCCGGCCATCTGATGCTGCGACAAGATCGTGAACGTCGTCGTTGCCACATTGTAGAAGAGCGTGAACCCGAGGTCTCCGCCGGTGACCCGCGGCGGCCCGTACGCGGTCCACGCACCGAGTCCGACTTTATAGAGCGCCGTATGCCCGTGAAACGCCGCCGAGTGCAGCAGGGTGAGATACAGCGACTCCACGCCGTCGATCGTCCGGCTGAACGCGATGTGCGACAGCATCGTCCGAAAGAGCGCCGCGTGCAGATCGGGATGCGACGCCACGATCTGCCCGAGCGCCGCCGCGAGCGCGCTCCGATATTCGGCGACTGTGCCGGCCGTGTGTAGGCGCTGCAGCCGCGCCCACCCGATCGGCGCGGGATAGAACCACATGATGCGCCGCGAGAACTGCACGACGCCGCTCGGCGTGCTGAACTCGTACGACGGCCGCACCGACTCGCGCGATGCCGCCGCGGTCGTCGCGTCGCGCGCCGCTCGCACGGCCGTCAACACTTCGCGTTTCGCAGGGGCGGGTAACGTATCTTCTCGGACCAGCCGCTCGACTTCGGCCAACAAGCTCGACACCCGCTCCTGCGCGTGTTGCATGACGGCGTTCTCCATTGTGGGGGACGCCGACAAGAGTAACGATCAGGGATCGGTTACGCGGTCACGACGCGGTCACGCAACATCACACGATTGATGAGCGTATCGAGGACGTCGGCTTCGAGCGGTTTCGCGAACACGTACCCTTGCGCGAGATCGCAGCCGAACGCGAGGAGCTCGTCGCGCTGTTGGACGGTCTCGACACCTTCCGCGACAGTGCGGAGATGTAACATGTCGCCGAGCGCGATGATCGTTCGCGCCAATGCGGCATCCGTTCCGCCACGGCCGACGCCGTCGATGAACGTCTTGTCGAGCTTCAAGATGTCGATCGGGAATCGTTGGAGATACGACAACGACGAGTACCCCGTGCCGAAGTCGTCGATCGCCAGCCGGACGCCGATCGCTTTGAGCGCCCGCAACTTGCGGAGCGTCGACTCCGTGTCCTGCATGATCACGCTCTCCGTGATCTCGAGCACGAGACGCTCGGGCGCGAGACCGGAATCCTCGAGCGCGGCCATGACGTCGTCGGCCAGCCCCGGATGCTGCAGCTGGCGTCCGGAGATATTCACACTAATCGACAGCGGCTCGGATCCGTCGGCGGACGGCACAAACCGCGCCCCGCGCCGACACGCCTCGCGCAGCACCCATCGGCCGATCGGGACAATCAATCCCGACTCCTCGGCCAACCCGATGAATTCCAACGGCATCACCTGGCCGCGCTCGCTGTGATTCCACCGAATCAACGCCTCGACGCCAACGCAGCGCGTCGTCGTCAGCTCGACGATCGGTTGATACACGAGCCGGAACTCCTCGCGCTCCACCGCCCGTCGTAAATCGGCCTCGAGCTCCAGCCGATCCAGCAGCGCCGCATGCATTTCGGGCGCAAACACGGCATGGCTCGCTCCTCCACGTGCCTTCGCCCGGTACATCGCGACGTCTGCATTTCTCAGGAGCTCATCCGCCCGCGACGCCGACCCTCCACGCGCGATCCCGATGCTCGCCGACGCGATCACATCCTTTCCGTCGAGCTGCACCGGCGCCCGCATCGCCGCCTCGACGCGCTCGACCACCGCCAAAGCCTCCGCGTCGTCATGCACCGCTTCGAGCAGTATCGCGAACTCATCGCCACCGAGTCGCGCCACTGTATCGTGCCCACGAGTCGCGGACATCAACCGTCCGGCCACGGCACATAACAACCGATCCCCGGCCGCGTGCCCCAGCCCGTCGTTGATGGCCTTGAAGTTGTCGAGGTCCAGAAAGAGAACGGCGACTCCTGATGCGTGACGTTCCGTTCGCGTGAGCGCATGCTCGACTCGATCACGGAACAGAGCGCGGTTCGCCAGCCCAGTGAGTGCGTCGTGGAAGGCCTGGTGCGTCAATTGCGCTTCCAGCCGTTTGCGCTCGGACACGTCCCGGAAGGCGATGACGGCGCCGACGACCGCGCCGTTCTCGCGGATCGGCGTGCTCTCGTACGCGACGTAAAACGTCGTGCCATCCATGCGCCGGAAGGAGTCGTCATCGACGCGGTGCACGTTCCCGTCGCGCAACGCGGTCTCGATCGGGCAGTGGCCGCCGCTGTGCCGCGCGGTGCCATCGGTCGGATGCACGATGGGGTGGAGCGCCTGATCGAGCAGCGCCGGGGGCTCGTAGCCGAGCATGCGCGCCGCGGCGCGGTTGCAGAACATGGCGCGCCCGGCGAGGTCGAGCCCGACGATGCCTTCGCCGACCGAGTCGAGAATGAGCTCGTTGGCGCGCGCGAGGCGGGCGATGCGGGCCGCGGCGCGACGACGCTTCGAGGCGTCGATCACCGTCGCGATGATGATGACGGCGAGCACGCTGACCGCGCCGATAACCAGCGCCGCTTCCGTCCGGAATCGCGCGACGGCGCCCGCGATGGCTTCGTCCTCATCGATCGCGCGCACGACCGCCCAGCCGGCGCCCGGCACGTGCGTCGTGGCGGCGACGATCCGGCCTCCGCGGACATCCGTGAAGCGCCCGGCGGTATCGATGCCATGCGCCGCGAGAATCCAGAGGAGCGGCGCCTCGCTCCGGCGCACGGCGAGCCCGAACGGCTCCGATGGCGGATAGGCCGAGGGGCTCAAGACGCGATAGACCATCGTGTCCGATGGATCGCGGGCGATCAGCTTGGTGCGCGCCGTGGCCGTGCCGCCGGTCTCGCGCATCACGTACGGAAAGAGCGCCGAACCCGGGCTGATCGCGACGACCGTCGACCACGCGGTGCCGGCGACCGGCATGATGAGCGACAGGCGCGCATTCCCGGAGGGCAGTAGCTCCGGGCCGACAATGCGCTCGCGGCGCGCGTTCGGCATATCGGTCGCCGCGCGTCGCTCGGCGTCCGTCAGCGTATCGGATCCGTCGGCGGCAGCGACCACGTGACCGATATCATCGACGGCCCATACGGATTGATAGCTGTGGCGTCGCCGGAGGGTCGTGAGCGCCCACACGAGCGCGCTATGCGCCGCGGTCTTGGCGACCGCGCGATCCGGGGCTCGGACCGCGGCGCCTTCGAGCTCGGCGTACGCGGCGACATAACCCGATGCCTCGCGCGCGTCGATCCGCCGTTCGTCGAGCCACGCGTCGATGACCGACGACGTGAGCTCGGCGTTCGCCGTGAGTTGCTGCTGCCACTGCGCGAGGGCGAGGGCGCGAAGATGGGTGAAGCGGGCCCGCGCGATGGCGTTGCCGCCGGCGAGTACCACCACGAATCCCACGGCGGCCAGGAAGGCCCAGAGGGGGCGGCGGGACGCGCGGGGGGAAAGGGCCGGAATGCGATCGAGGGCCATGCGTCCTGGTGGAGGGCCTGTGCGCGTAACCTGTGCTGCCGTAAGACGATCTGGCGTCGACTGACGCCACGGGTCGTTACGAGCCCGAAGGCTTGGCGAACCGGTCGGATGTGGCTGGGGTGGCCGCTGGGCCGGTCGCCGGGCCGTCTGTCCGTTGGATCCGCGGGATCGAGCCCGGGCCAAGCGGCTTTGCGACCGTCGACTCGCCCGACGACGATGGAGGAGTCGACACCGGGGTCGGCTGCGCGACGGGCGCCGAAGCCGTGTCTGGCGTATCCTCTGGTGAGGCAACGGTTTGTGTGTCTTCTTGTTCCTGCGTTGATGGCGTCGTGTCGGCGGTCGAGCCATGCGACGCCACCGCGGTCGTATCGGCGGCGCCAGTGGCCATGGTCCGCTTGGATTTGGACCCGCCGCGACCCATGAGCATCACCGCGATCAGCAGGACGGCGGCGACGGCTACGCCTATGCCAGCTGCCCGCGCGGGATACCGCTGCCAGTACGGCCGAAAATCGTCGCCGGTTGGTGCTGCCCTGCGAGAGCTTTTTGGTTCGAGCGTTCGCAACTCGACGAACGGATCGTATCCGGGCACGGACCGTCGAGGCGCCTGCTCGACCAGTACCGGCTCCTCCTCGGGTTCTGGCTCTGGTTCCGGTTCCGGCTTCACTTCCACCACGGGTGCCGGTTTCGCCACCACGGGCGCCGGCTTCGGCGCAACGGGTGCTGGCTTCGGCGCCGGCGTCGGAGGTGCCGCGATCACCGCGGGCTCATTCTCAATGGGCGCCCGATCGACGGCGGGCCGCTCAATCTGCTCGGTCGAAACGCGCTTCGGCGCCGCCTTCGTGGGAAAATCCCCGAAAGCGGCATCGAGCACGCTGTCGATTTCCGCGGGCGTCTCAGCCGAGGGTCGTCGCGGGGGCTCAGCTACCGGCTTGGGCGGCGGCTGCACGGGTGGCTGCGCCGGCGGCGGCGCCTGTGCCTGGATCTGTGGAGCGACTTCCGCCTCAACGACCTCTCGGAGGTCCTCCCAGAGCGCAGTATCCGCCGTGCCAATAGCCGCGGTGCTTTGCTCAGCGTCGGCCGGCTGGGCAAGAGACTCCAAGACTGGTGCTCTCGCGCGCTCGAGCTCCTCGGGCGATGGATCCCGCCCGTACAGGTAAGCTTCGAGCACCGCGGGGAACGCGACGATCTGCCCCGTCTCGTAGATCCGCGCGTGCCAATCGTCGTTCACGCGCGCGTCGGTCGCACCGCGCAGCGCCGCGTAGTAATCGAGATAGTCGCCGTACGCGTCCGCGCCGAACTCGTAGAGAACGCTCCAGCCATGGACGCGCAGCTGTCCGCTCTTCCGCGCGGACACATCGCCCGCCGGCAGCTTCAGCGCCCACGGCGCGAATTCTCGCTCGAACGCCTCGATTGCCCTTTTCATCCTTACGGGAGAGACGATCGAGATGTAGCTTCCGCTACACGACCCGGTAGCTCAGTTGGTAGAGCAACGGACTTTTTTTAATAGGAGCACCGCGTCCGAAATGGCGCGCGTGAATCCCGTCAAAGTCGGGGAACGCTCAAGCTGCCAACCCCGAGCCAAGCCGCTTCGGCGGAAGGTGTAGAGACTGGACGGCGGGTGCCTGATCACCGCACGGCGTGCGGTGAAGGCAAAGGGACAGTCCAGACCACGAACCGCGGTGCGCGCATCGCGGGCGGCGAAAGCCGAAGTGGTACGTTAATCCGTAGGTCGCGGGTTCGATCCCCGCCCGGGTCATGCTCCGCTTCGAGATTCTCCTTCGGGGGGCCCCCCCGGACCCCCCTGCTCGAATTGCGCAGAGCGCCAAGTTAGGGCTTCGTGGCGGGAATCGAGTCCTCGGGCAGATCCCGGAACGCGATGATGTTCTCGAGCAACGACCACTCGAGCAACCCGGTCTCGGGCGACCCGATACGGAATGGCTGCGAGAACACCGGCCGCTCCAGGGCCCGCTCGGCGACCAGCCGATACTCTTGGCTGAGCGTGATTGGCGTGAAGGTGAATGTCTTCACCTCGGTCCCGGGCACGGTCCCGAGCATCTGACGAGTGCCACCGCCGCCCTGCACGACAAACACCGTGACCTCGGTCGGGACCGCGAGATTGTTCGTGATCTCGACGCCGACAGGATGTGGCCTGTCGTCTTCATTACCTTTCTTCTGAGCCGACGCGCAGCCCAGCGCTGTCAGCATGATTCCCGCGATCGCTGCCCGCCAAATTGTTCGCATGTCTCGAATCTGTTTGTTCTTTGCTCCGGACGCCAGATGACGCGTATGGACCAGACCGCCACCACCGCGTACCCGCCGGAGACCGTTGAAGGTTGGTATACACTGCATCAGTTGTTTCGGATCGACATGGCCGCTATGCGCGCGCGCCGTGCGGCCGAACGCTCGGCGCACGCGTTGTCCGAGCTCGCGGCGCCGCCGGAGGAAGGAGGGTGGAGCGTTCTCGTCGATGTCACGGGCTCCGCGGCGGACCTCATGCTCGTCCACTTCCGGCCAACACTCGGCGCCCTGCGCGCCGTGCAGCGTCGTCTCGCCTGTGATCCGCTCTTCGACCATCTGGCGCTGGTCTATTCGTTCCTGAGCGTGACCGAAGCTGGCTTGTACTCGCTCTCGGCCAAGGCCGCGGCCGAATCCGGTGCGGACTACCGCGCCGGGATCGGCTCGCGCGTGGCGGCCGAGCGGGAGAGCCCGCATGTCCAGCGGCGGCTCTACCCCGAGCTCCCGGCCGACATGCCGGTCGTGTGCTTCTACCCGATGTCGAAGAAGCGTCACCCCGGCGAGAACTGGTACGAGCTCTCGCTGGATGAGCGGAGCCGGCTGATGCAGGCGCACGGCGTGACTGGCCGGCGCTATGCGGGACGCGTGCAGCAGATCATCACGGGGGCGATCGGCCTGGATGCCTGGGAGTGGGGCGTCACGCTGTTCGCGCGCGACGCGCTCGACATCAAGAAACTCGTGACCGACATGCGGTTCGACGAGGTCAGCGCGCGGTACGCGGAGTTCGGCCCGTTCTACGTGGGCGAACGCGTGACCCCGGACGCGTGGCTGTCGACGCTGCCCTAGCCACTCTGTGACGTAAAGCACTTGACGGTTCGTGTGCACGGGTGCATCGTAGGCTCACCTTTATGAGACAAAGTACTCTTCAAGGCGAACTCTACGCCTCGGCCGCGGCGGCCGCGATCCTCGGCACGGCGATCTGCTACGATGCGCGGCCTGGCCTCAACTGGGCCCTGTGGACCATGCTCGTCGCGACCGAGCTCGCGCTCTTCGCCCGCTCACGCCTGGGCGCCAATCGCGCCGCCTTCCACGTGACGATCGCGTTGGCGGTGGTCTTGGGGATCGGGGCGGGGGTCACGACCAACCCGGCCTCGATCGCGCTCATTCTCATCACGGTCGCGACCCTCCTCGGCGTCGCCGCCCGCCTCGCCGCGGGTACGCCGGCCCCACTGCTGGGTGTTCGCGAGTTGGTCCGGATGCCCCTGCGCGCAACCATGGATGCGATACGCGAGAGCTATGCCCGGGTCGAGTCGACCGCGCGGGTGATGTTCTCGGACGCCGGCGCCAGCGTCACCCGAGGCGTCGTCATTGCCATTCCGGTCGTCGTGGTCTTCGCCGCGCTGCTCGCGGGCGCCGACCCGACGCTCTCATCCTGGTTGCATGCTCTCTCGAAGCTCTTGAGCGACTGGTCGTGGCTTCCTCGCTTCATGTTCTTCTGCGTCCTCGCCACGCTGTCCCTCGGCTCCTTCGGCCTCGCCGCTGGCGGCCTGATCACCGCCTCGCCCCCGGCCAGCACGTCAGGTGCGCAATTCGTGCTTGGCAATACCGAACGCCGAATCGTCGTCGGCGCCGTCGATGCCTTGTTCGCGCTCTTCCTCGCGCTCGTCGCGTTCGTCAGCCCGCCGCAGGGGCAGTCGTACACATCGTACGTGCACAACGGCTTCTCCCAGCTCACCATCGTGGCCACGCTCTCGGTGATCCTGGTCGCGGTGCTGCACAACGGCCGGCCGCGCGTCGGGACCCCCTGGGGCACGCTCGCGCTCCTTGCCGAATGCGAGCTCCTCGTCGCCTCGGCACTCCATCGCATCGCCGTCTATCAGCGCGACTACGGCTACACGGCGCTCCGCATGTGGGTGACCGCGTACATGCTGGTCGTCGCCGCGCTGCTCGTCCTCGTGGCCTACGAGGTCGCGCACCCGGTGCTCGTCGACGCGCGCCGGTTCGTTCGCCGCGGCGCGGTGCTGAGCGTCGCCGCGCTCGCCGTCATGGTGTACGGCAATCCCGATGCATGGGTCGCGAATCTCGAGCTGCACCGGTACCAGACCACCGGCAAGGTCAACGTCTCGTACCTCTCCGAACTGTCGGCTGACGCCGTGCCCTCGCTCCTGACGGTCGCCGCCGCGCTTCCACCGGGATGCGCCGAGCGCCTGCGTCTCGTGCAACACGAGGTCATCACGCGGCCCATCGCCTGGTACGAATGGAACTGGCGGCAGTCGCGCGCGCAGCGCGCGCTGCGGGCGTACCATGCACCGACCGCGGGCGGTTGCCAGGTGCAGCCATGGTAAAGTACCAAGAGCTCGTGCTGCGCCTGGCGCTGCGCCGGATCGCCCGACTCGAGGGCGCGCCGCGGAATGGCCTCCGGCTCGTGCCAGCGACGCCGCGGCACCTGCGCCTCATTCAGTCCAGCGACGCGAGATCGGGTTCGACCCACCTGCTGCGCGCATCGAACGACTGCAACCGCTCGCGCGAGTAGTACGCGTACGGGAGCTGCCGGTCCTCGCACTCGTCGACCACACGGTTGACGAGCGCGGCCAGCGCCTCGGACACGCCCGCGCGGCACACCGCCCGCGACACGAGCCACACGTAGAATCGCGTCAGCGTCTCGTGATACCCACTCGTCGGGCTCGTGACGATGCCATGCGCGGCATTGTACGACTGGATCGCGTCCCGCACGTGGTCGAGCGCCGCCTCCGGTCCATACCAGAGCACATACCACGCGGCCACGGTCAGGTGCATGCGATGCGTCCACTCCCCACGCGGCAACGCGTGCGACTCGAACGCCGCGATGACCTCGCGCACCGCGTCGGTGGTTGGATAGGCGCTCATGCGGCCACCACGTCGGTATCGGGGAGCGGCACGATCACCGACTCCTTGAGCGTGCGCAGGACGACCGTCGTCCGCGTGCGCACAATGCCCGGCACGGCTTTGAGCTCATCGGTGAGCAGATGATCGAGATCGGCGGTGCCCGCGCACCGCACCTTCAGGAGATAGTCG
This sequence comes from Gemmatimonadaceae bacterium, assembly GCA_035486035.1. Lineage (GTDB taxonomy): Bacteria > Gemmatimonadota > Gemmatimonadetes > Gemmatimonadales > Gemmatimonadaceae > DASRDS01. The sequence continues at coordinate 9,366 of DATHNL010000076.1, forward strand.
TAATCGCCGGCGACGTGATGACACTCCTGAATCGCCGTCAGTCGCGCGACGCGCCGCAAGAATGCCGCCCGATTGCCGGGCCGCTCGAGCGTCACCGACACGAACGCGGTGAGCCCGGCGCCGACCGCTTCGGGATCGACGAGCGCCGCATATCCGCGAATCACGCCATCGGCCTCGAGCCGACGCACACGGTCGGCCGCGGCGGGCCCCGTCATGCCGAGCGCGACGCCGAGGGTTGCCCAGCTCTCACGACCCGAGACTTGGAGTCGCTCCACGGCTTTAATATCGATAGTATCCATGTCAATAATCTAACTATTCGTTAGCAAATGCCGCAACCTATCATTCCATAGGCACATTCGATTTGCTCTGGCTCGGGTCTCGTAACGACAATATGCATATCAACAACCGAGACACCGTGCCGACGACAACGACGAATGGGAACGGCGCGCCCGCATCACAGCCCACGGGCACGCTCCTGATCAGACAATTCCAATACCTCGTTGCGTTGGCACGAGAACGTCACTTCGCGCGCGCCGCCGCGGCCTGTCACGTGACGCAGCCGACGTTGTCGAGCGGCATCAAACAACTCGAAGAAAGTCTTGGCGTGCTCGTCGTCGAGCGCGGCCAGCGCTTCCGCGGACTCACGCCGGAAGGCGAGCGCGTGCTGGCGTGGGCACGCCGCATCACCGCCGACGTCCAGTCCTTGCGGCAAGATGTCGACGCCACCCGCGGCGAGCTCTCCGGCCGACTCCGTGTCGGCGTCGTGCCGTCGGCGCTGCCGATGATCGCGATACTCACCGCGCCGTTCGCCGAACGGTATCCGGGCACCACCATCACGGTCACCTCCCTCACGTCGCGCGCCCTGGAGCGCGCCCTCGAGGAGTTCGAGATCGACGCCGGCGTCACGTATCTCGAGGATGAGCCGCTGGGCCGCGTCGAGGTCGTGCCGCTGTATCACGAGCGCTACGTGCTCGTCACGCCGGCGCGCTCGTCGATCGGCGCCCGGGCGCGCGACACCGTGACCTGGCACGAGGCCGCGTCGCTGCCGCTCTGTCTGCTCACGACCGACATGCGGCACCGGCGCATTATCGACGGCCACTTCCGCGAAGCGGGCGTCACGCCCGCGCCGCGCGTGGAAGCGGATTCGATGGAGGCCGTCTGCGCGCACGTGCGCCACGGCGTGCTCTCGGGTGTGCTCCCGCAGGCCGCGCTCACGATCTTGGGCGACGCGCCGACCCTGCGCGTGATTCCGCTGACCGAGCCCGCGGCCTCACACGCCGTCGGACTCGTGACGCTCGACCGCGATCCCCCGACGCCGATCGCCGCGGCGTTCCGTCAGATCGCGCGCGAGATCGATATCGAGGCCGTCCTCGACCCGTCGGCGCACACCGCGGCGCTCAAGATAGGATGATGCTGAGGCAGGTGGCCGCCGCCTCCGCCTTCTCGAACTCCGAGATGTCGACCGCGATCGGCTGACACCCGGCGCACACGAGACGCTCCCGTGTGCGCGGCGCGCTGGCGGGCACGACGAGCGCGCGACCCACGATCACCGCGTTGGCGCCGAACGGCTCGTCGGGATCGATGGTGATCACGCGCAGCCCGTCGAAGAGCGCCGTCGGGACCCAATCGGGGTTGATCAACACGGCGTGGGGCCCGATCGCCGTGCACGCGCTTTTTAAATGCAAGCACTCCGTGAGCGGGACGCCGATCACGCGGTAGCCGGCGGGTCCGAGAATCTTCGACAGCTGCTCGACCGCCGCCCGATTGGTTCTCGCGGTTTGCCCGACGTACAACGTGGTCCCAACGCGCATGACGTCCCCGCCGTCGAGCGTCGCCGGTTCGCCGAGCGCCTGCACTGTTCTGTATCGGCGCAGCACAGGTGCCATAGCCGCCGTTTCGCGCCGCCGCGATTCCGCCCCCATCATCGACATGATCGCGACCGAGTCGAGCACGATCGCGGTGTCCTCGACGAACACAGAATCCGGCAGATCATCGAGCGCGGGGAGCAAGACAACGTCGGCCCCAGCAGCGGCGAGCGCTGCGCGATACACCGCGTGCTGCGCCTGTGCCCGCTCGATATCGATCACCTCTCGCGCGAGAAACGTCAGCTCGCATCGCTCCATGGATGCACTGGGCGCGCGAGTGATGGCCGTAATCACGGGAGCTTCGGCGACGGGAGGCTGACGAGCACGCCCGTGATGACCAGCACGACGCACGCCATGGCGACCTCATACCGCGCGCTCGTGTGCATCTCACGAGCCGCGGTCTCATCGCCCAATCGCGGCTTGAGCCGCTGCCAATTCCAGTAGCCGAAGCCGACGACCGCGGCGACGGCGATGAGCTTCACGTCGAGCGCGAACCCGTACGGGGTGGTCCACATGGCGGCGAGGTACTTCACGTGGCGCACGCCGGTGATGACGCCCGTCAACGCGAGGAGCGATGCCCCGACGAGCGCGACGGGCGAGAACGCGCGCACGAGCCACGCGACCGCCAGTCCGCGTTGCTCCGCGGGCACTCTCGTATGCAGCGCGGCCGGCAACGCGGCGGCGACGAGCACGAACAACGTGCCGAGCCACAGCGCTCCCCCGATGACATGCAGTGGATTGACGGTGGACGACCACTTCTCGAGGTGCATGCTCCGCACCGCGAATACCGTGGTCGCCAGCCCAGCGAGCGCCCAACCCGTTGGAATGCGTCGTGCCGCCAGCACGAAGGCGACGCCGGCGACGACAATGGTCGTCATGGGCACGAGCGGCACGCTATGGACCTTCTTGCTGGTCATCGCGGCCGCCACGAGGTAGAGCACACCGAAGACACTGCCCACCGCGCCGACCCACGCCGCGCGGACGGCGGCCTCGTCGCGTATCGCTACATCACCGCGAGTCAGAACCGCGTAGCGGAAGGCAACCGCGCCGATGGTAAGGTACGCCGCGAGAAATCCGGCATATTCGACGAACGGCTTCGGCCACTCGATGAGAGACATGGGCTCAAGTAACGGTTACTCAAGTAACGGTTACTTCGGGATTCGGTATCGAACGCCGAACTGGAAGGGGAAAAACGCCGCATCGCCAGCCGCGAACGCTTCGTGCCAACGGAGCTCGAAGAACCCGTCGACGGGCCCAAAGGGATACCGGAGACCGCCACCGAGATTGATCCCGAGGTTCGTGTCGCTCGCGCCAAAGACGCACCCGCTGCAGCTGACGGAAACATGATAGATGCCGAGCCCCCCGAGGAGATACGGCTGAAGCTTCGACGTCCAATGCACTGGAATGTCGTACAGCGCGTCGACGTCGAAGCGCACAATGTCCGAGCTTGCGCCGCCGCCGTAACCGAAAGCGTCCCACCCGATCTCGCCGCGGAACGCGACGGGCAGAGTGCTTTTCGGATGCCACTCGGCCGCACCCATCAGATCGAATCCCAGGTTGGCATCGCCATACGACGGCACGGCAAACCCGATGCTTCCGTCGAGGGCCCACTCACTCGGGCCCGACGTAGCGGCGGCGCGTGTTTGGCCAAAAGCCAACGAAGCGAAACTGACACTGGCGATCACAGCAGAGACAAAGGGTCTCATCGGCATGGCTCCTCGAATGTTGTGAGCTGACGTGCTCCCGCCGCGATATTGTAGGCGGGCACCTCACCACCCCCGGATCACATGTCTGCTTTACGCAGCAACAACCCGGCTTCTTCGAATTGGGCGATCGTCCGCGCGACAGCCTCCCGGGCCGTAACGTCATCGATCTTGAAGTCGCGCGCCAGCGCCGCCGCGATCATCGAGGCATCGTCACCGGCATCGAGCCGGCCCCACACGACCGCTGCCGTGGCGTTGAGCGAGAAGTACCGATTGGTCCCGAGGTGGATGATCACGGCGCCGCCGGGCACCGCGGCACATGCCGTGTCGGGCGACGTGCGATAGGCGGCGCCGCGGTTATCGTCCACGCGCCAGCGCTCCCCGAACCGTCGCCACCGTGCGCAGCGGCGCGCAGACCGCCCGCCATGCGAGTCCCGCCAGCACCGCCGGAGATCCTTCGGCGAGTTGGCTCGCCACATAAACGAGCGGATCGAGATCACCCGCCACTCGGGGCGTAGCCGGGACGGCCAATCTGGCCAGAGCAACACGGCGCACCGTGCGCCATGCGTGATCAGCCTCCCTCTCGCCGCGGAATCCCGCTGCCGCCAACAATGTCTCGGCCGCTCGCCCCGTTGCCGAAGGCACCTCTTGGCACACAGCGGTGATGTCGAGAATGTCTCGCAGCCGATATCGCAAGGTGCGGTGCACGACGGTCGCGTGCTCGAGCGTGTGGCGCGCCAGCGCCACCGCCGAGGGAATTTCGAGCCCGGGCACCGGCGTCCGCGTGTCTTGCCAGATGATCGTATCGAGCCCCGACCCGCGGTCTGCCAACTGCGTATGAATCTCGACGGCCAATGATCCTTCGCGAATCAACGCGGGGAGGTGCCGCGTTGGCGTTCCTGTATCGTCCGGCCGATACCCGAGCTCCTGCTGCAGCGCTCGATGCCAACCAGTGGGGTTTTCAGCCAAGAGATCGATATCAGCGAGCGTTCTGCGTCCGGCAGGTTCGCCGCTCAAGAGGCGCGCAGCGCCCTTGAGAACGAGCACCCGACCGTATTGAGGCGCAAGCGATGCGATCTCGGCCAACTGGGACCCGATCGCGAGCGCGTGCGCAACCGCCGCCTCTGATTGCACGCGCACGATGTGCCGGGCGGGCTCCATCGCGCGCGCCAATCCAGGATCCCGCCGACACGCCCACTCGAGCCACGGCCCGCACGCCTCGATGCACAGCACGCGCTCCCACGTCGCGAGAGAGCTCGGCCCCACGTCACCCACGCTCCGCCCGCGCACGGCCGCCGACACGATATCGTAGACGGCGGCGGCCGACGATGTCATGCCGCCGCCAGCAGGGTCTGATCGATGACGTGCAACTGCCGCGGCGAATGCGTGAGTCGATACGCGGGGACCTGCGTCGCGATCGCACGCAAGGCATCGAGATGCCGGCGGGCGTCGTCGTCCGGTATCAATACCCACGCGGACTGCGCGATCAACTGGACGAGGGCCTCGACCGCGGTAATGCGCGTGAGTACATCGGTCGGGCCTTGCGTCAGAAACACCATACCGACGAGCGGACCACGCCGCGCGACCGGCATGGGACGCGGCAGCCGTCGGCGCGCATCATTCAACACGGCGTGTCCCCGGAGCTCCGGAAACTCGCGGTTGAGATCCGTGCTGACCCACAGATCCTCGCGCCACGCGTGAGCCGTGACGCCGGTCGCCACCCGCTCGAGGATCACACCGTCGTCGCCGAGCACGCGCCAGCCGACGCGGGCGAGCGCATACGCCAGAGTGGACTTGCCGCTGCCGCTCACGCCGCTCAGCACCCAGGCACGCCCCCGAGGGTCGACGACGCCGGAGGCGTGCAAGTGATAGCGGCCGCCACGACGTAAGCGAAGAATCGCTCCGGCGCGCGCAAGCTCGCGGCGCGAAGCAGCAGGAATGGTCTCATATCCAGGTCCGCGCGCGAGTCGCCCATCGCGCACCCACAACTCGGCGCCCGCGTCGTGCGTCAGATGCGCGTCAGTACCGCGACTTCTCCCGACGACGGCGTTGAACTGCCACCGAAAATCGGTCAGTGGCAGGTTGGTGTCGGCGATTTCGTACACGAGATGCCGATCTGCAACAACGCCGCAACCGCCGGAAGTCCCGCGTGTTGTGAGAACGCGGCTAAGAACCCGTGCTCTCTGACCACGGGCTCCTCCCAGACCAGTGTACCCGGAAGCTGCAGCGTATAAGAAACCATCAGTAAGAAGACGCATATCGCCCCGCTCAGGTAATTGTGTCCTGTAGCACACGGCGAATCGTTTGTTCCGCACGATGTGATAGGGCGCGTCGTTTTTTCGTGTTTAGCGAGCCAAACACCCGGCCGATACTGGGAAGTGACCCTAATTGGCCGAGGATTTTGGTGTCTACCCACGTTCGCTTGTCCTTCATTGCCATTGCGCTCCTGGTCGCGGGCTGTAGCTCCACGGCCGATCTCGGCGTCACGCCGGGCACTGGCACGCTCTACGGCACGATCTCGAATACGAGCGGCGCGCTCGCCGGCGTCACGGTCGTCGTGACCCCGGTCGGTTCAGCCGCGCTGCCGTCGGTGACGACGAACAACGCCGGGACCTATCGCGTCGCCGGCATCGACGTCTCGACGAGCGGGAGCGGCACGGTCGCGGTGAGCGGCGTGCCCAACAACTGCACGATTCCCGCGGCGGCCACGTACAACGGTCTTCGCGCGAACGATTCAATCAACGTGTCAGTGAGCGTCACCTGTACGACGCCCCCGTCAGTCGGCTCGATCGTCGGCACCATCACGTCGAGTCTCGGTGGTGGGATCGCCGGCGCAAAAGTGACAGTCACTCCT
>DATHNL010000077.1:0-6273 GCA_035486035.1 Gemmatimonadaceae bacterium
GCACAACCCGAGACGTCGCTGCCGCAATAGGCCTGGCTAGAAGCTAGTCAGCCCCGGGATGTGACAGCCGGCAAGGCTGCGTCAGCCCCCGTGATCCGCACCAAACAAGCGGATCGACCGATTCAAAGCCGACCACCCTGAATCCGATAATTTGAAGCGGGCTCGGCCATTCTGCCGGGCCGCTCGTCCACGGCATAACCGGCGAAAGCCGGCGACGCAAAGCTTTGGAGGCTAAAGCGCTACGGCGCCACGCCAGTCCGGCCGCCGAACGGTCAGGTGGAGGCCCAGCATGCGCGGATTCCTCGTGCCATGCCTGTTAGTGCTGTCGGCGTGCGTAGCCCCAACGGAAGACTTCCCGGCGCCGACGCAGACCGATACGTCGACAAAGAAGACGCCGCCACCGCCTCCACCGGACACGAGCCACAACGTCACGCCCACCGCGACCGCGGCGCTCGGCACGCCCGCGCAGCTCGTGAAGGGCTGGGGCTTGTACCCGACCGGCGGCGCGGGCCTCTACGGGCGTCCGCAGGTCGCGCAAGCGCTGTACGCGATGGGCATCACGTTCATCCGCGTCGGCTTCGTACCGCAGCTCTATGTGAGCGGCACGAACGTCAGCAACATGACGCTCGACCCGACGCAGACGTCTATCCTCGTCCAATCGCTCGAAACCGGCCAGTCGTACGGCGTCACGAGCTACATCGCATCCGTCTGGTCGCCGCCGGCCTCGATGAAGACAAACGATTCGCTGGATGGCGGTTCGCTCCGGACTGACGCCGAGAGCATCTACGTGGCGTATCTCACGAAGATCCTGCTGACCCTTCGCGCGAACGGCATGCCGCTTCCGGCAGCCGTCAGCATTCAGAATGAGCCGGAGCACAGCGACACGTACAACAGTACCCTGTACACGGTCGCGCAGTGGCAGCGCGTCCTCATCGCGGCCCGCGCCTCGTTCGATGCCAACGGACTGTCCGCAGTCACCTTGTTCGGTCCCGAGACCGGTTCGTTCTCCTTCGCGATCTACTACGATCCATACACGCTCACGCCCGGCTACTTGGGCGGCAGCGGATTCCCGGCGCTCGCCACGCCGGCACTCAACCACGCGGTCGGAGCGTACGCGCTGCATGCGTATGGCGAGTGCGAGCTCACCGGCGTCGGCGCCGGCATGCAAGGGTATCCGAAAGACGCCTGGGTCACCGAGTTCTCGGCGCCGCTCGGCACGACGGAGCTCGACTGGACGCTCGACACCTATCGCGCGCTCGCCGCGCACTTCGTCGTCCTGCCGTTCAACTACTGGGCGTGGTGGCTCGGCTGGGCGCAGTCGTCGTCTCCACCGGATGGCGGCACGCTCGTGACCGGCAACACCACGCCGATCTACTCCAAGCGCTACTATGCGCTGAAACAGCTCTGGACCACTGTGCGGCCCGGGTGGTCCGTGACGCCGATGACGACGACCGATCCCAATCTCCAGGTTGGGGCGGGGAATCAAGATCCGTGCACCGCGCGCGTCGATCTCCTCGCATTCACCAGCCCCGATAAGGCGACCGTCGCCGTGCTCATGACGAACACGACGACGGCGAATAAAGTCTTGGCGATCTCTGGACTGCCCGGTACCAGCGTGCAGGCCTATCGATCCGACGCGCTCAACGACATGTCGGCGCAGTCGCCCGTGGCCATCACCAAAGGCACCGCCAACATCTCATTGCCAGCCTCCAGCGCCGTGCTAGCTGTTGCGCACTAACTGACGGAGAACGTACGGCAGAATTCCGCCGTGCTTGTAGTACTGCATCTCTTCGGGGGTGTCGATTCTCACGGTGACCGGGAAGGCCTTGTCTCCCGCGCGCACCGTGAGTTTCGCCTTTGGCTTGAGATCGTCGCTCAGCCCCTCGATGGCGTAGGTCTCGAATCCGGTGAGCCCGAGAGACTTTCTCGTGGCGCCATCGGCAAATTCGAGTGGCAGAACACCCATGCCGACGAGATTGGATCGATGAATGCGCTCGAACGACTCGGCAATCACCGCTCGCACGCCGAGCAATAGCGTTCCCTTGGCCGCCCAATCGCGAGAAGACCCGGTCCCATATTCTTTCCCCGCGATGACCAGCAATGGCGTCGCGGCCTTCTGGTACGTCACGGCGGCATCGTAGATCGAGAGCGGCTGTCCATCAGGCGTCGTGCGCGTGACTCCGCCCTCGGTGCCGGGCACCAGCTCGTTCTTGAGTCGAATATTGGCGAACGTCCCCCGGACCATGACCTCGTGATTCCCACGCCGCGCCCCGTAGGAATTGAAGTCAGCCTTCGGCACCCCGTGATCGAGTAACCAACGGCCAGCGGGACTCGCCGCCTGAATCGTACCGGCGGGCGAGATGTGGTCTGTGGTGATCGAATCGCCGAGCAACGCCAGCACGCGCGCCCCACCGATCGGTGTGATGCCCGGCGGCGTCGACGACATCCCGACGAAATACGGCGGATGCTTGACGTACGTGGACACGTCGTCCCACGCGTAGCGCTCGCCAGTCGGCACAGACAACGCGCGCCACCGCTCATCGCCGGTGAACACGTCGGCATACTGCTCGCGGAACATGTCCGCCTTGACCGAGCGCAAAATCTCCGCTTCGACGTCCTTCGGCGCCGGCCAGATGTCCCGCAAGAACACCGGCCCATTCGTGCCGACCCCGATCGGCTCCGCCGCGAAATCGATGTCCATGCGCCCGGCGAGCGCGTACGCGACGACGAGCGGCGGCGACGCGAGATAGTTGAACCGCGTCAACGGATTGACGCGACCTTCGAAGTTGCGATTCCCCGAGAGGACGGCCGCGACGACGAGATGGTGCTCTTCGACCACATCGGCGATCGGCTGCGGGAGCGGTCCCGAGTTGCCGATGCACGTCGTGCAACCATAGCCGACGAGATTGAACCCGAGCCGCTCGAGCGATTCCGTCACGCCGGCCTTGTTGAAGTACTCGGTGACGACCTTCGAGCCCGGCGCGAGACTGGTTTTCACCCATGGCTTTGTCGTCAGCCCCGCCTGGACCGCATTCCGCGCCAGCATGCCCGCGGCGAGCATGACGCTCGGGTTCGACGTGTTCGTGCAACTCGTGATCGCCGCGATCACGACCGCACCGTCGCGCAGCGCGAACTGCCGTCCGTTCCATTCGCACATCGCTTCGTGCTGCGGCTGGCCACCGCCCTCGTTGTCTTCGACCGCCACGGCGCGCTGGGTACCGGCGACGACCGGCTGTGGGCGCGAGGCGATGTCGGCCGCGAGCGCGTCACGGAACATCTTCTTCGACTGCGAGAGTGGCACGCGGTCCTGCGGCCGCTTCGGGCCGGCGAGGCTCGGCTCCACGGTGCCCAGATCCAGCGCCAGCGTATCGGAGAACGCGGGCTCCGGAGTCTCATCCGTCCGGAACAGCCCTTGTTCACGACAATAGGCCTCGACCAGTCTCACTTGCGATTCGTCTCTGCCCGTCAGTCGCAGATACGCGAGCGTTTCGGCGTCGACCGGGAAAAATCCCATGGTCGCGCCATACTCCGGCGCCATGTTCGCGATCGTCGCGCGGTCGGCGAGCGACAGGGTCGACAGGCCGACGCCATAGAACTCGACGAACTTCCCGACGACTTTTTTCTGGCGGAGCATCTGCGTAACTGTGAGCACGAGATCCGTGGCGGTCGCACCGGGCGGGAGCTTGCCGTGCAACTTGAAGCCGACCACCTCGGGGATGAGCATCGACAACGGCTGACCGAGCATCGCCGCTTCGGCCTCTATGCCTCCTACGCCCCAGCCGAGGACGCCGAGGCCATTGACCATGGTCGTATGCGAATCCGTCCCAACCAACGAATCTGGATACGCCACGCCGTCCTGCTCAAATACAACCCGCGCGAGATACTCCAGGTTGACCTGATGGCAGATGCCGGTCTCGGGAGGAACAACTTTAAAGTTGTCGAACGCGGTCTGCCCCCAACGCAAGAACGCATAGCGCTCGCGATTGCGCTCGTATTCGAGCCCGGCGTTGATCAAAAACGCGGCGTCTGACCCGTACTCGTCGACTTGCACGGAGTGATCGATGACGAGATCGACGGGCTGCAGCGGGTTGATCTGGGAAGGCGAGCCACCGAGTACGGCGATGGCGTCACGCATGGCGGCGAGGTCGACCACGGCAGGCACGCCCGTGAAGTCTTGCAGGAGCACCCGACTCGGCCGAAACGCGATCTCGCGTTCTTGCTTCGAGGTGACATCCCAGGCGGCCAGCGCCTCGATGTCTTGTCGCTTGACGAACGCGCCGTCCTCGTTTCTCAGGAGGTTCTCGAGGAGGATCCGGAGGCTGAAGGGGAGTGTGGCGCCTCCGACGGCACCGAGCCGATAGATCGCGTACGACCGCCCGCCGACGCTGAGCGTCGAGCGGCTACCGAAAGAGTTCGGATGTGGCATTTCAGGGGTCCGCTACGGCGGTGGAGAACAGAGCCACTGCGCGAGCACTCTACGCAGGCTTCCGAAATCTAGCATCTTGTACGCCATGACCCCACTGGACCCTGCGGCGCTGGCCGCCGACCTCGTTCGGCTGGAATCGACCAGCGGGAACGAAGGCGAGATCGTGTCCTATGTCGACGACTTATTGTCCGACCGGGGATGGCGCGTGACGCGCATTCCCGTCTCGCCGGGACGAGACGATCTGTTGGCCACATGTGTCCCCTCGCCGCTGGTGACGCTGAGCACGCACCTCGACACGGTGCCGCCGTTCATCCCACCCCGCTTCGCGGGCGGCCGGTTGTTCGGTCGCGGCGCGTGCGACGCCAAGGGGATCGCCGCGGCCATGTGCTGCGCGGCCGAGCGGCTTCGGGATCACGACGTTCCTGTTGGGTTGTTATTTGTGGTCGGCGAAGAGACCATCCATGATGGCGCGACCGCGGCGAATACGGTGCCGACCACGAGCCGCGTGCTTATCAACGGCGAGCCGACGGAGAGCACGCTCGCGCTCGGCACGAAGGGCGCATTGCGCTTAGCTCTGCGCACCACCGGCAAGGCTGCGCACTCCGCGTACCCCGCCCTCGGCCATTCGGCGACACGCGATTTGGTGCACCTGCTCGCCGAGCTCGACGCCCTGGAGTTGCCGAGCGATGCGATGCTCGGCGACACGACGATCAACATTGGCTCGCTGGCTGGCGGAGTAGCCGACAATGTCATAGCACCATGGGCCGAGGCGAGATTGATGGCTCGCCTCGTCACGCCAGCGGCCGAGATCGAAGCGCTGCTTACTCGATGGGTCGCCGAGCGAGCGTCGATAGAATTTGAAGCGCTGGTGCCGCCCGTCAAACTCGGACATATCGAGGGCCTGCCGACGTCCATAGTCGCGTATGCGACCGATATTCCGAAGTTGTCGAACTGGGGCACGCCGTACTTGTTTGGGCCCGGATCAATACACGTGGCCCATACGGATGACGAATACGTCGAGCTGGAAGAGCTCAGACGGGCCGTCGGGATCTATGAGCGCTTAGCGGTCGACGCGCTCGCTCGCGCGGCAGGCTGATTCGAGCGACGCGCCGGCACGACGGTGAGCGCGGCCGTGGGGCAGTGGTGAATAAACTCACCGTCGGCCGGCGACCACGTCACGCTCATGGTCTTCGAGACCGCCTTGCCCGCGGAGTCGAGGGCCATGAGATCGGGCGCCATGGCGACGCAGATGCCACACCCGATGCACTTCGCCCGGTCGACCTCGACCCGCACGCGCCGGCGCGGGAACACTCCGCCAGTCGCGGCGGCGACCTCGTCGAAATGCCTCAGCGCCTCTTTCGCGGCGCGGTACCCTTCCTCGATCACTTTGGGCGTATCGCCGAACTGGAGCCATCCGACCTGGCCGAGTTTCGGCCGGATGAGCACCATCGGCGGGCCATCCCACTGGTTGAGCTGATAGAGCTGGAGTGCGTGCATCATCACCGTCGCCGCCCGCATGTACGTGGCCGCGAACCCGTGTGAGGCGATCGATTCGCCGAGCGAGAGCTCGCTCGAGCCAACGTCAACGGCGATGACGACATCAGCGCGGTCGGCCGTGATCGCGGCCGGAAGATTGTCGATCGTCCCGCCATCGATGCACAGTCGCCCGTTCACGCGTCCTGGCGGGAAGAATCCCGGGAGCGCGCACGAGGCATAGACGGCATCGGATACCGAGACGTTGTCGAGTCCTGGAAGGCCCCACACGAGTTGCGACCCACGCTCGACGTCGACGGTACTGATGAGCGCCGGCACGGGGAGGTCAGCGAGCCGCCCCGGCGGAACGTTCC
>DATHNL010000078.1:0-11808 GCA_035486035.1 Gemmatimonadaceae bacterium
GCTCGCGATGTATCCCGGTGGGCACGCCGTGCTCGTGGACTACGACGATTTCTGTCGCACGGATCGATTTGGGAAATTTCCGGAGGCCTACCCGTTTTGGGGCAGCGGGCGCATATGGTATCGGGAAAACATGGCGATCGATTTCGAGGTCGCCGATATCCGATCGCTCACATACGGGCGTGCGTTCGACATCGTGCTGAGCGTTGGCCTCATCGAGCACTTCCCCGACGAGTACAAGCACGAGGCGTTCGAGCTCCACCGGCGCTTCTTGAAGCCGGGCGGCGTGGCGATCATCACGACGCCGCGCGACCAGATCCGCGGCCGCGCGTTCTACACGATCATGGCCGACTACATGAACTACGGCTATCGGGAGCTGATGCGGGTGGAGCAGCTGGGACTCTACGCGCACGAGCATGGGCTGAACGTGCGTCGCGCCGGGTACATCAAGGCCCACAACGGGCTGATTTGTCAGCCGAGCTAGCGCGCGGAGACCACCGGGACGTCGCCGCCCGCGAGCGCGGCTTGGCCTTGGGCCTGGGCGCGCTTGATCGCCACCACCATCAATAGCACGACCGCGAGCCCGATGCCCATCATGATGAGGGGAATCCTCGCCACGTGGTGGTCGATGATCGCGTTCCCCGGATGCTTCGGATCATACCATGCCGTGACCGAGGCGCCTTGCGGATAGCGGTCGACGACGGACTGCGCCCACTTGCTGCTCGCTGACTCCGTGATGACGGAGACACGGTTCGAGATGTACGGCGTGCCGCCGACCGTGTACCGATAGGACACCGTCGGCTGGTACGTCGGGCCGCCGTTGCCCCTCTGCACGGTACCGACGCCAGACGCCACCACGGTCGCCGGCGTCGGAACCCAGGTGGCCAGCGGCGCGACCTGAACCCCCATAAGCAGGAGCAGAAACCCGAAGAACACGGCGCAGAACGCGTAGAGACACCCGATGTTCGTGACCGCCGTCGCGGCGCGCGCCAACGCGGGGGAGCCCTCCACCGGCAGCGCATTCCACCCGCCAATGGCCCGCGCCGCGGCGACCGCGCGCGCTTGCGAGATCCGGTCGCTCGTCGACATCGGAGTCCACGGCACGCGGCTATTGTTCTCGCACACGAAGACGGGACGCCAGGTCAGGCGGTTCCCGCTCTCGTTCCCCGCGTTGCGCATCGCCGTCACTTCCAGCGCGACATCCTGGATCTTGGCGAACGGTACCTCGGTCATCGACTGCCGCCACAGCCCTCGGCGAATGATCCGCGCGACATGCGCGGCGCCATCGAGCACGATCCGATCATCCTCGGCCTTGCAAAACATGAAGACGCCGGCGATCACGAACCCGATGCCGACGACGTAGGCGACCCAGGGCGATCCGCTCGTGTGCGAGGGGTCGACATGCGTCACGAGCACGAGGGCGCCGGCGCCGAGTCCCGAGAAGAGGAGCCCGAACCCGCGCATATAGGTCGCGCTCTGGTGACAGACGACGCGCGTCGGGCTCTGCTCGAGGACTTGCATACCATGCAGACGAACCGCTACCGGACGTAGTTTCGAGCCATGCCTCAGGAGACCATCCGATACGCCGTCGCGGACGACGCGGCGACGCTAGCGGCGCTCGGCGCCAAGACCTTTCGGGACACGTACGCGGCGTTCAATACCCCGGAGAACATGGCCATGCACCTGGCCAGTGCGTTTTCACCGGAGCAGCAGCGCGTGGAGATCGAGGACCCGAGCGGGTACATCCTCGTGGCGCAAGCCCCGGAGCTCATTGCGTACGCACAAGTGACGCGAGAGATTGCTCCGCCCGCGGTCGGCGATGCGCGGGCGCTCGAGATCAAGCGATTCTATGTTGATCGCGCCTGGCACGGTCTTGGCGTGGCGCAACGGCTCATGACTGAGACCTGCACAGCCGCCGCCGAGCGCGGCGCGGCCACGATATGGCTCGCGGTGTGGGATAAGAATCCCCGGGCCATCGCGTTCTATCGCAAGGTCGGGTTTACCGACGCCGGCAACTACCCCTTTCGACTCGGAAACGAATTGCAAACCGACATTCTCATGGTCAAAGCCCTGTGAAGCAAGCGCTCGCCATTCTCGTCCTGATCCCCGCCGCCATCGCGGCGCAGGATACGACCCATTTCGCAGCGTTTCACGGCGATCTGGGCTACGTGGCCACATCTGGCAATACGCAGGTGTCGACCATCAACTTCGCAGATCAGTTGACGCTCCGAACGAGTCCCGTCAATCGGATGGATCAGACCTTTTCTGTCGTGTACGGGCAGAACAAGAACGTCGTGCAGACCAACATCTGGAATGCCGCTCTCCGCGACCAGTACTCGTTCACCAAGACCGTCGGCCTCTACGCGCAGGCCGGGTTTTCACGCAACACCTTTGCCGGGGTCGACTACTACTTCCAGGAAGGCGGCGGGTTCGCGTTCACCCCGATTCTCCCGAAGCGGCACTCGCTCGAGTTCGACGCCGGTATCACGTATGTCGAGCAAAAACTTCTGCTGGACTCGACGGACTACCATGCCGACGCGCGCGGAGCGATAACGTATCGGTTCACGTTCGCCAAGGACGCCTACTTTCAACAGTTCGTTGAGGCGCAGCCGGATCTCAAGCACGAGCAGGATCTCCACATCAACTCCCAGACCGATCTGGTGGCTCCGCTCTCGAAGCACTTCGCGATCAAGATCGGCTATGCCATCCATTACGCGAACCAGCCGCCGCCGGGATTTCGCACCACGGATCGGCTTTTCACGTCGGATCTTCAGGTTTCTTTCTAGGGATGGCGCGGGGGTTGCGAGTCTTTTCTGCCGATGGCAGAGGTGTTTGTTCGATTCAACGAGTCGATCGTCTCGCGCGAAGGCGTGGCATACTACCCACGTGTTTGCGCCAAGATGGACGAGATCGGCCGGTGGGAGGCGTGGCTGGAATTCGAGCCCGATAACGGCGGATCCGTCCTCACAACGGCGCGCGAGACGATCCAACCCAACCGAACAGATGTGTCGTATTGGGCCGGTGGGCTCACGCGCGTGTATCTCGAGGGCGCACTCGATCGAACAGTCGAGCTGAAACAGAGTTGATACTCGGCTGACCGGGTGGCACGTTGTCCTGCGTGCCACTCTTTAGCCAATGAAAGTGCTCGTCCTTGGCGCCTCCGGGCGGCTCGGCCGCGCGCTCCTGACCAGAGCGCTCGCGGCCGACTGCACGGTTACCGCATACACCCGGCACCCGGCTCCGCTGCTCACCGGCGATCCCGACATTCGGATCTTCGGCGGCAGCGTGCACGATGCGCGCGCCGTCGACCGCGCCATGCGCGATCAAGAGGCGGTCATCTGGGCCGTCGCCAACCGGCCAACCGCGGATCGTTCGCCGGTTCCATTGCTCTACGGGACCCGCGTCGTGATCCGCGCCATGACACATGCAGGCACCGCGCGGCTCATCTACGTGAGCGACACGGCGCTCCACGAGCACGCCGCCCAAGGGGCCGGCGGATTTTTCCGGTCCGTGCTCGGCCACGGCGTCCGGCGCGACGCTCGCGAGCGCGAGGCCGCCGTGCGAGAGAGCCCGCTCGACTGGACGATCGTGCGTCCAGCACGCCTCACCGCCGGACCGCATACCGGCTCATACGCGGCGGTTCTCGAAGGCCCCGTGCGCGCGAGCCCGATCTCGCGCCTCGACGCCGCGGCGTTCATCACGTCGCAGCTCGTCGACCAGACGTTCGTGCGCCAAGAGCCACACCTCGTGAGCCGGACCACCCCAGCCTCGATCGTGCCCACCCGCGCGCTGGCTGATCGGAGAGATTCCAGACTGGTCTAAATAGGCGCATCTTATGGCCCCATGAGCAACGTCCGCGTGAAGCTCTCAGCCATGATGTTCCTGCAGTACTTCGTCTGGGGCGCCTGGTTCGTGACCATGGGCACGTATCTGGGCCAGACCCTCAAGTTCTCAGGCACCCAGATCGGCCTCGCATATGGCGCGACGGCGCTTGCCGCGATGATCTCGCCGTTCTTCGTCGGGATGATCGCCGACCGCTTCCTGGCGACGGAGCGGGCGCTGGCCCTGCTCCATCTCGCGGGCGGCCTCTTGATGTACGCGGCCTCGCGCGCCGTCACGTTCGGCGCGTTCTACCCGCTGCTCGTCGCGTACGCGCTGTGCTACATGCCGACGCTGGCGCTCACCAACTCCCTGTCGTTCGACCACATGCAAGAGCCAGCGCGAGAGTTCCCCGCGGTCCGCGCACTTGGCACCATCGGCTGGATCGTCG
The DNA here is from genome assembly GCA_035486035.1 of Gemmatimonadaceae bacterium. GTDB lineage: Bacteria > Gemmatimonadota > Gemmatimonadetes > Gemmatimonadales > Gemmatimonadaceae > DASRDS01. The sequence continues at coordinate 4,268 of DATHNL010000078.1, forward strand.
CCGGGCTTCTCGTGGGCCGGCTGCGCGTGGAGCCGACCGTCGTGCCGCTCGAGATCGCGGCGGGGGCGTCGATCGTCCTCGGACTCTACTCGTTCATGTTGCCGCACACGCCGCCGCACGCGGCCGGCAAGGCGCTTGGCATCCGGGACGTCCTCGGGTTGGACGCGCTCAAGCTGCTGGGTGATCGGTCGTTCGCCACGTTCATCGTCGGGTCGTTCCTGCTCTGCATCCCGCTGCAGTTCTATTACGCGTTCACCAACCTCTATCTCAACGAGATCGGCCTGAGCGAGCCCGCGAGCAAAATGAGCTTCGGGCAGATGTCCGAGCTCGGCTTCATGCTGCTCCTGCCGCTGCTGCTCGTCCGCCTCGGCGTCAAGCGCATCCTCTTGATCGGCATGGCTGCTTGGGCGTTGCGATACGCGTTCTTCGCGTACGGCAACACCGGGCCGCTCGTGTGGATGCTGTACGCCGGCATCCTGCTGCATGGCGTCTGCTATGACTTCTTTTTCGTGACCGGGCAGATCTACGTGGATCAACGCGCCGATATTCAGATACGGGCGGCCGCCCAGGGATTTTTGGCGCTGATCACCCAAGGCGCCGGGCTGTTTATCGGCGGGTGGCTATCGGGGAACATCGTGCAGGCGTTCACGACCCCGACCGGTCACGACTGGCAGACCATCTGGCTCATTCCCGCCGGATTCGCGGCAGTGATCCTCGTCGTGTTCGCCGTGCTATTTACACCCGCTCGACGATAGTCGCGACGCCCTGGCCGCCGCCGATGCATAGGGTGACAAGTCCCGTGGCAAGATCGCGACGCTCCAGCTCATCGAGCACCGTACCGAGCAACATCGCGCCGGTCGCGCCGAGTGGGTGACCGAGGGCTATCGCGCCGCCGTTGACGTTCACGCGCGTGGGATCGAGGTCCAACTCCCGCATCGTGTGAATGGGTACGACCGCGAACGCTTCGTTGATCTCCCACAGATCGATGTCGCGCGGGGACATCCCGGCGAGCGCGAGCGCCTTTCGCGATGCGGCGGTGGGAGCAGTCAACATGATGAGCGGCTCGCTGCCGATCGTCGCCATCGCACGGATCTGCGCGCGAGGACGGAGGCCGTGAGCAGCCACGTAGTCTGGCGAGGCGACGAGAACAGCGGCGGCGCCGTCGACGATACCGCTGGAGTTGCCGGCCGTGTGCACGTGTCGGATCGTGCCGGCCGACGGGTACTTCGCGAGCGCGATCGCATCGAGCTCGGGGTGGTCAGCGAATGCCGGCGCGAGCGCGGTCAGTCCCTCGATCGTTGACGAGGGACGGGTGTACTCGTCGACCGCGAGCGCAACAGCGCCGGTCGCCGGATCGGTCACGGGGAACAGGCTCTTCGAGAACCGGCACTCGCGCTGCGCCACCGCCGCTCTCCGCTGCGACTCGAGCGCGAACGCATCGACCTCGGCCCGCGACACGTGATACAGACTGGCGATGAGGTCCGCGCTGATGCCCTGTGGGACTTGATGCACCCGCTCACGGAGGCGCAGGTTGCCGCCATCTTGCCCGCCGCCGTCGGCGCCGAGCGAGTAGTGCGACATGCTCTCGACGCCGCCACCGACGGCGACCGGCATCGTGCCGCTCGCCACGGCCATCGCGGCAAAGTTCACCGCCTGCAGGCCTGAACCGCAGAAGCGGTTGATCGTCGTGGCGGACACTTCATCGGGCCAGCCCGCGGCCAGCACGGCGTTGCGCGCGATGTTCGCACCCTGCTCGCCGATTTGCGAGACGCAGCCGACGACGACATCGCCGACATCGCCCGGGGCGACACCGCTCTTTGCCGCCAAGTGATTGAGCGTCTGAGCGAACAGCTCCTGAGGGTGGATCTCGGTCAAGGCTCCCTTACCCCGCTTGCCCTTCCCCCGCGGGGTTCGCACGGCATCGATGATAGTCGCTTGCAATTTGAAAGTCATACGGCGTAATCTAATGCATGGAATGTCCGATTGCGCGTAGTATGGCTGAGGTTGGGGATAGCTGGCGCATCCTGATTCTGCGCGATGCGCTGAACGGAGTGCGGCGGTTCGACGAGTTCCAGGCGAGTCTCGGCATTGCGACGAACATTCTCGCCCAGCGATTGGGCGCGCTGGTCGATGACGGGTTGCTCGAACGTCAGCGGTACCAGCAGCGGCCCCCGCGATACGAATACGTTCCGACCGCAAAGGCGCGCGATCTCTGGCCGCTGTTCGTTGTGCTCATCCGGTGGGGCACCAAGTGGGTGCTCCCTGATGGCCCGACGGTGGAGCTCATCGATCGGCCCACCGGGCGGTCGATCGACTATGACATCGTCGATCGCGCGACCGGCGAGCGCCTCCGACCGAGAGATCTCGCCGTCAGACCCGTGCGCTAGCCGCGTACGCCTGAACGAACTCGGCGAACCCCTCGTTGTCCTTCGCCGCGCGGGCGATGCGATCGGTCGCTTCCATCAGACGCTCGAGGCTCGCCGCGATCGAGACGCGGAGGAAGTGCTGTCCGTCCGCGCCGATGCGCCCGAATGAGTGACGGTCCATGGTGGCGACACCGTAGCGCTCCAGGAGGAAAGCCTGGAGAGCCCGCGCTGGTGTTCCGAAACGCTCGGCGGTCGGCGTGGCGCGGCCGTCGTCGTCAATGAGCCCGAAGCGACGGCAGATGCCGCCGACGTTCGGGAAGAGGTAGAACGCACCCTTTGGCGACTGACACTGGATCCCCGGGATCCGGTTGAACGCCGCGACCACCTTGTCGCGCCGATCCTGAAACGCCGTCACCATGTTCTTCACCACCGGCGGGGAGAGCGGACTCTCCAGCGCAACGCGCCCCGCCTCTTGGATGAAGGGCGCAACGCACGACACCGTGTTGATCGTCAGCTGCTTGAAGACCTGGGCCTCGTCGACGGTCGGCAAGACAGCCCAACCGAGTCGCCAACCGGTCATCGCGAAGCCCTTCGAGTGGCCCGATGCGATGATCGTTCGCTCGGCCATTCCCTCTTCGGACGCGATGCTGTGGTGCGTGTGCCCGTCGAAGATGATGTCTTCGTAAATCTCGTCCGAATAGATACGGACCTCGGGACCGCAGCGCCGCCGGATCAACTTCGCGAGCTGTTCGAGCTCCCCTTTGTCGAATACACCACCAGTCGGGTTCGACGGCGAGCAGAGGATGATGACCTTGGTCTTCGTGCTGATCCGCTCGGCGAGATCCTCGGTGGTAAAAATGAAATTCCGATCTTCGCGCAACGGCAGCGGCACGGCCTTGGCACCGACATACGTCACCCACGACTCGTAGATAGGAAACCCCGGGCTCGGATAGATCACTTCGTCGCCCGGATTGACGTACGCCTGCATCGTGAAGCCAATGGATGGCTTGCCGCCGGTCGTGACAATGACCTGGGCGGGATCGACCGCGATGCCGCGGGTCCGCTTGACGTGAGCCGCGATCGCGGCGCGGAGTGGAAGGATTCCCTGCGGATCGGTGTAGTGCGTCTTCCCGGCGTGGATGGCCGCGCAACCCGCGTCGTTGATGTGCGGTGCGCTATCAAAATCCGGCTCGCCAATGTTCAGTCGGATCACATCTATGCCGCGCGCGGCAAGCTGCGGCGTCACGCGGGCGATATCATCGCCAACGCGAAAAGCATTTTCGGTTCCCAAAGCCGCAATGCGGCTGGCGTAAAGTGTCATGCTGGAAAAATACGTGCACCGGCCTCAGTCGGCGAACCGCTCCGGGACCACGCGCTCCAGGGGCAGGTCGCTGGCCGGCGTCCGTGGCGCCCAGATGGGCGGCCGCACGAGGCCCGCGACGACCCGGGCGAGAAAGGCCTGCGGCGTGAGGGCGCCGAGCGACGAGGGCAGCAATCCCGACACGGCGCGGACTTCGTTGGCCAACCCGCGCGCGGTCGCGTAACCCAGCTTGACGGCTACGTCGCGGACCCGGTTGTCGCCCTGCGTCAGATAGGCGTACGCGCGCACGACCCGCGCGGCGCGAATGAGCGTCCCAGCGGACTGCCAGCCGGCGCGCGCCAATGCTTCGTGCAGGGGTCGACGATGCCGCGCGCCGGCCAACCGTGCGAGCGCCGGAACGCTCTCGATCGTGGCGGGCGATCGAAAGAGCTCTTCTATCGCGCGCGAGACTGGCGTCGGCAGCCGCTCCAGCGCCGGGCGGAGCTGCGCCAACAGGATCTCGCCGAGCGCGTCGCCGCGCAGATCTTCCAGGTAGGTGCGAAACTGCACCGGCCCGTCGTCGAATCCCATGAGCACGAGGTGCCTATGCCCGCGCAGCGCGAACTGCATCTGCGCGCGCATGGCCGCCGGCGACACCGTTGTGTAACTCACGACGTGCACCGATACGTGCTTATCGAGAACCGCTAACAGTTCGAGGAGCGCCTGACTCGCGAACTCCGGGTCGACGATCGCAATGTCGGCGGCAATGACGCGCAGCGTGTCGTCGAGCTCGTCAACCGAGTGCGTGGCGTGCAACTCGTGTCGGGGGCCGAGCGCTACACGCAGCGACGCGGATAAGAATTCTCTCAGAAACGAGACGATTCTTAAACGCGTCTCATGTGGCATTTATAATGCGCCCGCGCACGCGGTCGCGACGCCCCAGCACGACATCGACCTCGGCTGGTCGATGTCGCACAGTGAAGGTCGAGATCCTTCACCCACTTGTCTGGAGCCTCGTATGATCCGTCGTCTTTCACTCGCGCTTGCTACGATTGCTGCTCTTTCACTCGCCGCGTGTACCTCAGCTACCGCCCCCGCGGCTACCCCAGCCTCTCACGTGGCCACTCACACGACCACTTCCGCGGTCCATCCCGCCTGCGGCGGCGTGCAGGCAGGCCAAGGCGGCTGCTGATCCAGTTTCCGAATGGTCGCGCGCCGGACTCATACTCCGGCGCCGGCCAGCTCGGCGCTCATGAGCTCGACCACCTCTCGTGCATGGACCGTCGCCTCTCCCAGGTCCATTGGCTCGATAACGCGGTCGACCTTCGGTGCGGTCGGCTCTGATACCAAGGCGTCACGCGCCGTCTCTGCCTCGATCAACTCCCTGTTCAACTGATGGCGCTCGGCCAGCACGATAGCCCGATCGAACGCCGCGCGGGCCTGTGGAGTCCGGCCGAATCGCTTATATCCCTCGCCGACGGTGATCTGAAAACTGACCGCGAGTCGCGGCGGGAGCGGCTCACTCACCAGGGCCTTCCGATGCCGCTCGAACACGGTCTCGGCACCCTCGAGAGTCGCCAGGTGCATCAAGTTCACTCCAGCAATCCAGCGAAGCTTGGGATCGTCACCGGCGATTTCAACCACGAGGTACGCACGCCGCGCGGTGTCGAGCAATCCAACTTCCATAAACGCGAACGCGAGATCGAGCAGAATCCGGTCGCGCTGATTCTGGTCGCGCGCTTCGCTCAGCGCGCGCCCGAGCAGCGCGAATGCGCGATCCAGGTCGCCGCGCCGCACGGCGGTGTTGCCTCGCTCGTGAAGCGCTGAAGCGAGCAGTTCGCCCAACGCGGGAACCTCGGCGAGGTACTGCTCGCAGGCGGTCACCACGGCGGCGAATTCAGCGTCGGCCTTGGGGAGGTTGCCTCGCCGGGACGCGATCACCGCGAGTCCTTGGGCAGAGGCGAGCTCCACGTAGCGGTCACCCAACTCCTGGGCTTGCTCGCGCGCCAGCGAGAACGCAGTCTCGGCCTCGGGGTATTGGCCGAGCCACGCTTCGCACCAGCCGATGCGATGCCAGGCGTGGCACACGAGATCGCGCTCGGTCTCATACGCGAGCGAGAGGAATGTCCGATAGATGTCCGCCGACAACGCCCACTCGCGGCCGTCCGATAAGAGGGCCGCGTACGAGAGCAAGCGCGCCGACACCTGGGATCGTCGGCGCCCCCAGGACTGTGTAATCGCATCGACGATCGCGGTCAGCGCGTTGCGCGTCGGTCCGGCCGCGACCTTGTCGATCGCATCGCGCACCGCCGCGACTTCACTCGGCCGCGGGGCGAGCCATCCGCGCAATGCCTCGGCCCACTTATCGACGAGGCGAACCGTGACAAAGCCCGCCATCGTCGGCGTCCACCGCGCGTCGTTCGCGCGCATGGACCCGAGCACCTCGAGAAACGCGAGGTGTTCGCCACGAGTGATGGGACCCGGCGGGCTCTGCATGGGCCACAATGTTTGCTATGTTGGGGTCACGATGCAAGCCGGTTGTTATCACATTGTGAGACAACGGCCGTAATGCGACATATCGAGTGCGCGTGTTTGTAATATGAGAACGCGCTTAATTACCGTCTCGGGACTAATTCCCGCCCGATGTCGCCTTGGTCCAAATCACGACCACCGTGCACGATGTGGCCGAGGCGCTCCCCACGCCCTCCACCGTTCCCGGGGTCTCCAGACGCGTTTGCGCTTGCTGCGTCTTGTTGGGCGGTTGCTGCATGCCGAAATCGCCGGGCGTCGCATCCTGTAGGATTTGGAGCGGCGCGGCGCCCGGGTGATACACCTCCATCGCGATGATCGAGGTTGGTTGGATATGCGCGTCGATCGTGCCCGGCGGCTCGTCACTGAACGCGGCGCCATCCAGCTCGTAGAGGACACACCCACTGCCCCGATAGGACTCGCCCAGCGGCTGGGTCACGACGCTCTGTCCGTTGCGCTGGCTCACCTTGAGTCCGGACACCGTCCGTGCCAGATCGGAAAAGGTCACCGGGCTTCGCCTGTCGATATCACGGGCCGTCAGGAACACCCCCGCCGCCGATCGTTCACGCCCGGTGAATCCGACGCGATCCAGGGCCTTCTGTCGCGACGCCGTGACGTCGACCGTCGCCAGCACTGGCGGTGCGGGAGTGAGAACCACGCTCATCGACGCCGGCTTTGCGGCGGACAAATCGGCGGACACATCGATGGCCTGGAATCCGACCTTCCGGAACTGCAGCGCGCGCGAACCCGACGCCAATCCACGCAATGTGAACGCGCCGCTGTCCGTCGTCAGCGTTCGCGTCGACGAATCGAAGATCACATCGACACCGCCGACAGGAATGCCGTGCCCGTCGACCACGCGACCCGAGACGACCGCGCCCGCGCTGTTGGCTTGCCGGGCATGGGGCAGGTGCAACGCCACTAACGCCAACGGTCGCGTCGCCACCTCGGCCGGCAGATCGCCGGTGACCAGGCCTCCCTGCTCGGCCCGCAGCGTGCCGCGGGCGCCGAGCGGGACGCCGCAAATGCGGTACTCGCCGTCGGCCGACACCTTCGCCTCGAGCACCGGCTTGTCGCGGATGACCGACCGCCAGGTATAGCGGACCGTCGCATTGGTCGCCGGCTCATCGCTGTCCGCGATCATCACGCGTCCAATGATCGCGCCGGCGCCGTGGGCGCGCTCGTCCTCGTTGCAATAGAGCGCGATAATGCTGGGGACCGACGGCGTCGCCAACACCACGGACGTCGCGGAGCCACCATCGAACGTGAGCTTGCCCGTCCCCACGGCGACGCCGAGAGAGTCCAGCAGCGGATGGAACACCCCGAGCTGGTGCGGGCCGGGTGGG
>DATHNL010000079.1:0-4517 GCA_035486035.1 Gemmatimonadaceae bacterium
CTCGGGTTGTGCGGTGGCCGTATCGGTCCGGCCGGTCGCGCCGAACACGGCGTTGACGGTGTCATTGCCGACCGCCTCGATGTTCAGGTGGTCGGGCATGAACGCATCGCCCGCGCCCTCTAGAGACACGTAGTGGCCGCCGGCGTCAACGCGGACGACGATGGGTGTAAAACCCAGCGTTCGACCATCCAAGCGCACCTTCGCGGCCCCGCCCCGGGCCAGAATCCGGATATACGCGGGAGCGTCCGAGTTACGCGACACTACCCCGCCGCCGAGCGAGGGGTCGAGCGCGACGGGGCGCCGGTGGACCACGGCCTGATCCGTGGCGTTCAGATCGAACGTTGTATCAACCGGCGTGGGGAGCGAATCTGGTATCGGTGCGACCGACGCGGCTCGTCGGCGCGGATGGACGATCTCTTTCTTGATCTGCTGCTCGGTCGGCCCATTCCGCGAGAGTCCGAAGACCGCGGCGACACCGGCGACCGCGAGCAGAAACAACGCGGCGGCGATCAGCATGCCGTTGCCGCGCTTGGGCGGCGGCGGCGGCGCAATGAAGGATGTAGCCGTCACGGACCCCCGACCGACCGGCCGCCGGCCGGCGAGCGCATCGATGAACGACGACGCCGAGGGGAACCGGTCGGACGCGCTCTTCGCCATGGCGCGCTGAATCGCCGCGTCGGTGTATGGCTCGATCCCGGCGCGCAGCGCCGATGCCTTGGGCACCTCGGCCGAGAGATGCAGCTTCAGGAGATCCTGCACCTTCACCGTCTCGAACGGGCGGTGTCCGGTGAGCATCTCGAACGCCATGACGCCGAGCGCATATTGGTCGGCTTTCGCGTCAATGTCTTCGCCGCGCCACTGCTCGGGCGACATGTACCCCGGGGACCCGATGATGCCCGTGCCGGAGCCCACCGGCGCTTCGCCTGAGCCCAAGGCTTTCGCGATACCGAAGTCGGAGACCATGGCGTGGCCGCTATCGCCGATCAGCACGTTCGCGGGTTTGATGTCGCGATGGATCACGCCCTGCGCGTGCGCATAGTCGAGGGCGCGGCCGACATCGCGCAGGATGTCGAACACGTGCTCGACGTCGAGCATGTTGTGGCCGGCGAGGACATCCTCGAGCGTGCCGCCGCGTACCAGGCGCATGGTGTAGAACGCGACGGTGTTCCGCTGGCCGACCGCGAAGATCGGCACGATGTGCGGGTGGTCGAGTCGGGCCGCGAGTTTGGCTTCGCGCTCGAATCGGGCGTAGGCCTCGGGTGACAGGATCGGGTCGAGGGCCAGGACCTTGAGCGCAACCTCGCGATCGAGGGCGGTCTCGTGGGCACGGAACACGATGCCCATGCCACCGCGCCCCAGCAGCTCGATGAGGCGATAGGCGTCACCGACGGATTCCTGGAGGCGGAGGCGGATGCGCTCCGCGTGCTCGGCGGCGCCAGGGCCCGTGATCGCCGCTCCACAACGCATGCACGATGTGCTCGACGGGATGATCGTCGCGCCACAACGAGCGCACACGCCGGGCAGACTCGCCGGCGTTGTGACCGCAGCGTAGGAAGGGCGTGGGTTGCTCTGACTGCCGGTCACGGGCTCCGTTCCGTAGAGGGGCCAGCCCCTGGGGGTTTGGGGGAAGTATCCCCCCTAACCCCCCAAGGGGTCGGGCCTTCCAATTCAGACTCTATAGATGGGCTCGGCGTCACGGTCCGGTTCGCTACAACCGGTCATAGTGACCGGTCCTAAACGGGCCTAGCGGCGCCACAGCCGGCAGCACAGACTCCCGGCATGCTACCCCAGCCTCGCGAGGTACTCGGCCGCCTCTACGAGGCTGCCGTCAGCGGGGCGAACCCTGAGGCGGCAACACGGGACGCCGTCAGGCAGCTCGCGCTCGGCTCCGAGTCCGTACACATCATCGCGTTGGGCAAAGCCGCCGTCGCCATGGTCAATGGCGCGATCACGGCCCTTGGGTCTTCTCCCGCTGGCGGCGTCATCGTCGCGCCCGAGGCTGCACCCTCCAGGCTCCCGGTCGTCGTCGGCGACCACCCTATACCTGGCGCTGGCTCTCTCGCGGCTGCGGCGGCGATCGGTGACGCCATTGCACGCGTCGGCTCCGCCGAACACGTGCTTGCTCTCGTCTCCGGCGGTGCGAGTGCGCTCGTTGCCGCGCCGCTACCGGACATCCCGGATTTTGGCCCTCGGGAACTTGCCCGCCTCTACGAAGCTCTCCTCGCTTCGGGGGCCGATATTGCCATCGTCAACGCGGTGCGCAAGCGCTTTACACGCTGGAGCGCCGGACGTATCACCATCGCTCTGCCCGGGAGACGGATCGAGTGTCTCCTCATATCTGATGTCCCCGGCGATGATCCGGCGTCGATCAGCTCCGGTCCGTTCGTTGGAGATCCGATGGTGACCAGTGATCTGATCGCGAGACTCGAACGATCGGGCCGCTGGATGCTATTTGATCCCATTGTGCGCGCGCACCTCGAGCGGATCGCGTGCGGCGAAGTACCGGACACGCCGAAACCGGGTGACCCGGCGTTCACGAACGTGCGCGCGCAGGTCATCGTGAGTAATCGCCACGCGGTCGAAGCGGCAGCCCAGCGGGCGCGAGAAATCGGATTCGACGAAGTGATCATCTCGCCCACCCCGCTGGCGGGCGAAGCCTCGATCGCTGGCGTTCGCCTGGCGAGCGAGCTCCTCGCACGACGCAAGCTCGCGCGCGGCGCGTATCGCTCGCGTTGCGTGCTCTGGGGTGGCGAGACGACTGTCACGCTCCGCGCTGGCACCACGCCTGGGCTCGGCGGCCGCAGCCAGGAGTTGGCGCTCGCCGCCGCGCGTTCGTTGGCTGATGCCGGCGAGACTGCGTCAGGCATCGCCTTGCTAGCGGCCGGGACCGATGGGCGCGACGGTCCGACGGACGCCGCCGGTGCTATTGTCGACGGCCTCACATGGACCGCCGTGAGCGCTGCCGGGCGCGATCCAGCCGCCGATCTCGCGGGGCACGACGCCTATCGCGCGCTGGATGCCGCGAGCGCGCTGCTTCGCACCGGCTACACCGGTACCAACGTGATGGACGTGGCGTTCGGGCTGATCGTCTAGATTTCCTTTCAATGCCACCATTTACAGTCGGCCTCATTCAGGCCGCCGTTAGCGACGACATCGCTGCCAACGTCCGCGACGCACAAGACAAGATCCGCGAAGCCGCCTCTCGTGGCGCTCAGATCATTTGCTTGCAGGAGCTGTTCGACGCACCGTACTTCGCGCAAGCGACGAAGGCCGAGCGATTCGACCTGGCCGAGCCGATTCCCGGGCCGACGGTGACGTCGATGCAGGCGCTCGCCAAGTCGCTCTCCGTCGTGCTGATCGTCCCGATCTTCGAGCGCGAAGCGGCCGGTGTCTATCGCAACTCGGCGGCGATGATCGACGCTGATGGCGCTTTACTTGGGGTGTACCGCAAGCTGCATATCCCGGACGACCCCCAGTACTACGAGAAATATTATTTCACGCCCGGCGACACCTTTCGCGTGTGGCCGACGAAACGGGCAAAAGTCGGCACGCTGATCTGCTGGGACCAATGGTTCCCGGAGGGAGCGAGGATTACGTCGCTCTTGGGTGCCGAGATTTTGTTCTACCCGACGGCGATCGGTTGGCATCCGGCCGAGAAGGATGCCGTCGGACAGGATCAATTGAGTGCGTGGCAGACGATTCAGCGAAGTCACGCGATCGCGAATGGAGTCTTTGTCGCCGCCGTGAATCGCGTCGGCCACGAGCCCGAGCCGGGCACGAAAGGCATCGAGTTCTGGGGCCACTCGTTCATCGCCGATCCGTTCGGTCGGGTGATCGCGCAGGCCGGCACGGGGCCTGAGGTGCTCGTGGCAACGTGCGATCCGGCGATCATCGAGGAAACGCGGCGGAACTGGCCCTTCCTACGCGACCGCCGAGTCGACGCGTACGGGCCGATCGGCAATCGTTTCATAGGGTAAGGCGATGCGCATGCCCGCGGAGTGGGAGCCACACGAGGCGACGTGGATCGCGTGGCCGCACCACGAGCCGGATTGGCCGGGAAAATTCGAGGCGATCCGATGGGATTACGCCGAGATCGTGCGCGCGCTCGTCGGATCGGAGCGCGTCGAGATTTTGTGCGCGAGTGCCGAGGTGCAGGCGGACGCAACAGAGGCACTGGCCGCGCACGGCGTACCGCCCCAGGCGTATCGCCTGCACGTCGTCCCGACTGACCGGTCATGGCTCCGTGACTCGGCGCCCACCGGTGTCGATCAGGGGTTGCTCCGATGGCACTTCAACGCGTGGGCGAAGTACGATAACTACGCGCTGGACGCGAAGGTGCCCGACGCGGTGGCAAAGATCAGTGGTCTCACGCTGATCGATCCGGTGCGTCCCGATACGGGCGCGCCCGTCGTGATGGAAGGCGGGGCGCTCGACGTGAACGGCGAAGGTCTGATACTCGTGACCGAAGAGTGCTTGCTCTCGACCGTGCAGTGCCGGAATCCTGGTCTCTCGCAGGA
>DATHNL010000080.1:0-16849 GCA_035486035.1 Gemmatimonadaceae bacterium
ATAGTCTTCTGCGGCGTGCATTTCATGGCCGAGACGGCCGCGATTTTGTCGCCGAAGAAGAAGGTGCTGTTGCCAGACATGGCGGCCGGCTGCTCGCTTGCCGCGACGATCGACGCCGAGCAACTGAGGGCGTGGAAGGCCGAGTTTCCCGGCGGGGTCGTGGTGTCGTATGTGAACACGACGGCCGAGGTAAAGGCCGAGAGCGATTACTGCTGTACGTCCGGCAATGCCGTAGACGTGGTGAACTCCATCCCGGCCGATCGAACGGTACTGTTTCTGCCCGACTTCTTTCTCGGGACCCATGTCAAGCGGGTCACGGGCCGTTCCAACATGGAAATCTGGGTGGGGGAGTGCCATGTCCACGCGGGGATCGACCCGGGAGACATTCGGCGGAAACGCACGGCGCACCCGAACGCCGAGTTTCTGATCCACCCCGAGTGCGGGTGCGCAACGAGTGTGGTGGAAGCGGTCTCGGCCGGAGATATTGACCCCGAGGGGGTGCAGATTCTCTCGACAGAGGGAATGATTCGGAGACCTGCCGTATCGGACGCAGGCGAGTTTATCGTCGCCACGGAGGTCGGAATTCTGCACCGCTTGCGCCGCGAGAACCCAGAGAAGACCTTCTACGCGGCGAACGAGCGGGCCGTATGTGCGTTCATGAAGGTCACGACCTTGGAAAAGGTCCTGACGAGCTTACAGCTCATGCAACACCGCATTACCGTCCCCGCGGAGATTGCTGGTCGAGCGCGGCGCGCCATCGAACGCATGGTCGCCATCGGGGGCCAAACTCCAACAGTTGACCCGGGCGAGTAGTCGATGGGGAGGGCTGATGGCCGAAATGCAGCAGCAAGGCGGGGGAAGTAGCCCCGATAGACGCACCGGTGAACGGCGGTTGTCGCGTCCACGGACGATCACGCCGAGCGAGCTGCCGGCGCTGGGCGCCGACGAAGGACGGCTCGCGTTCCCGCTCCATCAGGAGCAACTGTCCGCGGTTGTCCGCCAGGCGCTCGACGAGGACGGCGCGTTTCACGACATCACGACCGTCGCCACGGTCGTCAGCACGCGACGCGCGCGGGGCATGATCGTCTCGCGCGGGCGCGGCGTGGTCTCCGGCGTGCCCCTCGCACTCGAGGCCTTCCGGCTACTCAACCCCAAGGTCACCATGCGCGTGGACGTCGAGGACGGCGGCCACGTCGATGTCGGGTCCCCGATCATCTTCTTGAGTGGCAACGCCCGTGGTCTGCTCTCGGCCGAGCGCGTGGCGCTCAATTTCATGCAGCCGCTGTCCGGTGTCGCGACGCTGACGTCGAAATTCGTCGAAGCCGTCTACGGCACCCGCGCGAAGATCGTCGATACCCGCAAGACAACGCCGGGGTGGCGTGTCCTCGAGAAATATGCGGTTCGCTGTGGCGGCGGCGTGAACCATCGCATGGATCTCGCGAGCTCTGTGCTCATCAAAGACAATCATCTCGCGGCGCTCGACGGCAACGTGCAGCTCGCCGTGCAGCGCGCGAGAGAAGTCGCGCCGCCGGGAGCGAGAGTGGAGATCGAGTGCGAGACCCGGGATCAGGTTGCCGCGGCATTGGAGGCAAAGGCCGACATCATCCTGCTCGACAACATGTCGCTGCCGTTGCTCGCCGAGTGCGTGCGTCTGGTTGATCACCAGGCGATCGTCGAGGCGTCAGGGCGTGTGCGGTTGGAGAACGTCCGAGCCATCGCCGAGACTGGCGTCGACTGGATCTCGGCCGGATCGCTGACCCATTCGCCTCCGGCGCTCGATCTGGCGTTGGATTTCGACTAGTTGAGCCCGTGGGACCGCGGGCCGCGCTGCAATCGGCGCTCGGAGGCGCGTATCGCTTCGACCGCGAGCTGAGTGTCGGGGCGATCGGGGGAGCTGGAACCTGGGTCGCCACCGACCTCGCTATCGGCCGTCCCGTCGTGCTCAAGATTCTGTCGCGCGACGACTCGGCCGCGGTCAGCCCCGACCGGTTTCTGACGTCGCTCGATCCCATTCGGAATCTGCAGCACCCGAATCTCGTCGCGCTGCTCGCCGCCGGGCGGGTCGAAACGCAGTTGTATTACGTCACGACCTACGTGCACGCCGAACCGCTGCGCGAGGTGCTCGCCCGCAGCGGGAAGCTGCCGACGAGCGACGTCGTCTCGATGCTGCGGGACGTCGGCCGTGCGCTGGCGCACATGCACAGTCGCGGCGTGTGCCATGGCGATATCACGCCTGGGACATTGTTCCAGAACGGGGTCTCCACGCTCGTCGCCGACGCGGGAATTTTCCGTGTGCTTGGCAAGAGCACCTCACCGGTCTACGCCGCACCGGATGACGAGCCAATCGATCATCGCGCCGATCTGTATTCGCTGGGCGTCGTCGCGTACGAGCTGCTCACCGGTACTCCCCCTTTTGTCGGGCGGTCGCCGGCGCAGTTGGCATCGTCCCATGCTCTCGAGCCGCCGGCCCCGGTGACCGCGCGCCGGCCGGCGACGCCGCCAGCGTTGGCCGCGGTCGTCATGCGCCTGCTTGAGAAAAGGCGCGAGGATCGCGTGCAATCGGCCGAGGAGCTGCTGGCGGCGATCAACGAGGTGCGCATTACGCCGGCCGAGCGTGCGTCGGGGCCGCAAACGATCACTCCCGTGCAGCCGAGGCTGCCCGCCAGGTGGAGCGGCGAGACGCCGGCCGAGGCCGACCGGAAGATTCGGCGGCGGGTCCTGGTCATCAGCGCCATCCTCGCCGTTTTGATCGCCGGAGCCCTCCTGGTGACGTTTGCGCGCCCTGGGAACTAGATTCTGCATTGACCGCCTAATGCAGAACAATGGACAGCGTCGACCGCCAAATACTGAACATCCTTCAGTCTGACGCCAAAACACCGAACGCAGAGCTAGCCCGGCAGGTGGGCATGGCGCCGTCGGCGGTGTTGGAACGTGTTCGGAAACTCGAAGAGCGCGGTGTGATTCGTGGGTACGAGGCGCGCCTCGACCCCAAGGCGCTCGACTACGGGCTCCTGGCCTACGTCCTCGTGCGGACCGACGAGCGAGTTGGGGGTCCGCAGGCTCAGGGCGCGCTGGCCGATATCCCGGAAGTGCAGGAAGTCCATCACGTGGCGGGAGAAGACTGCTTTCTCCTCAAAGTCCGTGTGGCGAACACCGACGCGTTGTCCGCGTTGCTCAAGAATCGGATCGGGTCGATCCCGACCGTGCGTTCGACGAACACTACGATCGTGCTGCAGACCGTTAAAGAATCGGCGACGATACCAATATGACGAAGCGGCTCAAGATCATCATCGCGTTCGCGCTCGTGTACGTGATCTGGGGATCGACGTACCTGGCCATTCGCTACGCGATCGGAACGATTCCGCCGTTCCTCATGGCGGGCACGCGATTCTTCGTCGCCGGCTCCGCGCTGTATCTCTGGCAGCGGCTCCGTGGAGGACCACGGCCCACGCCCAAGCAATGGCGCAATGCAGCCATTGCGGGTGGGTCGATGCTCATGATCGGCAACGGGCTCCTCTCATGGTCGGAACTCCGCATCCCATCGGGGCTCGCGGCGCTCATTGTCGCCATCGTGCCACTGTGGATGGTCGTGTTCGACTGGCTGAGCGGCGGCCAAAAACCCGGACGCAACGCCATCCTCGGCATCGTCCTTGGGCTCCTCGGCGTCGGGCTGCTCGTTGGACCTGGTGGCCATGGTGGCGTCGATCCAATGGGCGCCTTCGCCGTGCTCATCGCATCCATGGGCTGGTCCGCCGGATCGTTGTTTGCCCGCCGCGCCGACATGCCGAAATCGTTGGTGCTCACGACCGGCATGGAGATGATCGCGGGCGGTGTCATCAACGGCCTCGTGGGAGTCGCCACGGGCGAGGCCGCGCACTTTCAGATCGCGGCCGTCTCACACGACTCGCTGATTGGGCTCGTGTATCTCATCGTGCTCGGCTCCTGGGTCGCGTACTCGGCCTACACGTACCTCGTCACCGCCGTGACGCCCGCGCAGCTCGGCACCTACGCGTTCGTGAACCCCTGCATCGCCCTCTTGCTCGGTTGGCTCATCGCCCACGAGACCATCGGACCCCGCACGGTGGTCGCCATGGGAGTGATCGTCGGCGCGGTCATCCTGCTCACGCTCAAGCCTCAGACTCGACCGCTCGCCGATCGGAGCGCCGACGCAGGCTTCGCACCAGGCTCCTCGTCGGCGTCGAGTATCGCGTCTTCCACGAAGTAGCCGCGTGCGGCGCGCAGCGCCGACGCGATCGTGCGGCGCGTGTCGTCGACCTCGTCCTCGCGGCCTGAGAGCGCCTGGCGATTCTCGCGGAAGCGGTGCCCCGCAGTGACGCAGAAGAGATCGCAGAGCGCGATCTCCTGACGCGCGCCTTCGGCGCTACGCTCTCCGATGAGTTGTTGCGTGCGGGAGATTGTCGCGGCGGTCGCGTAGAGATCGATCGCCATGTTCGCCAGCCGTTCGAGTACGAGTTGTCGCTCGACAATCGCCTTGCGGTACTTCGTGATTGCGCGATCCGTCTCGGCCTGGAGTTCGGCCGTGTGCTTCTCCAAGAAGCGTTTATGTTCGGCGAGCATCGGATGCAGCGTAACGGTCAGGTCGGGGCGTCCACCGAAGATGCGCGACGACACGTATCCAGACACGAGCCCGAAATTCTTGATGGGCTTTCTGATCGCCGTCCCGATCTCCGCCAACCGCTCGGCCGGCGCCTGAATGCCATTCAGCGCGATGAACAATCGCAAGATCTCGTTCGCGCCTTCGAAGATGCGATTGATCCGAGCGTTTCTGAGCAGACGCTCGTACGGATACGGCTTGACGTATCCGCGGCCGCCCGCGACCTGCACCATCTCATCCGCCGCCCGCCACACGAGATCACTCGCGAACACCTTGAGGCATGCCGCTTCGAGCGCATAGTCGGCATCACCGCGATCCATGGTCGCCGAGAGGAGCCCGAGCATCGCGTCCGCGGCATAGGTGTCGGCGGCCAGCGATGAGAGCTTGCGCTGGGTGATCTCGAAATCCGCCAGCGGATGGCCGAACTGCACGCGCTCGCTGGCATAGCGGGTCATGAGCGTGATCAGCTCTTTCGAGCCGCCGGTGCAGCCGGCGCCGAGCGAGAGGCGGCCGCCGTTCAAGACGTTGACCGCGACCAAGAATCCCTTGCCGACCGTGCCAAGGACGTGGTCGGTGGGGATTTGGAGATTCTCGTAGGCGAGTTGCGCCTGTGTCGAGCCGCGAATGCCGAGCTTGTGTACCGTCTCCACGACCCGGAATCCCGGCATGTCCGGCCGGATAATGAACGCGGTCGGGCGCATCACGTGCTCGCCGCGGCGGTCGACCTGAGTCTGGGCGAAGGTTGCGATCACGCCCGCGCGCTGGCCGTTGCCGATCCAGATCTTGCGGCCGTTGATCACCCAGTGGTCACCGTCGAGCCTCGCCGTCGTTTTGATATTCTGCGCATCCGAACCCGTCTCGGGCTCGGTGAGCGCATACGCGGCGAGGGTCTCCCCGCGAGCGAGCATGGGGAGATATCGGGCTTTCTGCTCGTCATTGCCAAAGAGCACGATCGCTTTCGACCCGAGCCCGCAGTGCACGCCGACGAGCACGGCGAGCGAGCCATCGACGCGCGAGAGTGTCTCGAACACGCGGGCGTAGCCGGTCGCCGAGAGACCGAGTCCGCCATACGCTTTCGGGATCGAAAGCGCGAGCCAACCGGACTCGGCGAGCGCGCGGATTACGTTCTCGGGGATCGTCTCCTCTTCGTCGAACCGGGCCGAGTCGATGAGACCCGAGGCTTGCATGTCCCGGAGCGCGCCGATGAGTCGTCGCACGACCTGGGCTTCGTCCGGGTTGCGGGCCTCGAGGCCTGGTGGGTACGGGAAGACGAGCGACTCGTGGATCGCGCCCTGGAACAGGCCGCGGAGGAACGATGGCTTGGGATCAGTCATGCGCGAGGAGGTCTCTCAGCTCTTTTGGCCCGGTCACCGGGCGATCGCAAACAAATCCCCTACACACATATGCGGTCGGTCGTCCACCAATCGCGGGCCGATCCTGCAGGAGCTCGACATCTGCCGTCCCGCCGGCGAGTACGAGCGACGGGATGTAGGTCGTCGCGACGACATTGGCGAGAGCGGCCGCGTCGCCCGCCAGTGCGACCTGGAGCGCGCCGTGCACGACGGTGTCGGCCGCGCCGAGCAGGAACCCGAATGCCGGCGCGTGCGTCGTCATCGACTCGGCCAATGTCGAGAGTACCCAGTCGGCCCGCTCTCGTAACGCCGCGTCTCCCGTCAACTCGGCGAGATGGAGATAGAGCGCGGTCGTCAACGACGTTCCGGACGGCGTGGCGTTATCGGTGACGTCTTTCGGCCGAACGATCAATGGGTCAGCATCGACAGCCGTATCGAAGAACGCGCGATGGGACTCGTCCCAGAAGTACACATCGATCGCTTTCGCGATCGAACGTGCCTGTGCCAGCCAGCGCTCGTCGAAGGTCAACTCGTACAGTCCGATAAATCCCAGAGCGACGGCGGCGTGGTCTTCGAGAAATCCGTCGATTTTCGTCACGCCGAAGGCGTGCGACCGCATGACGCGCCCATCAGGCCGCACCATGGTTCGCGCGAGAAACTCCCCATTGGCCAACGCTTGCGCGTGATAATCGGCGCGACCGAACGCACGGGCCGCGTCAGCGAGCGCGCGTAGCATGAGGCCGTTCCATGAGGCGAGGATCTTTTCATCGCGCGCCGGACGCTCACGCCGGGCGCGGCGCGCAAATACTTTCTCGCGTGCGGTCACGGGTGGCGATGCATCGGGGATGGCGACATGCAGAATGTTCGCGCCTTCGAAGTTGCCATGCGCCGTGACGCCGTAGTACGCCTTGAACGCCGGAGCATCGGGCCCCAGGATCGAGTCGATTTCGTCGGCGGTCCAGATGTAGAACGTGCCTTCGCCCCCAGCGGAGTCGGCGTCGAGACTCGCGTAGAATCCGCCATTCGGATCCGTCATCTCCCGCGCCACCCAATCGAGCGTCCGTTCGGTGGCGCCCCGCACCTCGGCGTCGCCGGTGGCTTGCCACAGGTGTACGCCGAGGCGGGCCAAGAGGGCGTTGTCGTACAGCATTTTCTCGAAATGCGGCACGAGCCAGATCGCGTCGACGGTATAGCGATGGAACCCGCCGCCGAGTTGGTCGTAGATGCCGCCACGCGCCATGTGGCGAAAGGATTCGAGCGCGATGGTCGGCGTTGCGTGACCAGCCCGATGTGCGTGCCGCAGCGCGAAATCGAGCACCATCGCCATCGGAAACTTGGGCGCACCCTCGAACCCGCCGTTCCGCGAGTCGTACCGCGCGGCGATGCTCTGGTACGCGCGGTCCAGCGTGCCCGCCGTGATCTCGCCAGTCGCCTCGGCCGTTGCACCGACCACGTCGTACAATTCGCGCAGCCGGCGCGTGCTCTCTTCCAGCTCTCCGCGGCGCGAGCGATAGGCTTCGGACACCGAGCGGAGGACACGCGTGAACGCGGGCAGCCCGTGCCGGTCGCGCGGCGGAAAATACGTGCCGCCGTAGAATGGCTCGCCGGCCGGCGTCAGGAACATGGTCATTGGCCATCCGCCATGTCCCGTCATAGCCTGCACGGCCTGCATGTAGATGCCGTCGACGTCGGGCCGCTCCTCGCGGTCGACTTTGATGTTGACGAACTGCTCGTTCATGATCGTGGCGGTCGCCGTGTCCTCGAACGACTCGTGCGCCATCACGTGGCACCAATGGCACGCGGCGTAGCCGACGGAGAGGAGGATCGGCTTGTCCTCCCGGCGAGCGCGCTCGAACGCCTCGGGCGACCAGGCGTACCAGTCGACGGGGTTATCGGCGTGCTGCCGGAGATACGGACTCGTTTCGTGGGCCAGCCGGTTCGCCATGACCGCAAGTTGGCTGCCGCGCTAGCTCCTTTGGAAGGTCCAGATCACCGCGTGCTTGAGACCCTGCGCGTCGATGGCCCAGCCTAAGATCTCGGGGTTGACGTTGTTGATGGCGACGGCGGCCGTCGCGCCGCCGCCAGGGAGTCCTGGCAGAAAGTGCGCGCCGGTCGCGAGGTTCCAAAGAAAGGCCGTGGTCGGACCCGTGGGCGTATCGCGGTGGTACCCGACGACGTCGCCCCACGTGTCGACGCCCGTGGCGACGCCGACGTGGCTCAGGATGCGCTGGGATTGTCCCGGGACCCACAGCAGCGCGGCGGTGTCTTCGCCCGTGACGAATGCCCAGCCGGCGACCCAACCGCTGGTATTGACGGCCAGGCCCTGGGACGGCTCCATCTGAGCGCCGTCGAAGCCGATCAGCGCGTAGTTCGACGCACCCGGTGGCCAGAGCAGCGCTATGGGAGGGTCGAACGTCAAATCGTATCCCGTGAGGTACTGATTCTCCGCGATCGCCGTGAGCACGCCGCAGCACGCCTCTTTGATGACCGTACCGCCCGGGGTCCACTCGGTGGCGAACCAGTTCACGTCCGGCATGCACGTGCCGACGACGTAGCCGCTGTCGCTGTTCGCCCAGGCGCCGCAGCCGAGCGGCCCTTCGGGGATGGCGGGGACTGCCGGCGGCAGCAGTGTCGTCCCGCCGCCGTGCCACCAGATGTATGCGCGCTGCGACGTGTCATTGATAATGCCGCCCACGACTTGCCCGCCGGTGTTGATCCCGGCGTGGATCAGAAAGAAATTGCCGGGCTGGAACCCTGGCGGCGGCGTGAAGTACTCGATCGCCCGGCGCGACCGAAAGACCTGCGGGGTCGAGCCTGTCGTGACGTAACCGGTGATCACGTCATACTGGTTGAACCCGGTGACTGTAACGTTATTGCCGTCCAGATTGGGTGCGACGCGGACGCTGATCGTCGAGTCGACCGGCAGGGTGGCCGCCGACTCCGAGTGAAATGTTGGGCGGGTGAACGGACTCGTACCGTCCGAGCAACCGATGGCGAGCAACACCAGGACGCACACGGACAAACGCCAAGACACAGAGGCCTCCGGATCGTGACAGACAACACCGCGTGGTGGATCTTGGGGCTCGCGGGCGTACTGCGGTTAGTCATGGCAGCGATCGTGCCGATCGTCCCAGATGAGGCGTACTACTGGGAGTGGTCGCGGCATCTGGCCGCGGGATACTTCGATCATCCGCCGGCGATCGCGGTTCTGATTCAGGCCGGGACACTGATTGCTGGCAACACGCCATTTGGCGTGCGGTGCGTAGCCGTGCTCGTCGGGACGATCGCGACGGTGGCCGCGGTCGCGCTTGCGCAACGATTCGGTGGTGCGGTCGCTGGGCGGCGAGCCGCGTGGGCGGTGCTGGCGATGCCGCTCGCGGGTGCCGGACTCGTGCTTGCCACGCCTGACGTGCCGCTATTGGCGGCCCTCAGTGTCGGGCTGCTCATGGTCGATCATGCGCTCAGCTCGACGCGGCCGATCGCTTGGTGGGCCGCCGCGGGGCTCGCGCTCGGCTGCGGTCTCGAGTCGAAATACACCGCTGTTTTGTTCGGTGCCGGCATCGCGCTGGCGTTGATTGCGCGTAAAGATCTGCGCGAGCAATGGCGGCGGCCTGGGCCGTATGTCGCCATACTCGTTGCGGCGCTCGTGTTCTTGCCCGTCGTGTTATGGAATTCGCAGCATAATTGGATCTCTTTTCGGTTTCAGTTACAACACGGGCTCGTTCCCAAGGGGCACAGCAACGTCTTCAATCGCGAGTTGTCGCTGCTCGGCGGGCAACTCGGGTTGGTCTCGCCGATTCTTTTTGTTTTGATCGTTCTGGCCGTCGCGCGCGGGCTGCGGCGTGTGACAACAAATAGGGTGTTTGTTGTTGCGGCCGTCGCTGCGTTTATCGCGGTCTTTTTTGTTTATAGTGCCGCCAGACGATCTGTCGAGCCGAATTGGCTGGCGCCGGCCGTGTTAGCGGGCACGATTGTCTGGGGCGCTGAGAGGGCGATCACGACGCGATGGGAGAGGGCCGGGCTGGCGCTGGGGATGGTGTTGGTTGCGGCCATCTACGTTCAGGTGATCGTGCCATTCTTGCCACTTCCTGCCCGAAGAGATCCGACCGCGCAGGGCGCCGGGTGGGCGTCGTTGGCGCGCGAGATCGATGGCGTGCGACAAGGGGCGTGGATCGCGACGAATCGGTATCAAGATGCGGCCGAGTTGGCGTTTCATCTGAAGGATCACCCCGCGGTTTTCTCGTTGAACATCGGCGGCCGGCCAAACGAGTACGATCTCTGGCCGCAGCTCTCCGAGCGGGCTCGCGCCGGTGATACGGTGCTTGTCGTCGTCCCTGACGAGAGCCACACGCCGGACGCGATCGTCGCGCTCTTGCCACATTGCCGCTCGATGGCGCGCGGTGATACGGTCGAGCTCAGGCGTGGGCGCGAGGTGATCGGCGCGCGCCGGATCTGGACATGCGCCGGATGGATCGCCGCGGGAACCCCGCTTCCGCGCTCGCTTATAAATTCCTCGACATGACCACGTCTCCGACTGTCCCCCGCGATCTCGACACGTACTTCTCGGCCAATCGCCCGAGAATCGAGCGCGAGCTGTTCGATTTCTTGAGGATCCCGTCCGTCAGCGCCAAATCCGAGCACAATGGCGACACCAGGCGCGCGGCGGATTGGCTGTCCGCGTCAATGAGCAAAGCCGGGCTCACGACCGAGGTGATGCCGACCCCCGGCCATCCGGTCGTGCTGGCCGAGTGGCGTGGCGCGGGGCCAAGCAAGCCGACGGTGCTCGTGTACGGGCACTACGACGTGCAGCCCGCCGAGCCGCTCGAGCTCTGGACGTCGCCCCCATTCGAGCCGACGGTGCGGGACGGCAAGATCTTCGCGCGCGGATCGGTCGACGACAAAGGGCAGTTGTTCGCGCACGTCAAAGCGCTCGAGGCGCATCTCGTCGTGCGTGGCCGGCTGCCCGTGAACATCGTTGTCCTGGCCGAGGGCGAAGAGGAGGTCGGGAGCGACCATCTCGCGCCCTTCGTGGAGGCGCACGCCGAGCGGCTCAAGTGCGACGCGGTCGTCATCTCCGATTCGGCGATGTTCGCGCCTGGCTTGCCGTCCATCCTCTCGTCTTTGCGCGGTCTCGCCTACTTCCAGATCGACGTACAAGGACCCGCGCAGGATCTCCACAGCGGGATGTACGGCGGCGCGGTTGTGAACCCCGCGACCACGCTCGCCCGGATCATCTCGACCTTCCACGACGCGAACGGGCACATTGCTATTCCTGGCTTCTACGACAAAGTCCGGGATTGGGAACCCTCGGCTCGCGCGGAAATTCGGCAGTTGCCGTTCGACGAGACGTCATTCCAGCGCGACGTTGGCGCGCCTGCGCTCGGCGGCGAAGCTGGCTACACGACGTTGGAACGGATCTGGACGCGGCCCACATGCGAGATCAACGGGCTGTTGAGTGGCTACACTGGGGAAGGCGCCAAGACGGTGTTGCCGGCGAAGGCCATGGCGAAGGTCAGCTGTCGGCTCGTGCCGGACCAGGATCCCGAGACGATCGGACGCCTGATGCGCGAGCATGTTCAGCGCGTCGCACCAGCCGGAGTGCGCGTCACGATCCAACAACTGCATGGCGGCCGCCCGTGGCGGGCGAAGCTCGAGGGACCGGTGTTCGACGCCGCGAAGCGGGCGTTGGCGGCGGCGTTTCACCGCGAGGCGGTGGTGCAAGGCGAGGGCGGCTCGATCCCGGTCGTCGACGATTTCGTGCGTACACTCGGCGCGCCCGTCCTGCTCATGGGCTTCGGGCTCCCCGGCGAGAACGCGCACGCGCCCGATGAGTGGATGAGCGTCGAGAATTTCGAGCTCGGGATGCGGGCGGTCGCTACGCTGTGGGATGAGATGGGGAAGGGTGACGCACCTCGCTCATAAGGGCGAGCATATTCCCTTCGCTGTCGCGGAACGCGCCCATCCAGATATCGCGATCGCCGAGCGAGGCGATCTTGTGTGGCGGTTCCTCGAACTTCACGCCGCCCGCGACGAGGGCGGCGTGCTCGGCCTGGATGTCGTCGACGCCGTAATACAGGATCGAGGTGCCGACGCCGGTGGGCAGCGGCTCCGATGGCCTGTCGAGCATGAGCCGCACGCCGCTCAGGTCGAAGAACGCCAAGCCCGGCGGGGCCTGGAAGAGAAATTTGAGCCCCAGCGTGTCCCGATAGAACCGCACGGCGCGGTCGAGGTCCTGGACGACGACCGCCACTTGCGTCAGGTGGTTGATCATAGTTAGTTAGGCTAACTAATATTATGCGATGACGCAAGAGGAACATGTTGCCGACCGGCTGCACTCCGCGGCGATCCATCTGCTGCGGCTGGTCCGCCGCGAGGACGAGACCAGCGGCCTGACCGCCCCGCGACTCTCGGCGCTGTCGGTCGTCGTCTTCGCCGGGCCGATCACCCTCCGCGATCTGGCCGCGGCCGAAGGCGTGACGCCGCCCACGATGACGCGACTGGTCGATGGGCTCCAAGGCGATGGGCTGGTGGTGCGGCGCGACGATCCGTCGGACGGGCGCGCCATTCGCATTCGCGCGACGGCCAAGGGGACCAAATTGCTCATGAACGCTCGTGCGCAGCGCGTGGCCGCGCTCACCGCGCGCGTGGCGGACTTGAGCGCCGACGAGCAAGACCTGCTCGGCCGTGCGGCCGAGCTCATGGAGCGACTCAGTCTCCCCGCAACACCTGCATCGGCTCCACGCGCGAGGCGCGGATAGCTGGAACGAGCGACGCGATAAGGGAGACCAGGAGCACGATGACCACCACGCCGGCCAGCGTCGCCGGGTCGGTCGCCGAGACGCCGTAGAGCATTCCGGACAGGAACCGGGTGAGCGCCAGCGCCAAGGCGATTCCGACCGCGCATCCGAGGCCCGAGACCACGAGCCCTTGCGACAGGAATTGCCGAATGATCCGCTCGCGCACCGCGCCCAGGGCCATCCGCAAGCCGATCTCGCCACGCCGGACGTTGACGCTATAGCTGATCGTCCCGTACAGCCCGACACAGGCGAGCAGCATCGCCAGCGAGGCAAAGCAGGAGAGCAGAATCATCCGCAGGCGGTTCGTCGCGTAGGCGTCGGCGATCTGATGGGCCAGCGGCGCCACGTCGTACACCGACCGGATCGGCTCGATCTCGTGGATGGCCGCGCGGATCGCGGGAGCGACCGGTCCCAGGTCGCCGCGCACGCGCACGAGAAAATGCGACCCGGGTTGGAACAACGTCGCGCACCAGTAGACCGTCGGAACCGGTTGGCGATCCAACCCCATCTCCCGCGCGTCGCCGACAATCCCGCGCACTTCGCTGTTCGGGACGTACACGTTTCCGGGTTGTAAGAGATGGTGCCCGATCGGAGACGATCCGGCGAAGTACGCATTGGCGAACGCGCGATTGACCATCATGGTCCACGTGCCTGCGCCCTGCTCCCGGCACAGATCTCCAGCGAGGAGCGGAATGCGCAATGTGGCGAAATAGCCGGGTGACACGGCGCGAGTCTGGGCGATGATCTTGGGCTCGGACGCGGCGCGCGGCTCCTGCGTCGCCAACTCCGTTTGATAGTCGCTCGGGATCCCCGGGACGCTGGGGGTTGCCGCTACGGCCTCGATGCCTGGCAGGGACTGCAACCGCTCGAGAATCCGGTCCGCGCGTTGCTGGGCTTTGGTGGGATCCGCGGTCTCGTCCCAGGAACTGGTCATCTGAAACACCAGGACGCTGTCGGGATCGAAGCCCGGCGAGACTCGCGTCAGCGCCTGGAAGCTCCGGACGAGAAGCGCAGCGCCCGCGAGTAGGGTTACGGCCAGCGCGACTTGCACGCCGACCAGACCAGCATGTGCGCGACGACCACCGGATGATCGTGTCGCGCGGGCTGACTGGGCGAGCTCCTCATTCGCTTGGGACACCGGCGCGATTCCGCAGACGACGATCGCGACCAGCGCACACGCCAGGGAGTAGAGGACGAGTCGCCAGTCGAGCGTGATGTCCGCGACGTGCGGCAGGTTCCGGGTCACGGTCCGCAGGAGCGCCAAGCTGGCCCCGGCAAATCCCAATCCCAGGACCGCCCCGACCAACGCGAGGAGCGAGACCTCAGCCAGCAGCAGCCACGCTACCGACCCGCGCGATGCGCCCATCGAGACGCGCAACGCGATCTCCTGCCGCCGGGCCGCGGTTCGCGAGAGCAGCAACGCCGCCACGTTCGTGCAAGCGATCAACAGCAACAGCGATACGGCGCCGAACACCATCCAGAGGCTGCCTCTGACGCCGGCGATGGTCGCTTCCTTGAGCGGCTCGATGGCGCACGTGATCTCGCCATCAGGCTTGGGAAATTCGCGGCCCAGCTCGGCCTGCACGGACGCGAGATTCGCGCGCGCTTGGTCGACCGTGACGCCGGGCCGAAGTCGCCCGACGGCAGTGTACCACGTGATGTTCCGATCGTTGACGAACAGGCTCGGTGACCAGAGGTCGACGCCCCGCACGGGAAACCGGAACGATGCCGGCATGACGCCGACGATGGGCGCGGAGGAGTGCGCGAAGTGGAGGATCGCGCCGATGGCGCGCGGATCGGCGTGAAAGCGCCGGCGCCAGAGGCCGTCGCTGATGATGACCGCGGGCGGCCCGTTGTTCTGTTCCTCGGCCGGCGAGAAATTCCGACCGATGACGGGCGCCACGCCCCAGACTTCCAGGAAACGCGGCGCGACGAACGCCCGCGTGACCATCTCCGGAAACGTGCCCGAGACTTCGGACTCGTCCTGCGTGTAGTAGCCCGAGATGGCCTGAAACGTCGAGTTCATCCGATCCCAGTCGGCCAGCCGCACCGGCGCGACGAACGACTGCGATGCTGTGCGATCGATCTGCGCCAGTGTCACCAATCGATCGGCATTCGGGAACGGCAAGGGCCGCAGGAGAACGGCATCGATCGCCGAGAAGACCGTGCTGTTGGCGCCGATGCCGAGTGCCAGCGTCGCGACCACCGTCACGGTGAATCCCGGCGTTCTCGCCAGCGCCCGCGCGGCGAGCCGCAGGTTTCGGAGCGCGTTGTCGACTCGCTGGCTCACGTCCTCATCGCGCGTCCGCTCGCGTTGCAGGAGATAGTTGCCAAGCCGTTGGCGAGCGACGCGGCTCGCCTCGTCCGCGCTGTAGCCCTCCGCCTCCAGCGCGTCGGTGCGCTCGGCCAGATGAAACGCCAGCTCGCGATCCAACTCGCGACGCAAGCGAGCGGGCCTGAGCACGTTCCACAGCCGATCGATCCACGCCATATGTGTTACGCCATCCCACGCAATACGCGTGCGACGCCCGTCGTCAGCCGGTTCCAGCTCTCCCGCTCCGCGGCGAGCTGGCCGCGACCCTTTGGCGTCAGCGTGTAGAACCGCGCTTCGCGGTTCTTGTCGGTCGTTCCCCATTCCGCTCGGACCCAGCCCTCCTGCTCCATGCGGTGCAGCGCCGGGTAGAGCGAGCCTTCCTCGACGCGCAGCAACTGGTCGGAACGGCGTTGGATGTGCGCGGTGATCGCGTAGCCGTGCATCGGCTTGCCCGAGGCCAGCGTGCGGAGGACCAGCAAGGCCAGCGTGCCTTGCAGAACGTCGTTCTTGCGCGCGCTCATGAGACCAAGCTAGCTATACCTAGCTAGCTTTGGGAATACTAGTTGGTGATTACCAGCGCCAGTCGTGGAGTAGGAACAGCCCGAACACCGGGGTCGGGGTGATGCCGCTCGTCGTGGACAGCGGGGTCAACGTCGGCTGCTCCAGCAAGAAGTACGGCTGGAACGTCGCCAGAATCGACGTCCGCTGCCCGAAGCGGCGCTGCACGAGCGCGCCGGGCGGGCTGATGTTCCAGGAGAGTGGGGAGGCTTGGATCGCGAAGTAGGTCCGCGGGTCCCAGTATTTCCCGAACTCGATGCGGGTTGACGCGAGGAAATCTTGCGCGCCGGACTGCGAGAACTGGATCGGCGTGTTCGAGTTGTTGGTGATGTTGAAGACGTCGGCGTCGAGCGTGCGCGCGAGATCGCCCTGCAAGGATTCGGTGAAGGTGCCGATCGCCACGCTGGCGAGCTGCTGTTGGACGTAGGCCGCGGCTTCGCCGATCGGGAGGCCGCTCGCGCCCGCGCCGGTGCCGCCGCCACCGGCGGTGCTCGACGGGAGCAGCGATGCGGTCGATGAGCCGAAGGCCAGGTAGGAGATCAGGTCGGACTGCGAGAGGGGCGGCTGCGCATCGCTGGTCAAGGTGACGGTCGGCGTCTTCGCCGTGCCGCCGATGTTGATCTGAATGTTGACCGGCTCGCGACCGGGCACGGTGACGGGATAGACCGCGGTCGACTGTACCGAGGGATTCAAGTCGGGCGTGCCGATGAACGTCGCCGTCCCCTTGGTGATCTGGAAGCGCTTGCTGAAGTACGTGTACTGCCCGCGTTCGGTCGCCACCACGCCGTCGAACACGAGGCGATTGCGCCGCGAGTCGACGTGGAGCGTGAGCGGACCGTCGGTATAGATCTCGACGTTGGCTTCCTTGTTGCGCACCCACACCTGGGGCTCGACGCCCACCTCGACATCCATCAGGATGCGTTGCGTCAGCGTGTTCGGCTTGGGGATCAGATTCTTCGTGGCCTGATCCGTCGTGTCGGCGATCTTATAGACCGTCGGGTCGCCGAGATCGATCGGCGTCGGCGCGCCGGCCTCCGGGGCGTAGAACACGCCGTCGGTCAAGTTGATCTTTCCGCCGAGGACGAGGCGCCCGGTGGGTTTGGAGAGGCTCAGGGCGCGGAGCGAGCCGCCGAGCGTGAGCGAGTCGTCGATGACCGCCCATCCGTACTCCTTGCTGTTCATGATGCGTAGATCTTTCCCGGTGATGCTGATG
>DATHNL010000081.1:0-12654 GCA_035486035.1 Gemmatimonadaceae bacterium
GACCGGCCACAACGCCTCGCGCCGCTCGAAGTACTCGGCCGCCCGCTCCGCCCCGATCGCCCGGCCGAGCACGATGACCTGCGAACGCTGATCATCGGTCGGCTTGAGCAAGATGGGATTCATCTGAACCGTCGGCACAACGCCAGCAGCCTCGGCCTGGGTGTACTGCGCCCGCCCAATCTCGCCGCCGTCCGGCGTAACAGCGGCGTTGAGCGACATGTTCTGCGCCTTGAACGGCGCCACGCGATATCCGGCGTTCGCGGCGATCCGACACAACGCGGTCACCAACGTCGATTTTCCGACATGCGACCCGGTGCCCTGTATCATCAAGACTCTGCCAGTCACGGGTCGAGGGTAGCGACAGTCGCGCTTGCGCGCCAGCCGCGCGCTGAGTTACCGTTCGGCCCACAATTGTTCGGCGAACGGGGCTCACGGAAGACCGGTGAAAGACCGGCGCGGCCCCGCCACTGTAAGAGGCAATACGGCGTGCTCGAAAGAGCCACTGGTGCGCGGCCTTAGTCCGCGCGCTGGGAAGGCGAGCCCGCTGCCTCGAGCCAGGAGACGCGTCCCGTTTCGCTCCCGAAGGCAACACCCTCGAGGGAGGGGCACGGGGATGGTGGCACACGCTCGATTCCGGTTCGTCACACTCAGCTTCGCGCTGTTTAGCGTCGCAGCCTTCGGCTGCACGCGTAGCGCGCCGCAGGCGCGCACGCAGAATCCTATCGTCGTCGTCGACGGTGACGGCGACACCGTACGACTCGGTGGTTCTGCAAAGCGTGTGATTTCGCTGGTGCCCAGTGTCACCGATCTAGTCGTGGCCATGAGCCTTCAGTCGCGACTCGTCGGCCGCACCCGATATGACAAGTCCCCAGCGATAGCCTCGGTGGCATCAGTGGGCGGGACGATCGATCCCGACCTGGAGCAGGTCTTCGCGCTGCACCCAGATCTTGTCCTCGCCTGGGAGGGCACAAAGGGGACGGCGCAGCGACAGGCGATTGGCGCGCATGGCATTCCGTTGTACGCCGTAGCACTCCGCGACTCGGCCGCGCTGTTCAAGACGGTAAAAGACATCGGCACGATGCTGGGATCCGATAGCGCCGCCGCTCAGATGGCCACGGCGTTACGAGCGCAGCTCGACTCGGTGCGATCGTCGGTGAGCGGGTTGCCACATCCGACGGTGCTGTTCGCGATCTGGGGCGATCCGCCAATGACCGTCGGCCCTCGAACATTCATCGCCGAGCTGATCCGCATCGCCGGCGGTCGCAACGTATTCGATGACGCGTCGATGGACTGGCCGCGCGTAACTGTCGAAGAGATCGTCCATCGCGCGCCGGATGTCGTGATCCTCTCGGTAGGCGAAGACTCGACGCGCGGGG
The DNA here is from genome assembly GCA_035486035.1 of Gemmatimonadaceae bacterium. Taxonomy (GTDB): domain Bacteria; phylum Gemmatimonadota; class Gemmatimonadetes; order Gemmatimonadales; family Gemmatimonadaceae; genus DASRDS01. The sequence continues at coordinate 1,377 of DATHNL010000081.1, forward strand.
CCGAGGCCTTGCGACGCGCCCCGGGCTGGCGCACGCTGCCCGCGGTTCGCAACGGTCACGTGGTGGGAGTCCCGGCGGATCTCACCAACCGTCCGGGCCCACTCTTCGGCGTGGCCGCGCGCGCATTTCGCGATGCCATCCACCCCGAGGCGCGCCCGCGATGAAGCACCGCGGCGCGCCGTTGCTGTTGCTCCTCACGCTGGTGATGCTCGCCGCGTTCGCGTTGAGCATTCGCGTGGGCTCGGTGACGCTCGACCTGCACGCCGTGCTCACCGCGCTGACCGGCCATGGTGACGCGGCCACCGCGGCGATCGTGCGCGACCTCCGCTTGCCCCGCGCCACGGCTGCCGCCCTTGTCGGGGCGGCGCTGGCGGTGAGTGGCGTCACGTTCCAAGCGCTGCTGCGGAATGCGTTAGCGGAGCCATACGTCCTCGGAGTATCCGGCGGTGCCGCGCTCGGCGCCGTCGCGGCGATCGTCCTCGGCGGACTCACCGCGAGCCCCACGTCGATCTCCGCCGCCGCCTTCGCCGGCGCGGCCGCCAGCATTGCGCTCGTGCTCCGCGTCGCGGCTGGTGTTGGCCCGACGCTGGATACGCGCGTGCTGCTCTTGGCCGGCGTGGTCGTCGGCGCGTTCGCCAATGCGGGCATCTTTCTCATCCTGTCGATCGCCGACGTCGCCGCGTTTCGGTCGGCGACCGGGTGGATGATGGGCAGTCTTTCGGGCTCCACGTGGGCCGGCGCTGGAACACTCGCGGCGTACCTGGTGCCGACCCTCGTGGTGTTGCTCGCGCTCGCGCGCCCGCTCAACGCGCTCGCGATCGGCGAAGACACCGCCGCGTATCTCGGCGTGTCGGTCGAGCGCACGAAGTGGCTCGCGTTCGGCGCCGCATCACTCCTCGCGGCCGCGGCCGTCGCCGCCGCCGGCATCATCGGGTTCGTCGGACTCATCGTCCCCCACGCCGCGCGCCTCGCGTGGGGCAGCGACCATCGTTTTCTGCTGCCCGCCTCCGCGCTCCTCGGCGCGACGTTCGTGCTCGTCACCGATACCGCGGCCCGCACCGTCGTCGCGCCGACCGAGCTCCCACTCGGCGCCGTGACCGCCATCGTCGGCGTGCCGCTCTTTGTCGCGCTCCTTCGGCGCCGCCGGTCATGACGCAATGACGGCCGCCTGGACGTGTGACCGCATAACGGTACGATACCCCGGATCCCGAGCGCCGGCGGTCGATGGTGTGTCACTTGCCATTGTCGAGGGGACATGCACGATCATCCTCGGCCCGAATGGCTCGGGAAAGTCCACGCTACTGCGTGCACTCCTCGGCCGCGTTCCGCTCGCGAGTGGCACGATCACATGCCTCGGCGCTCCACTGGCGTCGTGGCCACGCGCCGCACTCGCTCGCGCGGTTGGCGTCGTGCCGCAGGGCGAGCACGAGACATTCCCAATAACGACTCGTGCGCTGGTCGCGATGGGGCGATATCCGCACCTGGGTCCCTGGCGTCGAGAAGGCGTCGAGGACCTGGCGGCGATCGACACCGCGATGGCGCGATGCGACGTCACGCAGTTCGCCGAGCGAATGGTCGACACGCTCTCGGGCGGCGAAGGCCAACGCGCCCGGATCGCGCGTGCGCTCGCCCAAGAGCCCCGCGCGCTCGTGCTCGACGAGCCGACGGCGTCGCTTGATCTCAAGCACGAGATGGAAGTGCTCGCGTTGCTCCGGTCGCTCGCCGCGAGCGGCACGACGATCGTGCTCGTCACGCACAATCTGAGCGTCGCGGCGCAATACGCGGATCGAGTGGTCCTGCTCGATCACGGGTCTCTCATCGCCGAGGGTCCGCCGGCCGTGGTACTGTCGCCTTCGCGGGTGCGCGAGGTGTTCGGCTGGCCCGTCGAGCTGATCCACGGCGAGACCGGCGCGCCGTATATCGTCCCGCTGCGCTGATGCGGTATCTCGTGTTGCTTCTCGCCGCGCGTATCTCGGCCCAGGTACCCGCCGAAGTCACCGGTCACGTGACGGCGCGCTCCGACGGTCACGCCATCGCCAACGCCCGAGTAGAGGACGCCTCGACCGATGAGCAGGGCCTGTTCGTATTGCATGGGCTGATGCCAGGGCGCCGCACGCTGCGCGTGCGTGCGCTCGGCTATCGGCCCGTGAGCATCGACGTCGACGTAGCCAATGGCCGCACGACGACCGTGGACATCGCATTGGATGACGCAGCAGCGACACTGGAGCGCGTCGCGGTCGTCGCCGCAGGCGACGCTGCGACGGATACGGCGGGCGCCACCACGATCACCCACGAGGATATCGAGCGGTCGGGCCGCCAGGACCTGGGATCTGTACTCCAAGACCAGGCGGGCGTGCTCGTCGTATCGACCGGCGGTCCGGGCGCGCCGAGCCACCTGTCGATCCGCGGATCCTCCGCGAACGAAATCCTGGTCCTCGTCGACGGCGTGCCGATCAACTCGCCGATCACAGGCGAGGCAGACCTGTCGGTGATCCCGCTCTCGGAGATCGAGCGCGTCACCGTCCTGCGCGGCTCGCAATCGGCGCGTTGGGGCGGTCGCGCAATGGCGGGCGTCGTATTGATCGAGACACGCCGCCCGACGATCCCGGATGCGGAGCTGGACGCGAGCGCCGCGTCGTACGGCGAGCGCGATGCCGCGCTCTCTATCGGCGGCGCGTTTGGTCTCCTGTCGGCGTCGCGCCGGCTGAGCCGAGGCGACTTCCCATACGATGTGCCTGTCGTCCGGGGCGGTGGCACCGCGATTCGTGGCGACGACGGCTTCTCGGCCAGTGCCGTGGACGGCGCGCTGACGCACGACGTCGGTCCGGTCGCCCTGCGCCTCCATGGCACCTATGACGCTAACGCGCGCGGCCTTCCAGGTTCGATCACCGCACCGTCGTTCACGGCGCACGGTTCCGACGATCGCCTCGCCGGCGGTCTCGATGCGTCGTCGTCAGGCGGCCCGATCCAGTGGAGCGCTGACGTGGAAGCCGATCGCGAGCACACGCGGTTCAACGACTCCACGCCGCCGATCGGCGCGCCATACGACGACCACACGACGGCTTCGAGTCTCACCCAGCTCGCGTCCGCCTCATTTCATGGTCTGTCGATCGGCGCCGAGTCGCGTCTGATCGACGTGACGGCGACCGACCTCGCGTCCGCCACGCCTACGCTGGAGCACGAGAACGGCATCTGGGCGCGCGCGGTCGCGCATGTCGCCATGTTCAACTTCGACGCCGGCGCGCGAGCGGACTGGAGCTCGCTCCTGTCCGGCGTGTTCATCTCGCCGAAACTGGCCATCTCGGCCACTCGCGGTGCTGTCACGGCTGCCCTCAGCTGGGGCGATGGCTTCACGCCGCCGTCGCTCGCCGATCAGTTCTTTCACGAGGGCGTACTCGTCCAGGCGAACCCCTCGCTGCAACCCGAGCGCGTGCACGACGACGTCGAAGCGCGCCTCACGCTCCGCGACGTCACCCTCGGCCCGCTGCATCTCGGGAGCGAAGTCGCCGCGTATCGCTCCAACGTGGACGGCATGATTCTGTGGTTCCCGGATTTTCGTTTCGTCTGGAGCCCGGAGAATACGAACGTCCATCGCTACGGCTGGGATGCGACCGCGAATCTCTCGGCCTACGGTGCCTCGATTCGCGGCACCGTGACTGATGTCGCCGTCGACTATGCGACGCCAGCCCTCGGCGGCCAGGTCGTATACCGTCCGCGCGTCAGCGCGGCGGTGACAACATCGCTCACGCGGTGGCGCTTCAGCCTGGATGTCACGACCCGCTACATCGGGGATCGGCGCACCGTGCAGGGCTCCGCACTCAATACCATCGGCGCGTATTGGCTGACCGACGCCGAGCTCACCCTGCGCGTGCTCAGCCAGTTCGACCTGGTGACTGGCGTCGACAACGCCTTCGACCGCCGCGTCGCGCTGCTGTTCGACTATCCACTGCCGGCCCGCACCTGGCGCGTCGGTTTCCGTCTCCACACCCTCTCGACTTCGTCACTCAGATGATTCGTTCGTTGACCATTTGCGGCATCGCGATCGCCGCCACGGCCTGTGGCTCGGATACGGCTACCGCTCCGAAAGGATTTCTCAACGGCCAGGTGGGCATCATCGTGAACTCGACCGGCCGCGCCCTGACCATGTTCCAGCTCGCGTCACCGACGACGCAGCAAACCCTGTCGCTGGGTAGCTCGAACGCCATCACACCCGTCGACGCCAGCGTGCGCGGTAGCCTCGCGCTGGTCCCACTCGGCGACGCGGCGAGCGCCGCTCTCGTCGATCTCACGAAGCCGACGATCACGCGATTCTTCCTCTACCCGGCCGGATTCGCCACTGGCTCGGCGTTCGTCGACGACACCACGATCCTCATCGACAATACTGGTGACGGCACGATCGGACGGGTCACCGTGCACCAAGCCTCCGATACGATCTCCGACACCGTCACGGTCGCTCCGATGCCGAGCGCGATCGTGGTCAGCGGATCGCATGCGTTTGTGATCTCGGCGAACGAGGACGCGAACTTCACCTCGCTCGGGAATGGCATCCTGACCGAGGTCGACCTCGGCTCGATGCACGTCACCGGCACCGTGTCGCTCGGCCAAACGAACAGCACGGCCGGCGCCCTCGGACCGGACGGCAAGCTCTACGTGCTGAACACCGGAGATTTCGTCAACCCTGGCAGCATGGACATCGTCGATCCTACGTCGCTGACCGTCATCGAGAACGTGCCACTCTTCGTCGGCCCGGGCGCGATCCAGATCGACGCGGCTGGACTCGCATTTATCTCGAGCTTCAACGCCGGGACCATCATCTACAACACGGCGACCAAGTCGTTCGTCCGCGGGCCGAATAATCCGCTGTGCGCGCCGTCGCCGAGCGGGTGCCGGGGGGCGTTTGATGCCCAGTCCGACGCGCATGGCAATGTTTATCAGACGTTCTTCGGAGGCACGAACCTCCCGGGCCAGGTCTTTGTCTACGCCGCTTCCACGTATGCACTGACCGACAGCCTCGCCGCCGGCGTAGGGCCGACAGCCTTGCGTATCGCGTCATTTTGAGAGGCGCACCGGCGGTTGCCATGCTGCTCGATTGGGCGTTCGGCGAACCGCCGTCAGCCCTGCACCCCGTCGTCTGGATGGGCCGCGCCATCTCGGCCGTTCCGGTGGGATCTTTTCTCGATGGCGCGGCCGCTCTCCTCGGCGTCACGCTCGCCTCCGCGGCGGTCGCGAGCCTCGTGCCCCGCATGCTCGAACCGATCGCGCTCAAGCCGGCGCTCTCCCTGCGCGCATTACTCGAAGCCGGAGAAGCGGTCGAGCACGCGCTGGAGACCGGTAGACTCGACGAGGCGCGACGTCTCCTATCGTATCACCTCGTGTCTCGCGACGTGACAAACCTCGACGCGAGTCAGGTCGCGGGCGCCGCGATTTCATCATTGGCGGAGAACGTGAGCGACAGCGTCGTGGCGCCGCTCCTGGCGTATCGACTCGGCGGCCTTCCCGCCGCGTACGCCTACCGCGCGATCAACACGGCCGACGCCATGCTCGGGTATCGCACGCCGGAGCTGGAGTGGTTCGGGAAGCCGGCCGCCCGAACCGACGATGTCGTGAACTGGCTCCCAGCACGACTCAGCGCCCTGCTGATTGCGATCGCTTCCGGCGCACCACGCCAGGCCCTCACGGTCGCGCGGGCCGATGCGCGGCGGTGTCCGAGCCCGAACGGCGGCTGGCCCATGGCGGCAATGGCCGGTGCCCTCGGCGTCGTGCTCGTCAAGCGTGGCGTCTACACGTTGCACGCCGGCGGCCGTCCACCCACGCCAGCCGACCTCGCGCGCGCTCGCCACCTCACAGCCGTGACCGCCACCTTGGCCACAGCCCTCGTCGAGCTCGCATGATACGAGAGGCGACACACGGTCGCGGCGGTTTCGCAGTTTGCGTCAACGCCTACGGCCCGGCGCCCAACGTACGCGAGGCGATCCTCTCGGCGCCGATCGACGCATATCCCGACGCGCGTTGCGTGGCTCCATGTGAAGCGGCGGCGGCTCGATGGAGACGACCCGCAAACGAGATCGCCTGCGGCGCCGGCACGGCCGAACTGATTCACGCGCTGGCGTTGGCCCTGCTCCGTCCCGGCGACCGCGTCGTCATCCCGCGTCCTGCATTCGCCGAGTACGGCCGCGCCGCGCTGCTCGCCGGTGCGCGCGTGCACCGCCCCCTACGACCCGACGTGACCGACGCCGAGGTGTCCGACGTGTCCGACGTGTCCGACATGGCCGAGATGGCCGAGATGGCCGAGATGGCCGAGATGGTGACTGCCATACGTACTCACAGGCCACGACTCGCGTTCATAGCCGCTCCGACGAGTCCAGCCGGCGTGCCGATCGCCCGCGCGGCGCTGCGTACGATCGCCGATGCGTGCGCCGAAGGCGACACGCTATTAGTGCTCGACCAGGCGTACGACGCATTCACGTCCGAGCCGCTCGGCACGCCGGCGCTACCGGGCAATCCCGCAGTCTTACACTTGCGATCTCTCACGAAAGACCACGCGCTCGCGGGCGTACGCGTGGGCTTCGCGATAGGCCCGTCGTCGATCATCGCCGCACTCAATCGCGTGCGCGTGCCGTGGATGGTCTCGGCCCCCGCACAAGCCGCAGCGATCGCTGCGCTGACTGACGAGGCTGAAGCGCACGTGTGTCGCACGATCGCACTTCTGCGCCAGAGCGCTGCGGCCCTGTGGTCGTGGTGCGACGACGTGGGAATCGAGCGGGTACCGAGCGACACGCACTATGGCCTGCTGCGCACTCGCGCAACCGGAATCCAAGTGCGTGACTGCACGTCATTCGGCCTCCCAAGCTGGATCCGCGTGGCCGTCAGAACCGAACCAGAGAACGCCGTCCTGCGGCGAGGACTCATACATGGCTAACCGCACCGACCCTCTCGCGCCGCCCGATGACGAGGGCCGCAAGGTCCCGCGTCCAAAACAAAAGCGCCCATCCTCGCGCCGCGTCCCCCCGCGCGAGCAGCGCCACGGCCTGCTGATCGTCCACACCGGGGACGGCAAGGGCAAGACGACGGCCGCCCTCGGCCTCCTCCTCCGCGCGGCCGGCCGCGGCATGACCGTCGGGATGTTTCAGTTCATCAAGAACGCGAACGCCGACTACGGCGAACACCGCGCCGCGCGGCAACTCGGCGTCGAAATCACCCCACTCGGCGACGGCTTCACGTGGCTCACCGAGAACATCGCCGCCGACCGCGCGCTCGCCGAGCGCGGCTGGACGCTGTGCCGCGAGGCATTAGCCAATGGCACGTTCGACGTGCTGATCCTCGACGAGCTCACGTATGCGCTGACATTCGGCTGGCTCGACACGTCGTCGGTTGTATCAGCGATCGCCGAGCGCCCCAAGGGCACCCACGTCGTCGTCACCGGTCGCGACGCGCCATGCGAGTTGATCGCCGCCGCCGACCTGGTAACCGAGATGCGCCTCATCAAGCACCCGTACCGCGACCGCGGCCTCGGTGCCCAGGCCGGGATCGAGCTCTAGACGGCTGCCGCGAGCGTCAGATAGACGGCGAGCTCGACGAGCTGGTTGGCCGCGCCGAGGCAGTCGCCAGTGACGCCGCCGAGTCGCTTCCTGAAATACGCGCCGGTCACTGTCGTCACACCCAGGGCGACCAGCACCGGGATGAACGCTCGGCGCTGAAGCGCCAGCGCGCAAATCCCGAGCGCCAACACTGTTGCCATAACGAGTCGCAACGTCGTCACGCTGCCCGCGAACGCCGCGCCCTTGGTCCCCACGTATTCGTAGCGACCAAGGAGCCACACACTCGACCACCGCGCCAGCGTGTGGCCGGCGATCAACGCCACGACGACGTCCCCACGCGTCAGGGAGGCCAGCGACGCGAGCTTGAGGAGAATGGCCAGAATGAGCGCAACGACCCCGTAGGCGCCGACGCGGCTGTCTTTCATGATCTCGAGCACGCGCTCCGGCGTCGATGCGCCGCCGAATCCGTCGGCCGCATCCGCCAGCGCGTCCTCGTGCAATGCACCGGTGACCAAAACCGTGGCGGTGAGCGAGAGGACCAGGGCGACGGGCGTCGGCCAGACGATACTGACGAGCCAGAATACGCCGGCGCCAACGCCGCCGACGAGCGCGCCGATCAGCGGGAAGTAGACCGTCGATGCGCCAAAGTCGCCCGGATCCAGCGGTCCCGGGAAGGGAATTCGCGTGAGGAACGTGACCGCCGCGCGAAGCGCGCGCGTACTACGCTTCTCGCGAGACGCTCGCCGAGGCGAACGTCGCCATTTCTGTGAGCACCGCCGCGGCCGAGCGGAGCAGGGGAATGGCGAGGGCGGCGCCGGTGCCTTCGCCGAGCCGGCACTTGAGGTCGAGCATGGGAATAGCCCCGAGCGCCTCCAGCGCGACGCCGTGCCCCTGCTCGGCCGAGCGATGCGCCCAGAACAAATTCGTGCGAATGTTCGGATCGATCCGCACGGCGGCGAGCGTCGCGACGGTCGAGATGAACCCGTCAGCCACGACGATCATCCCGTGCGCCGGAGCCTCGAGCGCCGCGCCAGCGATCGCCGCCAGCTCCAGACCGCCGAGCGCAGCCAGTGTCGCCTTGGGATTGTCCGAAGCGTGCTTCGCTACCGCCTGGGCGACGACGTCACGTTTATGCGCGAGGCGCTCATCATCGACACCCGTCCCGCGCCCGACGGTCTCCGCCGCCGGCGCGCCAGTCAGGCCGCTCAGCAGCGCCGCGGCCGCGGTGGTGTTGCCGATACCCATCTCGCCAAGGCCCACGGCCTGGACGCCTTCGCTGGCCGCCCGCTGGATGGCCTCGCGCCCGACGTTCATGGCTGCCGTGCATTCGTCGGCGGTCATGGCCGGCTCGTGCAGCATATTGCGCGAGCCTCGACGCACCGACGCGTGCACGATGCCATCGAGCGACGAGAGGTCGGCATTGACGCCCACATCGATGACCTCGACCTCGAGGCCATTCGCTTTCGCGAGCACGTTGATGGCCGCGCCACCCCGCGCAAAGTTGCGCATCATTTCCGGCGTAACCTGGGGCGGATACGCGCTCACCCCCTCGGCCGCGACGCCGTGGTCGGCGCCGAACACCAGGATCCGAGCGCGGTCAATGCGAGGCGTGAGCGTGTTCTGAATGCACGCAAGCCGCACGGCCCAGGTCTCGAGTTCACCAAGGGAGCCGAGCGGCTTGGTTTTTTCGTCGATAGCGCGTTGCGCGGCGGCGGCGATCATGCGCCGCAATTTACTCGCCGACGAGTTGCGACGCCTCCTCGACGACAATTTCCGGTTTGCCCCGGTACAGGACGATCTTCCCGGTGACCTTGACCTTGTGCGACATGAGCTTATCGACGTCGGGGAACTTGCTGGCGTTCTTCTCGTCGATGTACGCCGTGAACGACTGATTCGGATACGCGGCGCCGAAGTCGACGAAGATCGCGTGGAAGCGCGGAGCGTGCTTGACGTTGGCGACGGTCCCCTCGACCGTCGCCGTCTGACCGACGTGCGTCGCCGCCGAGTCGGCGCTCACGACAACGGTCTGCCACGCGATCGCGGCGGCGACGAGGAGCCTCACTTGCCGGCCCCTTCCAGATGATAGCCTTTGACCGGCCACCCACCACCGAGCGCGCGATACAGGGAGATAACGCCGACGAGCCCTTGGCGCTCGGCCGCCGTCAGCGACACCTCGGCCGTGAACAGACTGCGCTCGGCGTTCAGCACGTCGAGGTAGCTGGACACGCCGGCGGCGTAGCGGTCGTTCGCCAGTTGGAGCGCCCGACGCAGGGCGTTGACCTGCGTTTGCTGCGCGATCACCTGCTCGCGATCCGTGCGCACCTCGACGAGCGCGCCGTCCACCTCGCGAGTCGCGTCGAGCACGGTCCGCTCGTACAGGTAGCGCGCCTGCTCGCGCCGGGCCTGCGCCGCGTCCTGCGCGCTCTTGAGCGCCCCGCCGTGAAAGATCGGGACCGACACGCCCAGGAATATCTGGTAGGTCTGATTCCCGGCCGCATCGAATTTCCCAGGGCCGGGGAACTTGAACGTGGTGTGCGTCGTATCGAACGCCTCGAGGCCCCAGTTCCCGCTGATCGTGAATTTCGGCAACCGATCATCGAGCGCCGCGCCAACGCGCGCCGTCGCCGCCACGAGATTGTGCTCGGCCTGCCGCACATCCGGCCGGCGGTCGAGCAAGGTCGACGGCACGCCGACGGGGACATCGACCTGTGCCATCACCTCGTTCAGCGGACGCCCGCGTGGAATCGGACCGGGATAGTGGCCGAGGAGGAACGCTACCGTGTCCTCCTGCTGCTGGACCTGGCGCTGGTAGTTCGCGACCTGGGCCGCCGGATCGGCGACGTTGGCCTCGAACTGGCGCACATCGAGCTCGGAGATCACGCCGCGGTTGAACCGCTGGCGAGCGAGATCGAGGGTCTGCTGGTTGGACCGCAGGGTATTCCGCGAGATCTCGAGGTCGACGTCGAGCTCGCGCAGCCGAAGGTAGGCCGCCGCGACGGTGCTCACGAGGTCGAGCACGACTGCGCGCCGGCTGTCCTCTTGCGCCAAGAGGTCGTTCCGCGCGCCTTCGCGCGTCTGGCGCAAACGCCCCCAGAAATCGAGCTCCCAGTTCAACGTGCCCTGCACGAGCGCCACGCTCGACGACGGAATGGTGATGCCCGCGCCGAACGCCGGCTTGGCTTTGCCGGCCTGGGCGTTCGCGTCAATCTGCGGGAAAAACGAAGCGGTGGACTGACCCAACAGCGCGCGATACTCGTTGATGGTGGCGACGGCGACTCGGACGTCGCGATTCTCATTGACCGCGGTCGTCACGAGCTGCGTGAGGACCGTATCCTGAAACAGGTCGAACCAGGAGATATTGGCCGCCGAGTCCGACAGCTTGTAGTTCAGGTTTGGAAAGTCAGCGGTGCGCGCGCCGGCCGCCTCGCCAGCGGGTGGAGCTTTCATCGTGTCGCCGAGCAGATGGATCATCGAATCCCGGCTCGCGGCGAGCGAATCGAATGTCGCCCGGCTCGAGTCTTCACCCGCGCTCGTCGGCTGATACGTGGTCGTCGGCGAACCCACCTTGGGCCGATGGTACGTCGGCCCAAGGGCGCATGCCGTGGCGAACAGATAAGGAACAAGCAGTGCAAGACGTCTCATATCAGTCATCCCCGGTCGATGGGGCCGGGGCAAGTGCGGGCGAGGTGGCGGGTGCGCGGCGGCGGAAAACGCCTTCTTCACTGGCCGTGCGCACGATA
>DATHNL010000082.1:0-13412 GCA_035486035.1 Gemmatimonadaceae bacterium
ATCGCTCGTATGCGGTCCGGGTGGCGTCAGACAGTGCCGATGCGTCCCTGGCATGCGTGCCGGTGTGGGCACTCGCGCATGCCAGAGCCGCCATCACCATCAACGATCGAGCTAGTAGTTGCGCCCGCATGATTGGGAAGATTACCTTCGCCTCGTGACGCGCGCGTCGCTGGTCGGAGAAACGATGGGCGGGTACACGATCCGCGCCCTCGTTGGCGAAGGCGGCACGTCGACCGTGTATCGCGCCGAGCACCCGCAACACGGCCCCGTCGCGCTCAAGGTGTTGCGGGAAAAGTTGCGGCAGGACAAGACCGCCGTCGAGCGGTTCCTTCGCGAAGCGCGGTATGGCACGCGCGTCGAGCATCCCAACGTCGTCCGCACGATCGAGATCGGCCAAGGCGCCGACTCCACGCATTTTCTCGCCATCGAGTGGGCGGCTGGCGAGCTCTTGGAGAAGTTCGCGAAGAAGAATGCGCCGCTGCCGAGCGTGCAGGTGGCCGAGATTGTTACGCAAATCGCGGGCGCCGTGCAGGCGGCGCATGCGGCCGGCATCGTGCACCGCGACCTCAAGCCCGAGAACGTCATGTTCGATCCCGCCACGAATCGGGTGAAGTTGCTCGATTTCGGGATCGCGACTGATACCGATCCGGCAACGGACGAGCGCCTTACGCGCGCCGGGTTTTTCGTCGGCACGCTCATGTACGTCGCCCCGGAAGCGCTCTCGGGCGAGATCGTGACGCCGGCCGCCGACCAGTACAGTCTGGCGACGATCGCCTATTATCTCCTGACGGGCGCGCTCCCGTTCACCGCACGCAGTCCGCGCGAGATGTTCACGCAGCTGCTGACGCAACCACCGATCCCGCTCAACAAGGCGCGGGCCGGCTTGATCTTCCCGATAACCGTCGAGGCGGTCATCGCGAAGGCGCTCACAAAGCAGCCCGGGGGCCGTTATCCCGACGTCGTCTCGTTCGCTGCCGCGCTACGCGACGCGCTCCTCGCGCAGCAGGCCGACGCGGGCTTGCTCGGCAAGGTCAAAGGTCTCTTCGGGATGAAGCGGTAGTCTAGCCAGAAATCGCGGCGATCTGACCGGAGGCGCGGAGTAGTGCGGCCTTTGCGTCGACCGGATCGACCGGCAGCCACACCGTGAACGTAGAGCCGCGCCCGACCTCGGACTCGACCGTGATCTCGCCGCCGAGCAACCGCGCGAGTCGGCGTGAGATCGAGAGACCGAGACCAGTGCCGCGGCGGACGGAGTCGCCCCGAGGGCCCGCGTTCACTTGCTCGAACTCGTCAAAGATCCGCTCGCGATCATCGAGGGCGATGCCGATGCCGGTGTCGATCACCGACAGCGCGACCCAGATCCCGTCCGGCGGCAGGCTCGGCGCGACCGCGTCCTCGCCCGACATGATGCGGCCGCGAACCACAATGCCACCCTCGGTCGTGTACTTGACCGCGTTGCCGAGGAGGTTGACGAGCACTTGGCGGAGGTGCGAGGGGTCAGTGCGAAGGCGCGGGAGCGACGCTGGGATCGCCATCGACAGCGCCAGGCCTCGCTCGTTCGCCAGCGGCTCGACCTCGGTCGCGACTTCGAGGACGAACGGGCGCAAGTCGAGCCGCTCGGTGTGCACTTCCATGCGGCCGGCCGTCATCTTCGCGAGATCCAGCACCTGATCGACGAGGTGTCGAAGATGCAGAGCCGAGGCCTCGATGCGTTGCACGGGCCCGACCTGGCGCGGTTGCAGCTCGCCGTACACGCCATCGCGCAGGAGGTCGACGAACCCGACGATCGCGTTGAGCGGCGTCCGCAGCTCGTGCGAGACATTCGCCAGAAACTCGCTCTTCGCACGATTCGCCCGCAGGAGCTCGGCCGACAGCCGTTCGAGCTCGGCCGACCGCTCGGCCACGCGACGCGTCAACCTGCGCTCGTGCATGAGCGCCAGCGTCAGCGCGATCAGCGTGGCGGCACCCATGGCCCAGAGTCCATAGCGCAGCGTCGTCATCGCCGGCGACCGCGCCAGCTCGCGGTCGGAGACGTACAGCGCCGTGAACGCGAAGACCGCGACCGCGGCCAGCGCAACGGACGAGAATCGGACCGGTGCACGCATCGATAAGATCTCGTTGACGTCGTTCGTCCGAGCGTCTAACCTGCGGGCGCTATGTTCGGACAGCATGATACACTCCTCGACCTGCTCGCGCGACGGTCGGCCAAACGGGGTGAGTTCACGCTCTCCTCCGGCAAGCGGTCGACGCTCTACATCGACGCGCGGCTCACGACGATGAGCCCGGACGGCCTCGCGCTCATCGGCCCGCTCGCACTTGGCGCCATCCGCAGCGCCAAGTGGGACGTCGACTCCGCCGGTGGCCTCACGCTCGGCGCCGATCCCATCTCGTATGCCATCGCATACGCCAGCGCGCAGCCCGGCGCCGGGCCGCTCGTACGGGCGTTCACCGTGCGCAAAGAGGCGAAAGCGCACGGGACCGGGAAGCTCATCGAAGGGCCGTACAATGCCGGCGATCACGTGGTCATCGTCGAGGACGTCATCACGACCGGCGGCTCAGCACTCCGCGCGGCCGAAGCGGTGAAGAACGCCGGCGGGCGGATTTCCGGCGTGTTGGCGCTCGTAGATCGCGAGGAAGGCGGGCGGGAAGCTATCGAGGCCACGGGACTGGCCGTCCTATCACTCACCCGCGCGGCCGAGATCCTCCAACGCCTCTGAAACGAGTTGAAGCGCGTTGTCATTCTCGGGCCGGGCGCATCCGGTAAGTCGACGCTCGCGCGGCGATTGGGGGAGATCACGGGATTGCCCGTGGTCGAGTTGGACAAGGTCTTCTGGCGACCGGGGCTCGCCGCGACGCCACGCCAGCAATGGATCGAGATCCAGCAGACACTCATCGCCGCGCCCACGTGGATCATGGACGGCGACCTGGGTCCATATGACGCCGTCGAGGTTCGGCTAGGCGCAGCAGACACGGTAATCTTCCTCGATTTCCCGATCATTCTGTGCGCCTGGCGTGCGATGTTGCGCTCGCGCGAACGGTGGGATTTCTGGCGATGGCTGCTGCGCTATCCCCGGGCCCGCATGCGCAGAGCGATCGCCGACTACGCGCCTCACGCCACGGTCCATATCATCAGCTCGGGTCGAACCGGCGTAGAGCAGCTATGTAAGGAAGCACGAGTTCGTGCCGAAAGAGGTTGAGCATGCGCTCGCCGTCGTACGTACGGCGAAACGTCGAGGCGGTTATCTGGAGTGTGACGCCGACGTGTCGGCCGAAGGCCTGCGGCGACGAGTACTCCATGCGGTTCGAGACGTTGGCGATTGAGAGTCCGGGGTTTTCGAGGAGCCTCGCGGCGCGTGTCAGGCGCGCGAGGTTGAGATAGTGACGCGCCGTCGGCAGCGCCAATCGGCTCAGGCGACTGGCAAGCGTGGCTGAAGGCAGGAGGAGCCTCGGCGCGAAGGCTTCCACGGTCACGATCGCGGGGACCGTCGTGAACATGACCTCGAAGAACTGCCAGCACGCAGCCGGCGCCCCACTGAGATCGATCGCCAGTGCGTCCAGGGCGATCTTGCTGATCTCGGTCGGTGAGCTGTCCGCCAGCGCCTTACGCAGTGCGCGCCAGCCGTCCTTCGCTCGTACGTCCACCAACGTGCGGACGCCACTGCGGCCAAGTGAGAGCACGGCCTGCGAGGCGGCGGGCTCGGTGGAGGAGAGGAGCGCGATCGCGGGGATCCGCGGGAATTCCTTCATGAGTCCCGCGACGCGCGTGGTCTCGCCGTACGTGCACCGCGCGACGGAGACGACGACGGCCGCGACGCGGCGCTCGCGGACATCGCGAATGACGTCGTCCATCGAATCGCGATGCAGTGTTTCGTAGAGACCTTGCCCCGCGGCGTCCACCGATGAACGTTCGGAGGGCGTGAGGATGGTCGAGATCGGCGGTGAATTCTGATCGGGTGGCATTTGCACCGAACAGTCGCCACCACCGTCAGTCGATCGTCAGCAACCGGGACTGATTATATTGCGTCAGAAATACCGCCGGTCGGACGGTCGCGGCGCGCCCTAGGGCACGCCGAGGAAAGTCCGGGCTCCATAGGGCAGACTGCCAGGTAACGCCTGGGCGCGAGCGAGAATCTCGCACGCGACGGAAAGTGCCACAGAAAACACACCGCCGATGGCCCGCGAGGGCACAGGCAAGGGCGAACCGGTGGGGTAAGAGCCCACCGCGCCTCCGGTGACGGGGGCGGCATGGTAAACCCCAGTCGGAGCAAGGTCAAATAGGCGGCGAGGGGTGGCCCACCCCGAGGCACGACATAAGCCGCGGGTAGACTGCTAGAGGACGCGGGTGACCGCGTTCCCAGAGAAATGACCGTCCGGGTGGGGATAAAAACCCACCCGACAGGACCCGGCTTACAGACCGGCGGTACGAACGAGGCGGCCTCCCAGGGGTGACTTGGGGGGCCGTCTTCTGCTTAGCTTCCCCCATCGTGAAGTACACTCCCCTGGCGCTCATCCTCCTCGCCGCGTGTGGGCCGACCGCGAGCCATTCACCCCGCCCTCCTGCACCGGCGGCGCCGAGTGAGCGCAGGGCGCCGCCGCCATTCGTGCCGCCGCGCTATGCGGTCGGCCGTGGCGCATACGAACTGACGTCGACGGCTACGATCCAGTTCGTCGGCGACTCGTCCGCAAAGCCCGACACACTGGTGACGGCGGTCGTCGTCCGGTACGACGCCTCGTGGACCGGCACGGGTCTCGATTTCACCGGCTCGGTCGAGTCCCGCGTGACGGCCGCATCGGCCCGGATGCGCCAGGCAAACGGCGAGTCACTCGACCCGGTCCCATTTCGGGCGGCCGTGGATACGGTTGCCGGAACGGTTCGCCTGATCGGCGATTCGTCGGCGACTGAACCAACATGTCCATCGCCACACGCCGGCGCGCTGGCCGCGGCACGGCAGTATCTGGCCTCGATCCCCCGCACGCTCGCGCCGGGCGCGTCGTGGACCGACACGACTACGGCGACCACGTGTCGCGGCGAGATCCCGGTGACAACGACGGCCGTCCGGCATTTCACGGTCAGCCTCGAGCACTCGCAGTCGGCGCCGGTGATCGTCGTCTCGCACCTCTCGACGATCTCGATGCACGGCGAGACCTCCCACCGAGGTCGGGGTGTGACGCTGACCGGCGCGGGCACCCGGCAGTACGAGGACCGCTACGACGCGTTCACCGGCGTGCTCAAGTCACGCGCCGCGATCATCGACATCGATCTCACCGTTGGCGTCGCGGGCGCGCCGAGTCGATTGCACGAACACGTTGACGAGCACGCGGTCCCGATCGTCCCGTGATCATGCGCATGCTCGGGTTACTACTCGTCGCCTCGCCACTCGCCGCGCAGGGACGAACGCCGGATCTCGCCGGCACGTGGACATTAAACGCGACGAAGAGCCACTCGTCCCAGCCACTCCCACTCGGCCGCACGCTGGTCATCGAGCGCGCGCCGAACGGGTATGTGTTCCACCAGGTCGACGGCTCGGACTCCGCGACGTTCCGGATCTCACTCGCTGGCGCCGGGGCGAGCGTCAATCAATCGGATGGGGCGAGCGCGGTCCGCTATACGGCGCACATGGCCGCCGACACGATCGTCTACGTCGTCGACGTCACGGTCGACAATCAGGGGCTGGCCGCCACCCAAAGCGGGCGACTCTGGATGTCGAACGGTGGCCGGATGCTCACGGACCTGAGCGAGCTCGTGGCTGGCGGGGATCCGGTCGAGCAGCAGCTCGTTTACGACAAAAAGCGCTAGTCGACGAGCCGGAGCGGCATCACCAGACAAAGGAATTTCGCGCGATTCGCCCAGCCCTCGGGCTCGATCGTTGCCGCGCGCTCGGGAGCCTTGAACGTCAAGCGCACCTCGTCCGTCGGCATGTACTTGAGGATCTCGAGCAGGTAGGACGCGTTGAACCCGATGTCGAGTGCGTCGCCCGTGTAGCGCACGGCTAGCTCATCCTGTGCCTCGCCCAGATCCGGCGTCTGCACACTGAACTTGGCCATGCCCGCGTTGAGCCCCAGGCGCACGCGATGCGTTTGATCAGACGCGACGATCGACATTCTACGCAGCGCGCCCATGAGGGCCTGCTTGTCAGCAATGGCTATCCGATCATTGTCCTTCGGAATGACCCCTTCGTACGGCGGATACGGCCCTTCGATCAGGCGTGTGTAGACCGTGGTGAGGGGAGACCGGAAGCCGAGGTGGTTTTCGCCCCGCGCGATCTCGAGCTCCTCGTCGGCTGGGAAGAGGCGTCGAACCTGGTCGAGCGCCTTTGGTGGCACGATCAGATCATGCGAACCAGAACCGGTACCCGAAAGCTCCATCTTCGCGAGACGGTGGCCGTTGGTGGCGACCATCCGCATATAGTCGGGCCGGAGCTCCCACAGCACACCGTTCAGAATGGGGCGGCTCTCTTCGGTGCTGACCGCGAAGGCCGTGTGCCCGATCAGCTCGTGCAAGTCAGCGGAGCGTGCCCGCCAGCCCCCTTCGAACTTGACGGTCGGGAACGTCGGGAATTCATCGCGTGGGATCCCGAGCAGCTTGAATTTCGACCGGCCGCTCTCGATCGTGATCCGTTGCTCGCCTGCGGCCGCGATTTTGACAGGTGACGGGAGAAGCTCCCGCGCGATATCGCTCAGCTTGCGTGCGGGAATGGTGACGGCACCGTGTGCCTCGACATCAGCAACGACCTCAGTGCTGACGGCAATGTCCAGATCCGTGCCGGACAACCGTATGCCACGATCAGTTGTCTCGACGAGAATGTTCGCCAGAACGGGGAGTGTGGTCTTTGACGGAATGCTCGCCGCAACGGCCGCCAAACCCTCCTGGAGTTTTTCACGTGTAATCGTGAAGCGCATGTCTGCTGTCGTTAGTTAGTTAATAAGACAAGCAGTAGAACTAGTAGGGGATGTGGGCTTGTGTACAATCGCGGCAAGTTACGGCCGCCCCGCGACTTTGCCTAGGCCGGCTCCTGTGCAATCGATCTGGATTTGTCCGAGTTTTGCCCAGCGGGTCACATCCCGCGGCCGCCCGATGTGACTCAATGTGCAGAAACCAGCGCTGTCGACACGTTATCTACACTCGCAGTGTGGAGAGATGTCCCCGCACCCGCTCGACCCGCGACCTGAACGTCGGGTCCTGCTCCATCTCCTGGAGCACGCGCTCCAAGCTGTGGATGACCGTCGAGTGATCGCGGCCGCCGAACGCGTTGCCGATCTCCACGAGCTGGACTTGCAGCATCTCGCGAACGAGATGCATGGCGACCTGGCGCGGCGCCGTCAGGGCCTTGGTCCGCGTCTTCGACTTGAGCCCCTCCACCGTGACGCCCCACTCCTTCGCGACGGCATGCTGGATGGCGTGCACCGTGAGGCCTGTCGCGTCGCCCAAGGCCGGCGTGCCATCAGGGGCGAGCCGGATCTTGTCGCGCAACGCATCGCGCGCCAGGTCGACGCCAATCGCCCTGTGTTTGAGCGATGAGTAGGCGAGCAGCTTGATAATCGAGCCCTCGAGCTCGCGCACGCTGGACCTGACGTGCTCGGCGATGAACTGGATCACGTCCTCGGGGATCGTTGTCTCGAGGTGATCGAGCTTTGCCTTGTGCCGGAGAATCGCGATCCGATGCTCGAGGTCGGGCGCCTCGATGTCCGCGACCATCCCCCACTGGAACCGACTGACGAGCCTCGGCTCCAACCCGGGAATCTCACCCGGCGGGCGATCCGAGGTCAGAATGATCTGGCGGTTCGCTTCGTACAGCGTGTTGAAGGTGTGAAAGAACTCCTCCTGCGTGCCCTCTTTCCCCTTGAGAAAGTGCACATCGTCTACGAGCAGCATATCCGTCTCGCGATACTTCCGGCGAAAATCGCCATTCGTGCGCGTTTGTATCGCGGTCACCATCTCGTTCACGAACTGCTCGGTGGCGACGACCGAGATCCGCGTGTTGGGATGCCGGTCGAGCACATCGTGCGCGATGGCTTGCATCAAGTGCGTTTTTCCGAGCCCGGTCGCGCCGTAGATGAACAACGGGTTGTACTGCTTGCCCGGACTCAGAGCGACCTCGTTCGCGGCCGCGAATGCGAGCTCATTCGATTTCCCGGCGACGAACTGCCCGAATGTGTACCGGGGCGTGAGTGACGCTTTAATGGCCCCGGCCTGCCGCTTCGCTGCCGCGACTTCTTCCGGCGGCGGCGCGACGAACAAGTCCATCTGCGGCCGCGTCTTTCGTTCCTCGCTGACGCGAAAGACGACAGTGATCGGATGGCCGAGCGCGACCGGCGCGTAGCTGGCCATCATATCCGCGAACTTCGAGTCGTTCCAATCCGCGGAGAACTGGTCCGGCGTGGTGACGATGAGTTTCGGGGGCAGGCCATTTGCCGCGTCACTCGCCTTCTCCTCGAGGCTCAGAGCCTCCGTGGGCTCGAGCCACGTACGGTACACCGCCTCGGTGAGCGTCTGCTTCGCTCGTTCGAGCAGGCGTGACCATACTTCGGTTGCGGAGAGGGAAGTAGCGATGAGCGACATGAAGCGAAAAGCGACGTCAAAACCCAGGGGGCGCGAACGTAGGAGTCTGGTGGCAAAAATGTCAACTGACAGACATCGAGACTGAAGAGGTGGTTCCTTGACCTAGACCTAAGCGGCTCATAACTTTGGAAGTCTTTGCCGTTCGGTTCTCGATCTTATTGGAGTATTAGATGGGCAAGCCCACCTATCGTCCCCGCAATAAGCGCCGCATTAAGACGCACGGATTTCGTACGCGAATGTCGACACGCTGGGGCCGTGAAACTTTGAGTCGCCGCCGGAAAAAGGGGCGTAAGCGGTTGACCGTTCGTTTGCCCTCGAAGTACGCCGGCGCGTGAGTCGTTTCCGCGACGGTATCGGCTGACCGCGAGCGCTGATCTCGCCGCGGTACGGCTAACGGGCAAGCGCGTTCGGCTCCCCGTGGGTGCGCCTGACTTGGAGGCCCGGGTCACGGCCTCCGCCCGAACGCACCCGCGCGTTGGATTCATAGTGCCACGCTACAAGCACAGCGCCGTCGACCGCAACCGCCTCAAACGGCGGTTGCGCGAGCTCGTTCGGCGGCGACTCCTGGCCGAGTTGGCTGAGCTGCCGGCCGTCGACCTCGTGATCCGCGCGAAGCCGACGACCTACGGTTGTTCGTTTGCCTCGTTGGCCGCCCAGATAGAAACCCTCCGCGACGCCGTGCGTAGGGTGCAGTGAGACACGTCTTCATTGCGCTCGTGCGCATGTATCAGGTCGGCCTTTCGCCGCTACTGCCCGCGTCCTGCCGTTATTATCCGAGTTGTTCGGCATACGCGATCACCGCGTTGGAAAAGTACGGCGCGGTGCGCGGCGCCTGGCTCGCGGTGCGGCGCATTTCGCGCTGTCACCCGTTCCACCCAGGCGGATACGACCCGGTTCCGTAATAACCATGGAAAAGCGACTACTACTGGCGCTGCTGCTGTCAGCGATCGTTTTCGTCATCTACGAGTGGCTCTACCCACCGCAGCGGCCGACGCTGGCTCATGCCGGTGGCACGCCACCGGCTGCCGCCGCGATCGCTCCTGGAGTGCCCTCATCGGCCACTCCCACTCCGACCATCAGTCCGGCGGCGCCGACCGTCACCGGGCCGGCGGCTGAGTCTCTCGACGTCAAGACCACCGACGCCGTGTTCCGGTTCACGAACGTCGGCGCGGCGCCGGTCAGCGTCACGATGCTCGACTACAACTCGACGCGCGTGCGATCCGAGCAGGTCGTCCTGACACCAGTTGTGCGTCTGCTGCTCGCCGGCCCGAAGGACACGCTCGACTTGAGCAAGACCGCGTTCCAAATGCAAAAGACGGGGTCGACCGTGTCGTTCACGGGTGACGTGAACGGTTCGCATGTCGACATCTCGTACGCGATCGCTCCGGACGGATACCTCGCGACGATGACTGGAAAGGTCACGGGCCCGGCCGCCTCTGACTCGAACCATCTCTTCGTACAGCTCCCTTCGACGTTCAAGTCGGCCGAGGTGGACACGGTCGACGATCAAAACCACTTCGCGTACGCGGTCAAGCGGGTGAACGACGATCCGCAGGGGCTTCCGTTCGCCAAGCTCGACACGGTGCCCCATATCGTCCCCGGTCCGCTCTCGTGGGTCGCCGCGCGCAACAAGTATTTCGTTATTGGCCTCCTCACGAACTCGGCGGCGCCGTTCACGGCAGCCGACTTCATCGGAAGTCCGAAGCTGCCAGGGGCAAAGACCAAGACCATCGCCTCCGGTGCTGTTGCCCAGTCACTCCATAACGGGTCCTTCGGATTCCAGCTCTACGCCGGGCCTCAGGAATTCAGCCGGCTGCACGCACTGGGTCGCGAGTTCGAGGACGTGAATCCGTACGGTGGATTTTTGCACGGGGTCATGCAGCCGTTCGCGACCCTCATCGTCCGCATCATGATCTGGATGCGCGGTGAGCTGCAGCTCAACTACGGCTGGATCATAATCATTTTCGGCATCGCCATTCGCGTGTTGTTGTGGCCGCTCAACCAGCGCGCGATGCGGACCAGTCTGCGCATGCAAGCGCTGCAGCCCGAGATACAGGCCGTGCAGGAGCGGTACAAGAGCGATGCGGCGCGGCAGCAGCAGGAAATGATGCGCGTGTACAGCGAGCATGGGTTGAGCCCCCTGTCACCCATCATCGGCTGTCTGCCGATGCTCATCCCGCTGCCGATCCTGTATTGCTTGCTGTTCGTGTTGCAGAACACGATCGCGTTCCGGGGCGTGCAGTTCCTGTGGCTGCACGACATCTCGCTCAAAGATCCGTACTACATCCTCCCGTTGGTCATGGGCGCGTCATCGTATCTCGTCTCGTGGATCGGCATGCGAAACTCGCCGCCGAATCCGCAGGCGAAGATGATGACCTATTTCTTCCCCGCGATGATGACGTTCATCCTGGCCAACTATTCGGCGGGGTTGAACCTGTACTACGCCGTGCAGAACCTGGCGACGTTGCCCCAGCAATGGTTCCTGTCGAAGGAGCGGGCGAAATCCGCGACGGCGCCGAAAGTCGCTCCGGCCCGAGGATAACGAACATCGGGCACGCCACGCTGCTGATCGAGATCGGCGGCGTGCGCGTGCTCACGGATCCGAATTTCGATCGGCGCCTCGCGGGCATCCTCCGCCGGGTCGCGCCTCCCGGGATCCCACTTTCCGAGCTGCCGCGGCTCGACGCGATCCTGCTTTCGCACGCTCACGCGGATCACTTGTCGCTCGCTTCGCTTCGCGCCCTGCCGCGCGAAATCCCGATCTTCGCGCCGCCAGCCGTAGCCCGTCACCTCCGTGGCGGCGTTGGCGTTGCTCCCGGTGAGTCGGCCAACGTAGGGCCGGTCACCATAGAGGCGGCGGCCGCGAAGCATTGGGTGCCGGGTGGCGCGAACATGTACCTATTGAGCGCGAGCGAAGCGAGCGTGTTCTTCGCCGGCGACACGGGACTTAACTCCCGCACGCACGAGTTGGCCATTGGCCGCCGGGTCGATGTTGCGCTGCTGCCGATTGGCAACGCCCCCTGGTGGCGACCGGGCTTTCGCCGAGGCCACCTGTCGAGCGACGATGCCCTCGTGCTCTTCGAGCGGCTCGGCGCTCGCTATCTGATCCCGTACCACTGGGGCACGTTCCACCAAGTGACATCGGGCCCATACACCGCCAAGCGGCGGCTCGATGCGCTCCTCAAAGACCATCCGCGGCGCGCCGACGTGATCGCGCTCGAGCCTGGGACGTCATGTGCTCTCTGATGACACGATCGCGGCGCTCGCGACGCCGCCTGGCCGCGGAGCCCTCGCGCTCATTCGCCTAAGCGGCCCGCGTGCGCCGGAGATCGCGAAGTCGGTCCTCACGCCATGGCCACTCACACCACGCCGGGCGACCCTGGTCACCGTGCGCGACCCTGCGACGTCCGAGGTCCTCGACCGGCCGATCGCGACACTGTACGAAGCCCCGCACAGTTTCACGGGTGAGCATGCGGTCGAGATCACAACGCACGGTGGCGCGATCGTCCCGGCCGCCGTCCTCGCTGCGCTCGTCTCCGCTGGCGCGCGAGCGGCGCTCCCCGGCGAGTTCACCCGTCGCGCGGTACTCAACGGCAAGCTCGATCTTGCCCAGGCCGAAGCGATCGGCGATCTCGTCGACGCCCGCAGCCCGTCGGCCCAACGCGCCGCGCTCTCGCAGCTCGACGGCGGACTCTCGCGCCGCGTCGCCGCGCTGCGCACGGCCTTGCTCGACACCGAGGCCTTGATCGCCTACGACATCGACTTTCCGGAGGAGGACGACGGCCCGATCCCGCGCGAGCGCGTCGCCAAGTCCGCGGCGATGGCCGCCGCCTCAGTGGCGCAGCTGCTGGCCACCGCGCCCATTGGCGAGCTAGTGCGCGAGGGCGCGCTCGTCGTCATCGCCGGTCCGCCGAACGCCGGCAAGAGTTCGCTGTTTAACGCACTCTTGGGTCGGGCTCGGGCACTCGTCACCGATGTGCCCGGAACCACGCGCGACGCGATCGAGGCGCTCGTCGAGCCCACGGGGGCTGCGTTTCCCTTGCGGCTAGTCGATACGGCCGGCCTGCGCGAGACCGCCGACACCGTCGAGCGGTTGGGCATCGAAGTGAGCGAGCGCTATCTGCGGGACGCACACGCGGTACTCGCCTGCGGCGAGACCGCCCCCGCCCTCGCCGAGACTGTCGCGCGCGTGCATGCGCTGACCCCGGCACCAGTCGTGCGGGTCCGCACCAAGGCCGATCTCTACGGAGTCGGCGTGAGTGCCGAAACCGGGCAAGGTTTGCGCGAGCTTCTAGACGAGGTGTATCGCGCGATCGGCTCGACGCCCAGTGACCCCGATACGCCAATAGTCACCCGTGCTCGACACCGGGCGAGTCTTACCGCGGCCGCGGCCGAGCTATGTCAGTTTCAGGACACCTGGGCGGCCGGCGCCGTGCCGGCAGTAATTGCCGCGGTCCACCTGCGCGCGGCGGTGCACGCGCTCGAAGAGATTATCGGCGCCGTCGACACCGAAGATATTCTGGACCGCTTGTTCGCCGAGTTCTGCGTCGGGAAGTAGGGACCTAGACGGCGGCAAGCCCGCGTCGCTCGGCGTCGCGAAGCCGGCGAGCAATAACGGTGTGGTTCTTGGCCGACGCGATCATCGCTGGCGTCTGCCCGGTATCCATGTGCGCCGACGGATCGGCGCCGAGTCGGAGCAGGGCCTCGACCGCCGGGCCCGCGCCGCGGGATGCGGCATTGTGCAATGGCGTGATCCCCGAGGCCGCGCGCGCGTTCGGCGTTGCACCGCGACGGACCAGGAGCTCGATCACCGTCGGATTGCACACGCCCGTGACGGCCAAATGCAGCGGAG
>DATHNL010000083.1:0-5171 GCA_035486035.1 Gemmatimonadaceae bacterium
TCGGCTTGGCCGTCGCGCTGTTGCCAGGGCTCAAGACCAGTCGCGTCGTCAGCCGCACGACCACACTCGGGCGCGATCGGCAGGGCGTGTTGCGGGGCATCGCCGTGCTTCAGGTCGCGCTCACGTTGATGCTGTTGCTCGGGTCGGGCCTCATGATCCGCAGCGTTGGTGCGATGCTCCAGGTGGATCCCGGATTCAGCACCGAGCATCTGTACACGGCTCGCGTGGCGCTCACCGGGCCGCGCTACGCCGAGTCCGCGACGAAGGTGGCGTTCTTCGACGGACTGGTCGCACGGTTGCGTGGCATGCCCGGCGTCACCGCGGCCGGCGCCGCGATCGGTATTCCGTTCGCGCAGTCCGACGGGGCGAGCAGTGGGTTTACGATCGTAGGTCTGCCGCCGACTGATGGCACATCCCCGCACTCGCTGATCGTACCTGTGACCCCGGGGTACTTCAGAGCGATGGGCATCGCCATCAAAGCCGGGCGAGCCTTTACGGACGCTGATCGCCTGGGCGCAGCGCGTGTCGCGATCGTCGACGAAGAGCTGGCGCGCAAGTTTCTCCCCGGTGTCGATCCGATCGGACGGCAGATCACCGGACAGGAAGGTCCGACCACGATCGTTGGGGTCGTCGCCAGTGCCGGATACAGCCGACTGTGGAAGCAGCCGTATCCGATTGCGTACTATCCGTACGCGCAGGTCGTCGTCCCCGGTCTCACCGTCGTCGTCCGCACGGCCACCGAGGTTCGAAACCCCGCTGTCCTTTTTGAAGCGGCTGTTGGGGGACTGGACCGCGACCTGCCGGTATCGCACGTCCTGTCCATGCGCCAGCAGATCGATGCATCCGTCGAGTCGCGACAGGTGACGATGCTCGCGTTGAGCGCGTTCGCGGTCGCGTCGCTTGCCTTGGCGATCCTTGGTTTGTACGGCGTCGTCAGCTACGGCACGACGGTGCGCACGCACGAATTCGGCATCCGCATGGCGCTCGGCGCTACGACCAGCGAGTTGCTCGCGTTGGTGATGCGGGGAGGCGCCACGCTCGTCCTGGCCGGCCTCGCGGTTGGATTCGTGCTGTTCCTCGCCGTCAGTCGACTGCTCGCCTCGTTCCTGTTCGGGGTCGGCACGTACGACCCGATCACGATCGGCGCCTGCGCGCTCGTACTCGGCGCGAGTGCAACGCTCGCGTGCTGGTTGCCGGCGCGGCGAGCGGCGACGGTTGACCCAATGATCGCGCTGCGTGACCCATTTTGAGGACAATGTGATAGGGGTCACAACGCTCTAATTCGCTGTGAATAAACAGCTTACGTGATTTGCGCAAACGGTCCGGCGAATGCCCTTTCAGATGGTGGCCAACCACTAGGAGGGGCCATGCTGAAGAAAATCTGGACTCGCGCAATCATGCTGATCGGCGCCGCAGTTGCCATCGGAGGCGCATCGGCCGCCAGCGCAGTGCCCGCCAAGGCACAACCGCCCGTCGTCGTCGTTCGTCCCTATTTTTACCCGCCCGCGTACTATTACGGTCGTCCTTACCCGGACTGGCGCTATCGTGAGTGGCGCGGACGCGAGTGGCGGGAGCACGAATGGCGCGAACATCGCGAGTGGCGGGAGCATCGCGATTGGCGCTAACATAGGCCGATGACAGAACAGAAGGTCGCGCTCAAACCTGTGATGGGGTTCCGCGACCTTCTCCTTTTTTACATCGTCACTGGATTCAGCGTCCGGTGGATCGCGCAAGCGGCGCACGGTGGACCGAGCGCGCTCGTCATCTGGATCGTCTGCTGCGCCACGTTCTACGTCCCCCTCGTCGTGTGCGTGCTCCAGCTCTCGTCGCGCTTTCCCGGCGAAGGCGGGATCTACATCTGGAGCCAGAAGGCTTTCGGCGGGTTCGCGGGCTTCATGACCGCGTGGACATACTGGGTGTCCAACCTCCCCTACTTTCCGGCCTTGCTCGGCTACACCGCGATCAACGCCTTGTATCTCGTCGGCCCTCGCGGCCACGGACTCGCGGACAGCCGCACGTATTTCATCATCGCGTCATTGACCGGACTCTCGTTGGCCGTCTGGCCGAACGTCCTCGGGCTCCGCATCGGCAAGTGGCTGCATAACGCCGGCGCGATCGGCCTGTGGCTGCCCGCGCTCGTGGTCATCGTGGTCGGACTCATGGCCGGCTGGCGATTCGGGTCGGCCACTCCGATCACGGCGCATGCGCTCATCCCGAGCACGCATCTCAAGGACATCGTCTTCTGGTCGACGATCGCGTTCTCGTTGAGTGGCCTGGAAGCGGCGTCGATCATGGGCGATGAGATCCGCGATGCACGCCGCAACATCCCGCGCGCATTGCTGCTCGCCGGCGCGATCATCACGGTGATTTACGTCCTCGCAACTCTGGCGGTGATGGAGGCGGTGCCCGCCGGGCGTGTGAGCATCGTGCAGGGCATCATGGACGCCGTCACCAGCGCGTCGGGTCGCCTTGGCATACGGGGCATCGGGTTCGTCGTCGCCGCCTGCATCACGGTCGGCGGAGTCGGCCAGGCCGGTGCCTGGTTCGCCGCCGCGGCTCGGCTGCCGTTCGTCGCGGGGATCGACAGCTATCTGCCGGCGGCATTCGGCCGCGTGCATCCGCGATGGGGATCGCCGTACGTCGCGCTCATCGTGCAAGCCATCATCGCCGCCGGCTTTATTTTCTTGAGCCTTCCGGGTACGAGTATCGCCGGTGCCTACGATGTGCTCGTGGCGACGTCGGTACTGTTCTACTTCATCCCATACCTGTTTATGTTCGGCGCCATGATCCGGTTGCGGGGCACGCTCATCCTCGCGCTCATGGGCCTGACGACGACCGCGTTGGCGATCGCGTTGTCATTCGTGCCGACAGAGCAAAACGCGAACGCGTGGGTCTTCGAGATCAAGGTCGCTGGCAGCACCATCGTGATGCTGCTCTTGGGGGCCGGGCTCTATCTCCTCTCGAGCCACCGTCGCACCTCGTCCTCGGGCAGCGTCACGGGTCTCGCCGTGAATACTCTGAGCCAGCGCGCCGAGCGATAGAGCTGCGTCGAGAGCGCGGGAAGATTGATCGCGCTCGTGCGTCCGGTGAGCCGCTCGACATCGCCGTTCTTGCGCAGGACCGCGATGTTCAGATCCAGCATCTGCGTCTTGGCCGGGAAGTCGATCAGGAGCTCCCCGGGCTCCAGCCCCACGCGCCGCGCCAGCTCGTCCTCGGTCTCCACGACCATCGCCCGGTCGCTCGCGATCCAATCGGCCGCCCCTTCATCAAAGTCCGCCGCCGGGCATTCCATCGCGCGCTTGTAGAGCTTTCGCGAGCGCAGCGCGCGGAGTAGCGCCGTATCCGGCAGCACCGTGAGCAGCGCTTCGTCGGTCAGCCCCGTGAGCGTCTTGAAGTCCAGCGTCTCGGATCGGAGCGCGTCCTCGACCAGCCGCTTATACATCGCCGTCGCGCTGCGCACGGCGTGGTGCCAGTACACGTTGCGGTACATCTGGTATTTGGCGAACAGCAACGATTCCAGGGCCGCGAGCCCTTTCTCCAAGACGCCAATTTGCCCGTCGACCACAACCAGCGAATGCAAGAGCCTATCGACGTCGATCTCCCCGTACGGCACCCCACACATGAGGGCGTCGCGCTTGAGATACTCGATCTTGTCGAGATCGAGCGATCCGGCGATGAGCCCCTGGAGCGACTCACGGCTCTTGCCCCGAATGAGTGCCACGATGCGTGCCGGCGCATCGGTCCCGAGCTCCGCCCCCAGTATCTCCGCCACTTCTCCCTGCATGACCAGATCGCGCGCCACGTTCTCATGATGCGGCGCCCCGATTTCCTCGAGCGCATGCGAGAAGGGGTAGTGCCCGATGTCGTGCAGCAACGCCGCCATGCGCGCGATGGCCGCTGCATCCGCCGGCACCGCCTCGTGTTCTTGCAGAAGCGCGAGCGAGCGCCGTGACAGGTGGTACGTACCGAGCGCATGCTCGAAGCGCGAATGCGTCGCTCCGGGGTATACGAGAAACGCGAGCCCGAGCTGTCGGATATAGCGGAGCCGCTGCACAACCCCGGTATCGATCAACCGGGTCGCGAGCGGCTCGAGGCGGATGTTATTCCAGAGCGGATCGCGGACGGTCGTGAAATCGACGCTCACATCTGATAACTCGGCACCTGCGCCGCGGCGACGACGAAATTGATCCACATACCACTCGGCGCATGACCGGGGACGCCGCAGGCAATGAGATACTTGCCCGGCGTCGCCGGCGCCTGGAAGTTCATCGTGTCCTCGCCATTCTGCGCCGGGAGCCCATCGGTCAGGTGGGCGGTGTAGGCGCGCTCGATCGCCGGCTTGTCGGGCGCATTCGGAATGGGACGCGTGTCGGCAATGATGATCGCCGAGTGCGGTATCGCGTCCTTGTTGACGACGTCGATGTTGACGTTCCACCCGGTCGGCACCGTGATCGTCTGACTGCCGGCCGAGCCGCCGTTGAAGTTGAACCCGCCCTGCACGCTGTTGAACGCGGCGAACACCTTGAGGTTCACGGTCTTCGTCCCGGCGTTGTACGACATGAACTGATTGACCTTGGTGTCGGGCGCGCCAAGCGCGAGGAGCGCAACGAGCAGAGCGAGTGCACGCATCTGGGTCAGCCTCGTGGGCCTGCGGCGCGAACTTCCGGATAGGCGTCGGCGCCGACGGTTTCGAAATTGGAGCGGAACATGCCGGCGAGCTTGGCGGCCGCGGCATCGTACGCCGCACGGTCGGTCCACGCATCGCGGGGACGCAGCACACTGTCCGGGACGCCGGTCACATTGGTCGGAACGGCCAGCCCGAACACCGGATCAGTCGCGACGGGCGCGTTGTCGAGGGATCCCGACAGGACCGCCCGCACAATCGCTCTCGTGTGAGGGAGTGAGATGCGCTTGCCAGTTCCATACGCGCCACCGGTCCATCCGGTGTTGATCAGCCACACCCGCGCCGGGTGCTTATCGAGATATTGGCCGAGGAGCTTCGAGTACTTGGTGGGCGACCACACCAGGAACACAGCGCCGAAACACGCGCTGAACGTCGCTTGCGGCTCCGTCACCCCTCGCTCGGTCCCCGCGACTTTGGCCGTGTACCCCGACAAGAAATAGTACATGGCCTGTTCGCGCGTGAGCCGCGCGACCGGTGGCAGCACGCC
>DATHNL010000084.1:0-21261 GCA_035486035.1 Gemmatimonadaceae bacterium
TACCACTTGGCCTTGAACTTGGCCGAGTGCGGGTCGGCGTGGTGGTTGTTGTGGAGCTCTTCGCCGCCGAGCCAGATCGCCAACGGCACGATGTTCCGGCTCTCGTCCTTGACGTCGAAACTCCGATACCCGATCGCGTGGCCAATGCCGTTGATCACGCCGGCGGCCCAGAACGGGATCCAGATCATTTGCACGGCCCAGACGATCGCGCCGATCATGAGGCCGAAGAGATAGAGATCGATCCCCAGGAGCAGGATGATACCGAGCGTGTTGCGGCGAGTCAGGAGGTGGCGCTCGAGCCAATCGTTCGGCGTGCCCTTTCCGTACTTCTCCAGCACGCCCGGCTGGCCGATGGTCTTCCGGTAGTAGAACGCACCCTTGATCAGGATGTTGCGCAACCCTTCGAGGAGCGGGCTGTGCGGATCACCCTCTCGGTCGGCGAACGCGTGGTGCTTGCGGTGCACGGCGACCCACTCTTTCGTGACGATCGACGTCGTGAGCCAGAGCCAGATCCGCATGGGGATCGACGCGATCGCGTGGAAGGTCACGCTGCGATGCGTTTGCGAGCGGTGCAGAAACAAAGTCACACACACGTTGGTGATGTGTCCCATCACGATCACGACCACGATCGGGATCCACCAGTGTGACGACAAGATGCCGTAGAAGGGCATTCACATTCCTCGAAGATGAGTCGACGCTACTTGAACTTAGCGGATTTCCCCGCTTCGCGCGACCGGCCTACTTATTGACGCTTGGTGCGTTCAATCCGCCACTCGTCACGGCGGGCGGAGCGCCCCACGTGTCATTCTTCGGATTCCAGTCGGGCACGAGGCCATCCGGCCACAGCCGCGCGCCAGTCACCGCGCTTTTGACTTGGACCACCGCCTTGAACACGTTCCCGCGCGACCAGATGTCGACGGGCAAGTGAACGTCTTGCGTCGACCCGTTGGCGAGCGCCAATCGCATTGAGACGGGAAACACAATCGACGTGTTCTTGCTCAGCGTCACGACCGCCACCTGACTGCCGTCCTGCTCGCTGTTCACGACGTTGTCGATGCCGATATCGAGCACGTCGGTCGAGTAAAAGAACCCGCGCCAGAACCACGACAAATCCTGTCCCGACACATTCTCGATCGTCCGGAAGCAGTCGGCCGGCGTTGGATGCTTGAACGCCCAACGATGGACGTACTCCCGCATGGCGCGATCCATCGTCTCGCGACCGATGACATTGTCCCGCAGCGTGAGCAGCACCGCGCCGGGTTTGCGATAGCCAACCGCGTCGTAGCCTTTCTCGGTGATATGGTCGGGCGCGGTCATGAGCGGCGCCTGGGAGCCGTCGTCGACGGCGTCTTTCCAGTCCGCCATGTATGTGCTCCAGACTGACGTCCCGGGATACCGGGCGTCATTCGCGAACGCATTCATGTACGTGTTGATCCCCTCGTCCATCCACGCATAGCGCCGCTCATTCGACCCGACGATCATCGGGAACCACTCGTGCCCTTGCTCGTGATTGAGCACACGGAAGATCGATTGCGGATCGTCGGTGCCGTAGGGCACCATCACGAACATCGGATACTCCATCCCCGTGAGCGTCCCCGTGACCGTGGTCGCTTGGGGATACGGGTACGGATACAAGAGCTCCGAGTACTGCCGGATGGTCCATTGGGTCATCTCGGCGGCGGACTCCCAGCTTTTGTGCGCCTTGGCGATCTGGTAGTACGCCTGGCAGAGAACGCCATGCCAGCTCGTCGCATCCCATCGAAAATCCGGCGCGGCCGCCCACGCCACATCTCTTACTCGCTCGGCTCTGAATCGCCACGTCTTCGTGCCCGCCACCGGTCGTGCAACGGCTTCGGAGTCCGCGATGATGGCAATGACCGCGCTCGCTTCGCTCGCGCGTGTCAATCGCTCACGCTCGGCTGCCGTGAGAACGTCCCGAGGGTTTTGCAACACACCCGAGGCCGCAACCGTGTAGCCGGCGGGGAGGGTGACGGCATAATCAATATCACCGTACTCGAGATAGAACTCACCTTGGCCGAGATACGGATCGACGTTCCAACCGCGAACGTCATCATAGACGGCCATCCGGGGATACCATTGCGCGATCGTATATAGTGTCCCGTCGCGCCCCATGCGATCCGAGCCGTGCACCGGCACGACGAACGAGTACGCAACCGCAATCGTGATCGTGCCGCCATGCGGCGGAAGCGGCGACGCGAGATCGAGCCGCATCATGGTGTCGTGGATCTTGGGCTCGACGCGAACACCATCGACCTTCACGTCGGACAGCGTGTACCCGCCATCAGCATCCGTGGCGAAGAGGTACGACCCCTCGCTGCCCGCACGAAATAGATTCTGATCGAGCTGCATCCAGACGAACCGCAATGTGTCCGGCGAGTTGTTCGTGTACCGCACGGTCACGGATCCGGTCACACGCTTTGCCCCGGTGTCGAGCGTGGCGGCGATCCTGTAGTCGGCCCGCTGCTGCCAATACTCTGGGCCGGGCTCGCCCGTCGACGATCGATACGCGTTCGGCCCAGGCCAATCGTCGCGCTCTTGAGCCTGGGCCGTCACCGCGCCGAGGAGCAACAACCCGATCAGAGCTTTCATATCACCACGGAAAGAGTGTCGACCCGTCCGGTCGCCTCATCGACGACGGCAACACGGTGGGCATTGGTGTCCGCGACGTAGACCTTGCCGTCGTGATACACCAAGCCACTCGGCTCGGCGAGCCCGCGCACCCAGGTGTCCACCCGGCGCGTCGCGGGATCGACCCACTTGATGGCGTCATTGTACGAATCCGCGATGAGGAGCCGGCCATCGGGATGCCGCGTAATCCCCTGGGGATGCTCCAGCCGGACCTCGTCACCCGCGCCGTCCTTGTCGCCAAAATCAAAGAGCCCAGTCCCGACTATCGTCTTGACACGAGGGTCGACGCCGAGAGTAAGTGTCCGAACGGCACTCGATTCGGCGTCCACGAAATCAACCCGGTCGCCGCCCCCGATTATTCCCATGGGCTGGGCGAGCAACGCCGCCTGTGCGGGCCCATCGACGAGGTCTTCTCCCGGCGCGCCAGCAAAGAGTGACGCCGAGTCATCTTCGATCCGCCAGATCTGGTGTCGCCCGGCACCGGCTACATAGACCGCTGGCCCGACGACAGTGAGGTCCCAGGGCGAAGAGATGCGCCCGGGGATAGGCTCCATGGTTCCGCTGGCGAGATCCCCGACGACCACCCGATGGTTCGCCCGGTCAGCGATGTACAGCCGGTCGCCAGCGAACGCGACGCCCTGGGGTGAGGCCAGTCCTTCGAAGACGCGCTCGACCTGCATGGCATCGTTATGTAAGCGGCCAACCAGCACACGGTCGTGTCCGCTATCGGCGATAGCGATGCGATGGCCGTCGATCGTGACCTTGCCGGGATACCGAAGGACGCCGGGGGTGATTGCCGGCTCGTCGGGCGGGAAGTGCCGGGGAGTCCGATCGATCAGCCCGTCCGGATCGAACGCTCCAATGAGCCGCTCGATAAATGGCTCCAGCATCTCGCTCGTAAACTCACCCGCATGCGACCCGACGACATACCCGGTCGGATCGATCGCCACGACCGTCGGCCACGCCCGCACGGCGTAGCTCCGCCAGATGCGAAACTGCCGATCGTTGACGATCGGATGCAGGTTGTCGAGGCGTAACGCCGCCTCCCGGATACGCGGCGTCTCGCGCTCGGCGATGAACTTGCCGCTCTCTACGCCAATGATCGCGATTTCGCGAGGGAACTGCCGCTCGAGCTCCCGCAACTGCGGGAGTACGTGTATGCAGTTGATTCAGCCGTAGGTCCAGAAGTCGAGCAGGACGATCTTCCCCTTGAACGTGTCCAGGGTCAGCGCCTGCCCGCCGGTATTGATCCAATCGAGGCCGGCCGGGAACTGCGGAGCCCGGACGCGCGGCTGCGTCATCTCGCGTTCAGTCATACGGGAAGAGTAGCAACTCACCGGCGGGGAAGTCGAATACCGTGACCCAGCGACACCAGAAGTCGGCGCCAAGGATCCCATCGCATCGCGTGTAGCCGGACTCTGCCAGCGGCGCGACACCACCCACGTCGCCCACGCCGAACTCCTGCGTCACCGCGACGTCGCCGGGTAACCGCAGCTCGATGGTCGCCCGGCCGTTCCTCCCAGCACGCGTCCGCCGCGACGCGAGATACTGCGGGGTGAGGATCGATTGCCATTCGTATGCGATCTCGAACACCGCGCCGCTGACGGCGGCGGTGTAACGACTGCCTTTCCAAGTATTCGGGATCATGGGGACGCGGCACGACGCGCCGGCGAGCGCCGGCCGTTGGTCGGCCGTGACCACCGCCACCGCTGGCACCGACGCATCGATAGCGACGACACACTCCCAAAGCCAATACGCGAATCGTCCGGCCAACGGTGGCTGGTACTCGCCGACGCTGGGGCCAATCTGGACGCCGTCTGCCTGCCACGTCCGTCCGAATACCGAAACATCACCGGCCCTCGCCCGCTCGCGCCCGGCGTCGTTCAGGAAGACTGGCAGGCCGCGGGCCTCCACGTACGATTTGTAGACGGTGCACCACGACCCGCTACTCGTGCCGAGCATGAACTGTACGGGCTCGCCGCGGATACTTCCGGGGATGAGAATGCGCCCCGAGTCGATCGACCGACACCGGACGATGTGATCCATTGTGAAACCCAGATTTCGGAGACGTCCCGACCACCTCGTCTCGAACCACCGGCGATCGCTCTCGGGATTCATCGTGTGGCGCGTACTCTCGATGATATCGGGTACCGTCGTCATCGGCGGTTTGACCGTCGTGTCGTGGGAATACGACGGCTTGAATGTGCTACTACGCGCACGCCTCGCGCTCGCGCTGGAGCTGATCGACCGCTACGACCCGAGGCTCGCTCGCCGCCTGCGTCGCGATGTCCGCGGCATCTGGATCATTCCGGCATGGCGCACCCACTGGAATATCCGCACCAGAGCGATCGCGCTGGATCTCCGCCGCGAGACCAGAAACACAGTCGAGGACCTGGCACTGACCCTCGTGCATGAAGCGACGCATGCTCGCCACCACGCGCTCGGCGTGCGATATGACGGCAAGCAAGCGCGCGCGGAGGCCGCGTGCATCCGCGCCTCCATGGAGTTCGCGGACCGGCTCGGGCCGGGTCAGGTGTCCTATCGACCATCGCTCGACGCCCTGGACGACCCCTGGTGGACCCCGGAGAAGCACGCAGCGCAAGCCGCCGAGGCGCACGAGATCCTGGGTATGCCGCCCTTTATGTCCGGGATTCTGAGGCGCGGAGGCAAGTGAGCGCACCATCCCACCACCGCCCCGGGGGCGGATTCCAGAATCCCTGGGGCCCCGGGAGCCAGCAAGCGCGGTTCGGACAATTCTTGAGGTGGGCACTGTTCGAGCGCCCACGGACGACCCGTCGGCGTACTCCCGACCGGGCCACGTTCGGGGCCGCTCACCAGCCCGTCGCGCCGAGCTTCGCGGTTCGCGAGTCGCCCGATATGCTCGCGATCACCTGGATTGGGCACTCCAGCTTTCTCGTTCAGATCGCCGGGCAAAACCTGTTGCTCGACCCCGTTTGGGGAGACCGGGCATCGCCGATATCATGGCTTGGTCCCCGGCGATGGACCCCGCCCGGGATCCCGTTTGATGCGCTCCCGCCGATCGACGGGGTCATCCTCTCGCACGACCACTATGACCACCTGGATCAGCCAACTGTACGGCGCTTGGTGAAGCGCTTCCCCGGAGCTCAGTGGCGCGCGCCATTGGGCGTGGGACAGTGGTTACGCCGGAGGGGAGTGAGCCAAGTGCGAGAGGCCGACTGGTGGGACCAGACCGACCTCGGGCCTCTGCAGCTAACCGCGACGCCGGCCCAGCACTTCTCGGGTCGTCGGCTGGACAACCGGAACGGTACGCTCTGGTGCGGATGGGTGATCCGCAGCGGCGGCCATACGGTATTTTTTGCCGGCGACACCGGCGCCCACCCGGTTTTTCCCGAGATCGGACAGCGCCAAGGCCCGTTCGACGCCGTGCTCATGCCGATCGGAGCCTACGACCCCGAGTGGTTCATGGGCCCCGTTCACATAGACCCGGAGCGCGCGGTCGCCTCGTTCCAAGCCCTTAGCGCCTCCGCCGCTGACGCTACCATGGTCGCCATGCATTGGGGCACGTTCCAGCTCACCGACGAGCCAATGGACGAACCCCCCAAGCGCGCGATCGCTGCATGGGCAAATGCGGGTCTCCCGCCACACCGGCTCTGGATCCCATCACACGGCGAGACGAGACGCTGGCCGTTACACACACACTGAGCTACCCTACGTGTAGCACGTAGCAGGCGCACACATTCTCCACCCGTCACATTGGAGCACGCGCCATGGCCAGTTCGAAGCGCACACGTCGTCCCACGAAGTCGGCCCGCAAACCTGCTCGCGCGAAGTCATCGAAGCGCGCGAGTGCGCGCAGCAGTTCTACGCGCAAGACGTCAGCGCGTCGCGCCGCAAGCGCGTCGGCGAGCGCAAAGGTTGCGAAGAAAGCAGCACCACGAAAGGCTGCCGCACCAGCGAAAGCCGCTGCGACAGCAAAGAAGGTTGCTGCACCGGTGAAGGCTGCTGCACCAGCGAAAGCTGCTGCGCCAGCGAAAGCCGCTGCGCCAGCGAAGAAGGTTGCTGCACCGGTGGTGAAGGCCGCCGCACCAGTGAAAGCAGCACCAGCACCAGCACCAGCTCCAGTAACACCAGCGCCAGTCGCACCAGCACCCACGCCAGTCGTCGCCGCCGACGCGGCGCCCAAGGCAACGAGCAAGTCGAAGAAGGCCGCGTCACCGGCGCCCGCCACGCCCAGCCCAGTTCCGACCGAACCACCCCGGGTCTAATCGTGGCTAGACGTTCTTGACCTCGCTCACCAACTTGGTGAGCGAGGCCTTGGCGTCGCCAAACAGCATGCTCGTCTTGGGATCATAGAACAACTCGTTCTCGATCCCCGCGAATCCGGGATTCATGCTGCGCTTCATGACGATCACGCTGCGTGCACGATCGACGTTCAATATCGGCATTCCGTAGATCGGACTCGAGGGATCCGTGCGGGCGGCCGGATTCACGACATCATTCGCCCCGATCACCAGTACGACATCGGTCTTGTCGAACTCGCCGTTGATCTGCTCCATATCATAGAGCCGATCATACGGGACGTCAGCCTCGGCCAGCAGCACGTTCATGTGCCCGGGCATACGCCCGGCGACGGGATGAATCGCGTACTTGACGTCCCCACCGCGATGCTCGATCAGCTCCGCCAGCTCGCGCACCACGTGTTGCGATTGAGCGACCGCCATACCGTACCCGGGCACGATGATTACGCGCCCCGCATAGGCGAGACGAAGCGCCGCGTCCTCCGCCGAGACCGGTGTGTACGATTGGCCCGTGGCGAGCGTCTTCGTCGTCGTCACGACGCTGCCAAACGCGCCGAACAATACGTTCGAGAACGACCGGTTCATTGCCTTGCTCATGAGAACCGAGAGCAAGAACCCCGACGCGCCGTCGAGCGCGCCGGCGATGATCAACACGTTGTTGCCAATCGCGAACCCCGTCGCGGCTGACGCGAGGCCGGCGTACGAGTTGAGCAGCGACACGACCACCGGCATGTCCGCGCCGCCAATGGGTAGCACCATCGACATGCCGATCACGAGCCCCAGGGCGATCATCCCGTAGAAAAACATCGTCTGGTCGGGCCGCGCGATCAGATAGATGAAGATGCCGAACGTGGCCGCGAAGAGCGTGAGGTTGACCGCGTTCTGCCCGCGGAACGTGATCGGTCGCCCGGGCATGAGCTCGGCCAACTTGAGCGTCGCCATCAAGCTGCCGGTGATCGTCAGCGACCCGAACATCACCTCGAAGCCGAGCGCCGTCATCTCGCCGTGACTGAGCACGCCGCCGGAGTTGTAGTAGGTGGCCACGCCGACGAGCGTCGCGGCGACCGCGCCGAACATGTGCGAGATCGCGATCCGTTGCGGCATCGCGGTCATCGGCACGAACATGCCCAGGGGGTACCCGATGAGCGTGCCGAGCGCGAGGCCGGCGACGATCCATTGGTACTCGACGATCTCGTGCTTGACGAGAGTGCCCACGATCGCCAGGACCATCCCGATCGCCGCTTGCTGCATACCGCGCCGCGCAAACTCGGGCCGCGTGAGGCTGCGGAGCCCGAGGATGAACATGACGGATGCTGCGAGGTACGTCGTCTCGATGAAGATGTCGCGGACCGGCATCGGCTACGGCGTCGGCGGCTTCGGCACGCGCTTGAACATCTTGAGCATGCGATCCGTGATCAAAAACCCGCCGACGACGTTGATCGTCGCCGAGGTCACCGCGATGAACCCCAGGATCGTGCTCACGGGCGTCTCGTGGGAACCCGCCGCGACCAGCGAACCGACGAGCGAGATCCCGGAGATCGCGTTCGTGGCCGACATGAGCGGCGTGTGCAACAGCGGCGGCACGCGAGTAATGACCTGGTAGCCGACGAACGCGGCCAGCACGAACACATACAGTTCGGTAAACGCTATCACTTGATCGCTCCGTTATGCGCAATCAACATGGCCTTGGTGATCTCGTCTTCGGGATCGAGCTTCAACTCTCCGTCCTTGATAAGGGCACCAAGCAGCGTCGCGATGTTCTTGCTGAACATGAGACTGGCGTGCTGCGGCACCGTTGCCGGCAGATTCACGGCGCCGACGATCCGCACGCCATTCGACTCCACCGTCTCGCCGGCAACCGTCAGCTCGCAATTCCCACCGGTTTCGGCGGCCAGATCAACGATGACGGATCCCGGCTTCATGGCCGCGACCATTTCACGTGTGATGAGCCGCGGCGCCGGCTTGCCGGGTATCTGCGCTGTCGTAATTACGACGTCGACCGTGGGGATGTGCGCCGCGAGCGTCGCAAGCGTGCGCGTTTGCTCATCATCTGTCTGCGCCCGTGCATACCCGCCAGCCGCCTCGGCAGAAGCCGTGACCGTGTCCGAGGCGACGAACGTCGCGCCGAGCGAGAGCACTTGCTCGCGAGCCGCCGGACGGACGTCGAACGCGCTGACCACCGCGCCGAGTCGCCGAGCGGTCGCGATAGCTTGGAGACCAGCCACGCCGGCGCCGATCACGAAGACTTTCGAGGGAATGAGCGAGCCGGCAGCAGTCGTCATCATCGGGAAGAGTTTCCCGAGCTCATTCGCGGCGACCAACACGGCCTTGTAGCCAGCAACCGTCGCCTGCGATGAGAGCACGTCCATCGACTGCGCCCGAGTAATGCGCGGGACGCGCTCCAACGCCAGCGCCGTCACGGGACGATTGCCCAAATATGCCTCCGGTCCGGTGCCGAAGAGGCTGATCAGCACGACCCCGCCGGGCATCGCGTCGAGCTCGGCCTGGCTGGGTCGCAGCACTTTGACCACGATCTGGGCGTCGCTGAGCGGGGCGGTAACCAGCGTGGCCCCCGCCGCTTCGTAGGCATCATCAGGATACGTCGCCGCCACCCCGGCGCCCCGCTCGACGCGTACCGTCGCGCCAATCTTGACTAGAGCCCTCACGCCGTCTGGCACGAGGGCCACTCTTCGCTCGCCGGGCGCAGTCTCCCGCGGAACTGTCACCGTGATGGCCATAGGCCTATCTTACCGCTTGTCCAGCCAGTCGGCGACGTTGCCGATGACGATATCGCGGCCGACATCGACCGTAATGATGTGCGTGCCCTTGTCGACCCACACCAGTTGCTTCTCCGCGCTGCCAAGCCGCGCGAACGCCGCCTCGGCGGCTTCTGGCGCGATCCTGTTGTCGTGATGCGACTGGATAAACAGGACCGGAGCCCGGACTTTTGGTTCCGCGGCCTGCGCCAGAACTACGACGCGACGCAGCTCGGCGACCAGCCGTGGGGTCACAGCGCCGTACGCGAGATTCCGTTCCGCCTCGACAGGATCGGTAATCGACCGCACCCCGCCTCCCACCATGTAGCGCACGCCTACGCCGAGCACCGGGGCCGATATCGCGATCAGCGCCAACCAGCGCGGCATCGCCAAATACGGCGCGATCAGCACTAACGCTGGTAGATCGGGCGATTCCGCCGCCAAGATGGTCGCCAGTGCGCCGCCCATAGACACACCGAGCACAACGGTATGGTCGTACTTGGCTCTCAAACTCGCATACTCTTCACTGACCGCAGCCAGCCAGTCGGCCGCTCTTGTTTTAGCAAACTCTGCTATAGTCCGCCCATGGCCAGGCAGCAGCGGCGCACGCACAAACCACCCTCGCGCCGCGAGAGCTTCTGCGAGATAACGCACGGTTTGCGGCGTATCCCCGAAGCCATGTAGCGCCAGCACAGCGCCACGATGCCGAGATCCAGGCGCCGGTGCTATCTCAAAAGACTCCGCCCCGACGATGATGCCGTCGGCTCCGCGCGGATGCCGCGCGTCGATGGCCCGCGCAGTGACGATATCGAGAGGGAGCATATGAGACGGCGCAATATACGCCGCCCCAAAAGGGCTCTAAGCGGCCGGCACCGGGCGATGTGGTTCTTTGACGATGTCCCCGATGACGCGCGGCGACTCCTGGGACCGCGCCATGAGATCCGAGACGGACGGGATCACGATCGTCCCGTTGATCCGCTCAGCGAGCCCATCCGATACGAGCTTGGCGATGACCAGCGAAACCGACTCGCGCGTTGCCCCGACGAGCTCGCAGAGCACCCGGTTCTGGGCCACGTCCAGAATGATCTGCCCGTCTGAATCCATGAACATTTTCTGCCGCCCCAGCCGACTCAGAACGGCGACCAACCTCTGCTCAACGGATAGCGTCGCCAGCTCGCGCATCTTGTCGAGCAACGTAGCGTGCTCAGCCATAACCTGGCCGACCAATGCAAACGCCTGCGGCGGATGTTCCCGGACGAACTCTCGGAACCGAACCCCGTTGAGATAGAGCGTCTCGCTCTCGTCGTCGGCCTTTGCGTCTGTGACGTAAGTGGCGCTAGTTCTTGATGTTGCGGCAAGACCCTCGCCGCCGAACGTGCCACCAGCCATCGCCACGGCGGGGATAAATCCGCGGCCGGCCTTTACCCGGGTCCGGAGTATGACACGGCCCTTGAGTACTACAAACAGCCCCTCTGCCTCTGTCCCACGCTGGTAAATGTCAAACCCTGCTGGCCATGTCGCCCTTGCGCCGTACCCGCTCGCGACGGCCATCTGTTCGGCGGTCAACCGGGCGGTCTCGTAGTGCACAGGTCGTCCTTTTTGTTTAGGTGCAAAGGCCTCCTGTCGCAATGTCTGGGCCGTCTGGACTTCTGCTGTCGAGTCAGCTTCATTTCTAATACCAACATGGAGCCGACGCCCCCGCCGTCTCGGCCATCCTTCGCGCTGCTTGGTGCCGATGCGTTCCTGGCCGCGCGCCCAGCTACGCCCGTGCAGCTTATGCATGCCTGCACGCGCGGGGGATATGACGCGGCGATACCAGCGACGTGGGGCGATGAGCTCATCGCCGAGCGGTGCATCGAGCGATTGGCGGAGCGGACGCTCGGACCCGCCGTCTTCTGCACCTGCTCGTATGTGCGCGACCGGTTACTGGCCCCAGGTCCAGACCTGGCGCCCTTCATGCTCTCCTTCGTCGCGCCGCCCGTGGCGGCCGCGCGGTACCTGCGGCAGCTCTATGCGGGGCGACCCATCGACATCACGTACGTCGGCGCGTGTCCGTCAGCCGACGACGAAGCGATCGACCGGCAGGTCGCGCCCAAGGCGTTCTTCGCCGAGTTGCGCGGCCAAGGTATCATCCTATCGCAGCAGCCGACGATCTTCAACTCGATGTTCGCGCCCGATCGGCGGCGCTGTCTCTCGCAGCCGGGCGGGTTGCCTACGCCTCAGTTGCTCGAGCGTCAGAGCATGCCGCGCGAGCTCGTGGAGGTCGCGGGGTTCGAGTACGCGGCGGAGTTGGCCCAGCATCTCATCCTGAGCGAGCCGGTTCTCATCGACCTCGCGACTCGCTCGGGCTGCGCATGCAGTGGCGCCGCCGTCGGCATTCCGCCGACCGAAGCCCGGAGCTCCGTCGTCGCGCTCGAGCCTCCTCGCTCGGCCCAGCCCATCGTCGAGCACGACGTCGAGGTTTCGGTCGATCTGCCGATCCCGGTGCCGAGCGCTGATCGCGGTCCGCCGCCGCCGCGCGACGACGCACCGCCTCCTCGCGTGCCGGACGCCAACGAGTTTCCTGATTGGCCGGGTGAGACCGTCGCGCACTTCGCGCGGGCGGTGCCCATCGGCGACCAGCGAGTGCCGCCACTTCCCGGCGACCAGCGGGTGGCGTCACCGCCGGGCACGTCAACTCCGGGCACCGAGCGACCGCGATCGCCGAGCGCGGAGCTCGCCGACATGCGCACGAGACCGGCCGACATGCCCACGAGATCGGCCGACACGCTCACGAGACCGGCCGATGTGCTCGCGAGACCGGCTGATGTGCTCGCGAGACCGGCCGATGTGCCGCGAGCCGCCAAGCCCGAGGTCGAAGTCGAGCTCGAATTTCGCGCGGCGCCCGTGGGCGACGTGTCGCGCGAAGCGCGCACGGAGCCACGTGTCGTCGAGCCGAGACTCGAGTTGCGCACCGAAAGCCAGCC
Source organism: Gemmatimonadaceae bacterium (assembly GCA_035486035.1). Taxonomy (GTDB): domain Bacteria; phylum Gemmatimonadota; class Gemmatimonadetes; order Gemmatimonadales; family Gemmatimonadaceae; genus DASRDS01. The sequence continues at coordinate 12,652 of DATHNL010000084.1, forward strand.
CTTCGGCATGAACTTCGAGATGCAGTTCGACCGCGCATTCCGCTCGGCGTTCACGTCGGTACCGCTGTCGCTGCCGATCCCGCGCCTGCCGTCGACGGAATCGTTCGGGTTCCCGCTGTTCGACCGCGAGGTCAGCCTGGTCGCGACGCTCGATGCACCGGCCGACGCGTCTCGCCGCCGGAACCTGATGCCACGCACGCGCAGCGCCCAGGGCCGTACTCTGCCGCGCGCCTACGTCGCCCACCGCGCGGGGTCCCCGCCGGCCGGCGAGCTCGTCGTCCGTACGATGCGCGCACCATTGGCCAAACTCGCACCTGAGCCAACGCCACCCGTTGTTCGCGTCTCGACGCCAACGGTCCGCGCCACCGTGAGACCGCCCGAGCACATGCCGCTGTTCTCGGCGTTCGCCGCCAGCGGCGTCCTCTCGGCTGCCACGGAAGGCGACACGTCACTGACGCGCGACACACTCCGCGCTGGAGCCGAGCTGCGAGTCGAGCTCAGAACCGAACCGGCCGCGATGCCGATCGCCGAGCGCCCAGTCGCCGACCGCCCGGTACCGCTGCAGAGAACAGTCGAAGCCCCGGCACGGCGTCGAAGCACGCCGGTGGCGCGCACCCGCGTCGTCCGCCCACCGCGCGGACTCGCGCTGATCGGCCACTGGCTCCGCCAGATGCGCTTACGTCACCTGGCGCTCATCATCATCGGCCTGCTCACCATCGCGATCAGCGTCGCGTTCGCGCTCGGCTACCTCCCCGAGCCCGGAGTCGCCACGGGCCCGGCGCCGGCGCAGACGGTCCACTCGACTACGCCCCCGACTTAGTCCGTAACGCCGTCCCCGCGTCGTTGAGCGCTTGCGCCGCGGCGTTGAACCGGGCGGCAAGATCCGCGATCTCGCGAGTGACGAGCGCTTGATCACCTGACCGAATGGCTTCGGTCACGGACGGAAACAGGACATTCGCGTAGCCGTTATTCTCGTCGGCTGCAAAGATGAGGTTGCGGAACCAGGGACGCGTGCGCAGCCCTTCTGGCCGCGTCAACGCGCGCTCGACCCGCAAGAGCGCGAGGTTCACACTCTCCGGGACGGCACCGTGGCCGAGCGCCTCATCGCGGCTTGTGGCGAACGCGCGCGCCGCGTGCTCGAAGTTGTCGATGCTCGCGTTGATCGGATCGAGCGACACGGTCATGCCCTTCGCGCTCGCCGCGCGAGTGAGCGACGCGACGTCCCCCCGCATGGTCGTGGCGTACTCGACGTAGTCGTACGGCAGCACGTCCGCATTCGCGACGCGCAGGAGCATGGCCGCCGCGATCCGCGCCGCGGCCGCATGCCGCACATACCCAGGATCCCCGAACCGCGTCATCCACAGGTAGTCATCGTACGCCGAGTGATACACACCGGTCGGCCCACCGAAGCCCCAGTCCATGATGGGCACGCCGAGGTGGTTATAGAATCCGGCGAAGTCCGACCCGCCACCCGGGTCTCCGAACTTGGGTCCAGTACTATCCGCCGCGCGCCGCCAACTGTCATACACGGTGCCCGAGTCTGGTGCGGGAGAGGGCACTTCGCGGAGCACCGATCGCAGCGTCTCACGCAGCGACGGCGATCCCGTCGCGCCGAAATTCGGGCCGGCGGCGGCGACATCGAGGTTGATGTACATGACGGCCCCGCGCGCGATCCGCAGGGAATCGTCCTCGACGTACTCGGTCGACCCGATGAGCCCCCACTCCTCGGCGTCCCACGTCGCGAACACGATCGTCCGCTTCGGCCGATGCCCGGCTTTGACTTCGGCCGCGACAGCCCTCGCGGCCTCGAGGATCGCGGTCGAACCACTCACGTTGTCCGCGGTCCCAGGACCCCAGGCATCACGGTGGCCACCGATGATCACCATCTCGTCGGGATACGTCGTGCCGCGCACGATGCCGAACGTGTCCCAGATGGTCTTGTACGCGGCGGTCCCCGTGTCTATGGTCACCGCGACGCGCGCCGTCACCGGTCCCGGTCCGACGTGATACCGGAACGGCAGACCGCCTTGCCACGACGCCGGCAACTCGGGGTCGCGGGCGACGCAGATCGCGAGCCCCACACCGGCGCACGGCGCGCCACGATCGTGAATGCCGCGCAACAACTCGGCCGCGTTGCGATACGAGATCGGCACGACGGGAATGTGCGGGATCGCCATCTGCGCAATCGGGAGCCGCTTGGCGCCCGCGGTGCTCGGATAGCCTGGCGTCGACGGGTCGCCGTTGTCATTCATGACGCTGCCGCGCTGTACGCCTTGCTCGGGGCGCATCGGGCCGGACGGGAATACATCTCCTCTCGCGAAGCCATCATCGGCTGGATCCGAGAAGATCAACAACGCGACGGCACCGTGCTTCTCGGCCTCTCTCGCTTTGATGCCGCGGAAAGAATGGCCGTATCTCGCCATGACAACTTTTCCAGCGACTGATACCCCCACAGAATCCAAATGGGAGTAATCCTCGATCAGCCCGTAGTTCACATAGACGACTTCACCGCTCACATCTCCCGCGGCGCCGTAGCCGTTGAACACGGGAATCTGAGGATAGGCACTTGACGTGCTGTCCCCGGCCACCGGGCCTTCAGCGAGCGGCAATTCCATCTGGTCCGGCGACGTCCGCCAGACGTGAACCGACGTAGGATACGGCATGTAGACGTCGTACGACCGGACCGATGTCTCGAGGCCGTACGCTTTCATGCGCGCGATGACGTAATCCCGCGTGCGCGCCTGGGCCGGCGATCCAGCCATGTGCGGCTCGTGTGACAGCGTCCGTGAGATGGTATCGGCAGTCGCCGGCGCCGGACGCTCGATGACGCTGGCCTCGAGCACATGCTCGGTCGTCGCGTCGGCGGGCGTGTAACCGGGGAGTTGCGCGCCCGCGGGAATAGCGAGCAACAGCAGGCTAAGCGTGCATCGCATCGCGCACCCCCGTGATCACGAACTGGACCGCGACCGCGGCCAGAAGAAGTCCCATGAGGCGGGTGACGATGCGTATGCCGGTCCGGCCGAGCCGAGCCATCAGACGATCTCCGAGACGGAGTGAGAGCCAACAAGCGAGCGAGGTGAGTGCGATGGAACCGTAGACCACGATGTTTTGCGAAGGGCCGCGCGCCTGTCCCGCGAGCACCATCACGGTCGAGATGGCGCCGGGACCCGCGAGCATGGGCACGGCGAGCGGCGTAATCGCGACGTCGTCCTTCTCTTGCCCCTCGACGATCTCGGCGGGCGTTTCCTGCGTCGTGCGTTGTCCGCGCAGCATATCCATGGCGACGAGCCAGAGGATGAACCCGCCCGCAATGCGAAACGCGGGCAGCGTGATGCCGAATAACTGAAAGATGTAACGTCCAGAGGCCGCGAAAACGCTGAGCAGGATGGCCGCCGCGAGGCAGGCGCGTCCCGCCGTGCGGGCCCGCTCGTCCGGCGTCTCGCCGCTCGTGATCACCAGATACGTCGGGATCACGGCGATCGGGTCGACGATGGCCAGAACTGACGTGAACGTGATCAGGGCGAACTGGAAGTACTCGCGCACGCGCGAAGTCTAGTGGGCGGCCGGTGCCGCGCCTACTCGCCGGGTGCCGCGCTACTCGCCCCGCTGCCGCGCCTACTCGTACTCGGCCAGCGCCGCGTCGATGGCCTGTCGCAGTCGCACGTCCCTGTCGGGCCCCTCCGCGATACTGCTCACGAGCCGCGTAAACTGCCGGACCATTTCATCGGCGACAAACGCGGGCGCATGCCCACGCGAGACGCCGAAGGCGTCGAGTGCAGTCTCGGCCAGGCGCCGAAGACCGTCGCGCGTGTCTGGATCGAGACCCTGCAGAACTGACGGGTCACGTGGTCGTGGCGGCGGCGTGCGGCGCCGGTTTCGACGCGGGGCGTCAACTAAGTCGCGGAGGGAACCCAAGCGAACGATAAACGCGCCCGCCGTATGCTCCCGCGCCTCGACAATGACACCATGCCGCTTGAGCAGGGGCAAGAGCCGCACGATCGCCTCGCGGATGACCGGCACGCCATCCGTGCTCCCCTGACCACGTCCGGTGATGACCAGCACTTCCTCTCCGGGCACGGTCACCTGTCGCTCTCGCAACCACGCCTCGGCGCGCCGCACGGCATCGTCCCCGCTCGGCAGGCCTTCGCGCAGGTTGAGCGTGCGCTGAGGCCCGAACCGCGCCGCATCGAATGCGTGCTGGAGGCTACCGTCCGGCGGCTGCGACAACGGTGGGACGGTGCGGCGCGGACAACGCTTCCCAGAGGACGTGGCCGTCGAGTCGCTCCGACGGCTTGACGCCGAGCACGGCCGCGAGCGTCGGCGCCATGTCGACGACGCGCACCGTGTTCGTGTACTTGCCCGGTTTGAACGCGGGGCCGTAGAACAGGATCGGGACCCAGGCGTCATAGTCGTACACGGACCCGTGAGACGCCGACCCGCCCGGATCGCCCCAGTACCAGTACGGCTTGAGCGTCACGACGAGCTCCGGCGCTACGTCGTCCGGGAACATGTGGAACCAGCGGCGAGCGATGAAATCGCGAACGGTGTCCTTCTGCGCCAGCGTCCTCACCACATCAATTCTCGCGACTCCTGGTACCGCTCTCACGTTCGCCGAAAAGACCCGGATAAGCGAATCCGGATCGACACCGCCAGCCCGTAGCTTGTCCCTGTCCACATAGAGACATCCCTCGGAGAACCGCCACGCGGTCGAATCGACGCCATGGCGCGGTAGCGCCTGGCGAATGTACTCAAAGAATCCCGTGACGTTCACATACCCAGCACCCGCATTGGGATAGCGCCCAGAGTGCACCTCGGGGAATGGCGCCACTCCGTGGTCCGCGGTCAGCGCGAAGATCACCCGAGTCGAGTCGCGGATCGAATAGAGCGAGTCGAGAAACGCGCCGAGGTACCGGTCGAGCCGCACGACCTGATCGTGCAGTTCTTTCGAATCGGGCCCGTACCGGTGGCCAATCGCATCCGTGGTCGAAAGCGAGATCTGGAGCAGATCCGGCACGGGCCCTTCGCCGAGGTGCATCGCGCGCACGCCCGCGAGCGCGACCTCCAGCGTGAGCTGATCCATCATCGGCGTTTGCGCCAGAGCCCGCGTGACGGTCGAGTCGCGCGGCATCTTATGCGGGAACACGAAGTCTTTGCCGCCGCTCTCGAACGCGACCGAGTCCGGTTCAGGATACGCGCTATCGGGCAGCAGTGGGGTCCACGATGTACCGGCGAACGAGAGCGGCAGTCGCTTCGCGTTGAACTCGGTGAGCCAGGTCGGCAGCGTGTCGGAGTAGTAGGTGCTCGTCGTGAAGTTGCCGTTCGCGACGAACCACACGGCCGTCTGATGCGCCCGCCCGATCGGAAGAATCGCCGCGCGATCTTTGCGCGAGACCGACAGTGCGCGCGAACGCCAGTCGCGCACGCGCATCCAGTCGATCAGCGTCGACCCGCGAAACCGAAACGGCGAGGCGCCGGTGTCGTTCATCGCGATGAGTGGCGTCTGCACGTCGAGCACGCCAGCGCTGTTGGCGACGATGCCGGTATGCCGCGGGAATCGCCCGGAAAGCACCGCGGCGTGACCTGGCGCGGTCTCGGTGATCGCGTGGTCCTGGTACCCCTGCGTGAACACGGCGCCACGGCGATAGAGCCGGCCGAGTCCGCCAGTGAGCTGCGGCAGGAAGCGCGGGAAATAGTCAGAGCGCATCTGGTCGACGGTCAGGAACACGACCAGCGTGGGCAGCGGCGGCGGAGGAGCCTTGGTCTGCGCGACGGCGGCGAGCGGGAGCGTCAGCGCGCCGAGTGCCAATGAGAGCCGATTCACGCCGCCTAAGCTAGCGCCGCACAGCAAGTGCGCGTATCTGATCTGCAACAATCGGGCGCTGGCTCGGCGCAGCCGAGCTAAGGTCAACCGACCAGTCGAGCAGTGCGTAGCCACTGCCTCGACGCGCGGCGGAGCCGCGCAACAATCGGGAGCTTATGTCATCCCCTTGGGACAGCACTCGTGTTCGAACGACGACATTTCATCTTGAGGCGAGCCCGTAAGTTGTTGATTTACTTACGCGACCGCCCCGGCACCGAGCCTGCCTTAGACACGATGCCCCCCCGGTCGGAGGACCGATGTTCCGTAAGGCGCTGTTGTTCGCGTTGTTCGCGTTCCCGCTGACAGTTTCGACGCTTTCCGCGCAGTGGGTCGATCGACCCTACTATCGCGTGCCAGGCTCGACGCTGCCGGCTTTCCAAATCACGCCCTACGTCGGCTATATCGACTTCGGTCGCTATATCAACGGCCCGTTGGGCCAGGATGTGCAGCTTCCGAATGGCCCGATCTTCGGCGGCCAAGTCTCGCTGTCTTTAACGCGCTACGTCGCGGTTTTCGGCGAGCTCGGGTACGCGACTTCGAACCAAAGAGTGACGCCATACGGGTATGGCGGAGTGTTCTCCTCGAATAGCTCAGGTATCTGGGTCTACGACGGCGGACTCCAGCTCATGGCGCCATTTCGCGCCGCGGATCGTCATTGGCTGGTGCCATTCGTGCAGGTGGGTGCAGGCGGTGTCGACTATCGGTTGTACAATTACAACAATGGCGGTATCGCAACCGATGCACGTTTTGCATGGAACGGTGGTGTAGGCTTTGATTATCATTTCACGCGACAAGTCGGCTTGCGACTGATGGCGAAGGACTACATCGCGATGTTCAACGTGCCACATACGGTAATCGTACCCGCCGCCGGCGGGGGCACGACGACGACGCAAGTCACGGCGCAAAATAACAACAACAATTACGCCTTCTCGGCGGGTTTGAACATTGGATTCTGAACCTCAACGCCCAGCACTCGAACGTTGGCTCGCGCTCATGAGTGATCAGGAGGCGCGGCGCTTATTGCGAGAGTGCGTGGATCGCTACCGTCGCCGGCCGTACGCCGAGCTCCGCCGTGCGTGCGGAGACGACCCGGCGACGGTCGACGTCGCCGGGCGCTCCGGAGCGCATTATCGGATCATGGTGCACGTCGTGCCCGACAGCAGCGACGCGCGCCCGGACGCCGTCCGCGTGATCGCGCGGATGAGCGGCGACGAGTCCCTCGAGCGTCTACGCGACGAGTTTACGGTCGCGCCGAAGAGCCACGCCGGCGTGTAGCTGTTTCGACACGCAGATCTCGTCGCACGCCATACGGCGCGGGCAGATCACACAATCTCGGCAGATCTTCTCGGGATACCGCGCGCGGTCGACCACCGCGTAGTCCATCGACTCGAAGAACCCGGTCGTCAGCGTCAACGCGAACACTTCGGTGATGCCGCGCGCGGCGCCGAGGTCTTCAATGCGCTCGACGAGGTGCCGGCCAATGCCCATCCCATGGGCCGTCCGCGCGACCGCAACGGACGCGACCTCGGCGAGCGACGGCGCGTACTCCCTGAGCGCTGCGCAGCCGAGCAGTCGGCCGTGCCTATCGGTCGCAACCACAAAGTCCTCGATGCTCAGCGCAATGGCATCGGCGGTCTTCGGCAGCATGATCCGCTCGGCCGCATACCCGTTGATCAGAACAGCAATATTGTTGACGTCGGAATCACGCCCACGCCGATAGATCACGTTATTCATGCCAGTGATGCCTCGAGCCGCGACAGCCCATCGGCCAACTCATCGCGACGAATGGTCAGAGGAGGTAACAGGCGAACCGTATGGTCGCCCGCGGATAACACGAGGAGCCCCCGATCCCGCGCGCGCCGCACGATGTCAGCGGCCGGCTGCACGGTGTCGATGCCCCACATGAGCCCGACGCCACGGATAGCACGGATGTCCGAGCGCCGAGTCGACAACTCGCCGAGCGCGGCCTCCAGCCATGCGCCGTGGGCGCGCACCGTGGCCAGCAAAGTCTCGTCGCTGAGCCGCTCGACGACATAGCGCGCGACCGCGGCGACGAACGGACCGCCGCCGAAGGTCGTGCCGTGATCGCCCGGCTGCACCGCGCGCGCGATCTCGTCCGACAGCAGAATCGCACCCATCGGCAATCCGCCCGCGAGCGGCTTGGCCAGCGTCATGAGATCCGGCGTAATGCCGGACCGCTCGTGGGCAAACAGCCAACCCGTGCGAGCGAGCCCACACTGAATCTCATCCAGAATCAGCGCGATCTTGCGTTCCCGCGTGAGCGCTCTCAGCTCGCGCAAGAACCCTTCGTCGAGCACCCGCACGCCACCTTCGCCCTGCACGGGCTCGACGATGACGGCCGCGACCGTCTCCGCGTCGAGCATGCCATCGAGCTCGCGCAGATCGCGCTCGGCGATGGTGATGCCCCCGGCCAACGGGCGGTATGGCAGTCGATACGACGGCCGATCAGTTGCCGCCAGCGATGCGAATAACCGGCCGTGGAAGGCGCCGCGCAGGGCCACGATCTCGTGCTTGGGGGCGCCGCCAATGGTTCGAGCCCAGCGGCGAGCGAACTTGAACGCGCCTTCGTTCGCCTCGGCGCCCGAGTTACAAAAGAACACGCGGTCGGCGAACGAGTGCTCGACGAACCAGCGCGCCAGCGACTCGCCGGGCTCGGTGCGATACAAGTTCGACACGTGCACGAGGCCATCGGCCGCGGCATGCATCGCCTCTTTCAAGCCCTCATCGCC